>JAFWEY010000072.1 GCA_017512675.1 Clostridia bacterium | reverse complement strand
TCTCCTTGGGCAGACCGCACTGATACAGCTTCAGGTTCGGGCCGACGACGATGACCGAACGGCCGGAGTAGTCGACGCGCTTGCCCAGCAGGTTCTGGCGGAACCGGCCCTGCTTGCCCCGCAGCAGATCGGACAGGCTCTTCAGCTGGCGTCCGCCCGCGCCGGTCACCGCGCGGCCGCGGCGGCCGTTGTCAATCAGCGCGTCCACCGCTTCCTGCAGCATGCGCTTTTCGTTGCGCACGATGATATCCGGCGCGCCCATTTCGAGCATGCGCTTTAAGCGGTTGTTGCGGTTGATCACGCGGCGGTACAGATCGTTCAGGTCCGCGGTGGCAAACCGGCCGCCGTCCAGCTGCACCATCGGGCGCAGTTCCGGCGGAATGACCGGCACCACATTCAGCACCATCCACTCGGGCTTGTTGCCGCTGTTGCGGAAGGCTTCCACGACTTCCAGGCGCTTGACGATGCGCGCGCGCTTCTGCCCCTCGGTCTGCCGGCCGGTTTCCTTGCGGGTCAGTTCGTCGATTTCCTTGCGCAGGCTGGCCGCCAGCTCGTCCAGGTCGATTTCCATCAGCATTTCCTGCACGGCTTCCGCGCCGATTCCCACACGGAACGAATCCTCGCCGCATTCCTCTTTCTTTTTCTGGTATTCCGGCTCGCTGAGCACCTGATGCTTCTGAAGCCCGGTCACGTCCGCGTCCCCTTCGTCAAGAACGATGTAGGACGCGAAATACAGCACCTGCTCCAGCATACGCGGCGAAATATCCAGCAGCATTCCCATGCGGCTGGGAATTCCCTTGAAATACCAGATATGGCTGACCGGCGCAGCCAGTTCGATGTGGCCCATCCGCTCGCGGCGCACCTTGGATTTGGTCACTTCAACGCCGCATTTGTCACATACGACCCCCTTGAAACGGGTGCGCTTGTATTTGCCGCAATAGCATTCCCAATCCTTGGTCGGCCCGAAAATGCGCTCGCAGAACAGACCGTCGCGTTCCGGTTTGAGCGTACGGTAATTGATGGTTTCGGCTTTGGTTACCTCGCCGTGCGACCATGCGCGGATTTTGTCCGGGGAAGCCAGCGCGATTTGTATGGAATCAAGATTCGTCAATTCGAACAAGGATGTTTCCTCCTTTACGCCACCTGATCGTTTGGTTTTCAGCCGGAGAAGCGGGCGGGATTAAAAGTCCAGGTCGTCGTCTTCGCCCAGATCCATATTGTCGAAATCGAAGGTATCGGTGTCGTCTTCTTCCAGCGCCGCGGAGTCGTCGATGTATTCCTCATCCAGCGTCGCGGTTTCGTCGACCTTCACGCCCTGGTTCATCGGCTCGTCTTCTTCTTCCAGTTCCTTGATTTCGATTTCCTCGTGTCGGTCGTTCAGTACCTTGATGTCCAGGCAAAGCGACTGCAGTTCCTTGATCAGCACTTTGAATGATTCCGGTACGCCCGGTTCCGGGATGTTTTCACCCTTGACGATGGCCTCGTACGTCTTGACGCGGCCGACCACGTCGTCGGATTTCACGGTCAGAATCTCCTGCAGCACATGGCTCGCGCCGTAGGCTTCCAGCGCCCACACTTCCATTTCGCCGAAGCGCTGCCCGCCGAACTGGGCTTTGCCGCCCAGAGGCTGCTGCGTGACCAGCGAATACGGGCCGGTGGAACGGGCATGAATCTTATCGTCCACCAGATGGTGCAGCTTCAGGTAGTACATATAGCCGACGGTGACCGGGTTATCGAATTTGTCGCCCGTGCGCCCGTCGTAAACGTCCAGCTTGCCGGCGTGGTTGATGCCGATTTTGCTGAACTGGATGGTCGGGCGCCCCAGCTCGTCGAAGAGCGGGCCGTCCGGCTGCTGCGCCGCGGCTTCCAGGCAGGCCTGAATGTCCTCTTCCTTCGCGCCGTCGAACACCGGCGTCGCGATGTGCCAGCCCAGCGCGCGCGCCGCCAGGCCCAGATGCACTTCCAGCACCTGTCCCAGATTCATACGGCTGGGAACGCCCAGCGGATTCAGCACGATATCCAGCGGCGTGCCGTCAGCCAGGAACGGCATGTCCTCCACCGGCAGGATGCGGGAAACGACGCCCTTGTTGCCGTGACGGCCGGCCATCTTGTCGCCCACGGAAATCTTGCGCTTCTGGGCGATGTAGACGCGCACCATCTGATTGACGCCGGGAGACAGTTCGTCCTTGTTTTCCCGGGTGAATATCTTGACGTCCACCACGATGCCGAATTCCCCGTGCGGCACGCGCAGCGAGGTATCGCGCACTTCGCGCGCCTTGTCGCCGAAGATCGCGCGCAGCAGGCGCTCTTCCGCCGTCAGCTCGGTTTCTCCCTTCGGGGTTACCTTGCCGACCAGAATGTCGTTGGCGCGCACCTCCGCGCCGATGCGGATGATGCCGCGCTCGTCCAGATCCTTCAGCGCGTCCTCGCCGACGCCCGGAATATCCCGCGTGATTTCTTCGGGCCCGAGCTTGGTGTCCCGCGCTTCGGATTCGTATTCTTCAATGTGAATCGAGGTATATACGTCGTCCCGCACCAGCCGCTCGCTGAGCAGAACAGCGTCCTCGTAGTTGTAGCCTTCCCAGGTCATGAAGCCGATCAGCACATTGCGGCCCAGCGAGATTTCGCCCTCGTCGGTCGAAGGGCCGTCCGCCAGCGGCTGGCGGGCGGTGACCCGCTCGCCCTCCCGGACGATCGGATGCTGGTTGATGCAGGTGTCCTGATTCGAGCGCGCGAATTTCTGCAGGCGATAGGAATGCTTCTCGCCCGCGTCGTCCATCACGACCACTTCGTTGGCGGTGACCCGCGTGACCTCGCCGTCCTCCTTGGCGAGCGTAACCGTGCCGGAGTCGCACGCCGCCTTGTATTCAATGCCGGTCGCCACATACGGCGCCTCCGGCTGGAGCAGCGGCACCGCCTGGCGCTGCATGTTGGAACCCATCAGCGCGCGGTTCGCGTCGTCGTTCTCCAGGAACGGGATCATGCCGGTGGCCACGGAAATCATCTGGCGCGGGCTGACGTCGATGAAATCCACCTTGTCGCGCTCGACTTCCAGAATCTCCTCGCGGCGGCGCACCGTGATGCGCTCCTTGACGAACGCGCGGTTCTCGTCCAGCGGTTCGTTGGCCTGCGCGATGATGTACTGGTCTTCCTCGTCGGCCGTCATGTAGATGATTTCGTCGGTCACGACGCCCTTTTCCTTGTCGACCCTGCGGTACGGCGCTTCGATGAACCCGTATTCGTTGATGCGGGCATAGGTCGCCAGCGAGCCGATCAGGCCGATGTTCGGGCCTTCAGGCGTCTCGATCGGGCAGATGCGGCCGTAATGCGAATAGTGCACGTCGCGCACGGCGAACGAAGCGCGGTCGCGGTTCAGGCCGCCCGGGCCCAGCGCCGACAGGCGCCGCTTATGCGTCAGCTCCGCCAGCGGATTGGGCTGATCCATGAACTGGGACAGCTGCGAGGACCCGAAGAATTCCTTGATGGCGGCGGATACCGGACGGATATTGATCAGATCCTGCGGACGGACCTTGTCCAGATCCTGAATCGCCATGCGTTCCTTGACGACGCGCTCCAGGCGGGCGAGGCCCACGCGAATCTGGTTCTGCAGAAGCTCGCCCACGCTGCGCAGGCGGCGGTTGCCCAGATGGTCGATGTCGTCCACGACGCCGATGTTTTCGAACAGCCCGACCTCGTAATTGGCGGAAGCGACGATGTCGTCGACCAGAATGTGTTTGGGAAGCAGGTCCTGAATGCGCTCCGCAATCAGTTCGCCCAGCGGCCTGCCCTCCTCCTGGGCCGCCTCGATGGCGCTGAGAAGGGTGGGCTTATGCACGCGCTCGTGAATGTCCAGCTGATCGATGCCGTCCAGCTGGCCGAGCAGTTCCGGCCTGTAGGAGGACAGGAAATCCTTCAGCCACACGAAGTTGTTGCCGATGACCTTGAAATTCTTGTCTTCCAGCTGGATGACGATTTCGTTGACGCCGGCGTTCTGAAGCGCGTCCGCCTGCTCGCGGTCCTTGATCACTTCGCCCTTTTCAAGCAGAATTTCGCCGGTTTCGGGCTGCACCACGTCTTCGGCCACTTTCCTGCCGACGACGCGGGCTGCCAGCGCCAGCTTTTTGTTGTATTTATAGCGGCCGACCCGCGCCAGGTCGTAGCGCTTCGGGTCGAACAGCAGCGCCTGAATCAGGTTCTCGGCGGATTCCACCGTCGGCGGTTCGCCGGGGCGCGCTTTGTTGTAGATCTCCACCAGCGCCTGCTCGCGCTGCGTATGGGTCTTTTCGGGGGACGTGCTGTCGCGGGACATGGTCTGGCGAACGACTTCGCCCTCACCCAGAATATCCACGATCTGCGCGTCGCTTTCGTAGCCCAGCGCGCGCAGAAGCACCGTCATCGGCAGTTTGCGGGCGCGGTCCAGACGGGCATAGATCACGTGGTTGGAATCCGTCTCGTACTCGATCCACGCGCCGCGGTTGGGAATCAGCGTGCTGGAATACAGATGATTGCCGGCCTTATCGATCGTTTGGGCATAATAGACGCCCGGCGAACGGACCAGCTGGCTGACAATGACGCGCTCCGCGCCGTTTATGATGAACGTGCCGTGATCGGTCATCAGCGGGAAATCGCCCATGAACACTTCGCTTTCCTTGATCTCATGGGTCTCCTTGTTGGTCAGCCGCACGGTAACCTTCAGCGGCGCCGCGTAGTTGGCATCCCGCTCTTTGCATACGTCCACCGAGTACTTGGGGGTGCTGTCCAGGGAATAATCCACGAACTCCAGGCTCAGGCTTTCGGAATAATCGGTAATCGGCGATACGTCCTTCAGCACTTCCCGAAAATCCACATCCAGGAAATGCCGGTAGGAATTCTTCTGCACTTCGATCAGATCCGGTACCGGAAGGGTTTCCTCCACGCGGGCAAATGACATGCGCGTGCGCTTGCCCTGTTTCACCGGATGCTCATGTGAGATGCGGGTAACCTGTTCCACGAATGGATCACTCCTTTGCTGTCGGGCTCAGCCCTGGGCCGCCGGAAAAGTCGGTAAAATTTTTGTTCCAAACCCCCTTGCGCTTTTTCCCGATATGGTGTACAATACCGTCTGTCAACGGGAACCGGGCGGGAAAAGCGCTTTGGGAAGGGAATTGGGCACACTTTTTCCGATAATGGGACAATTATTTATTATAGTACCAAATCGGCCTGCCGTCAAGTAAAAGGCCCGTTTTTTTGTTCTGTTTTTGGAATTTAACGCAAAATCGGCGGATTTCTCACACTTCTTTGCCGCGTTGCCGCGCGAACGCGCTCCGTCCAGATTTGCGGTTTTCCTGCACATCATTCAGATTCCTGCACCGAAAATTTCATATCGATTCCGGCGCGCGGCGCAATCTTTTCTCCGGCCGCCTTGCGCCGCGGCGTCGGCTGTGATACAATAGCCCCGGAATAGACGACGGAAGGATGCTGAACATGAAAGAATACTATGAAATGACCATCGCGGGCCTTCGGCGCAGGCTTCCCCTCTGTCCGATCAGCGACAAGCTCAACATCGGCGCTTTCGTGATTTTCGGAGATCCCGAACTGACGGCCGCCGCCGCGGCGCTCCTGGTCGAGCGCTGTCCGGAGCACGACGTGATGATCACTGCCGAATCCAAGGGAATCCCGCTGGTTTATGAAATGGCACGTCAAATGGGAAACGAGCGCTATATTCTCGCCAGAAAGAGTCCCAAGCTGTACATGCGCAACCTGTTCTCCGCCGAGGTGCGTTCCATCACCACCGACCACAAGCAGGTCCTGTACCTGGACGGCTCGGACGCGGAATACATGCGCGGCCGCCGCGTCGTGATCGTGGACGACGTGATCTCCACCGGCGAATCGCTGCGCGCGCTGGAAGAGCTTGTAACCTCGGCAGGCGGTATCATCGTCGGGCGCATGGCCATTCTGGCGGAAGGGGACGCCGCCAGCCGGTCCGATTTGATTTACCTGGAAAAGCTTCCGCTGTTTGACCCCGAAGGAAACCCGCTCGACTTCTGAACCCGGCGCCGTCAGGCGTCCGCTTCGCGGTCAGTTCCGCAATCGACAGCGCCGCTCCGGCTTCGGCCGGAGCGGCGGTTTTTTCAGGCGACACCGCACAAATGAGGCGGCCGGCCGGCGAGTGAATTCTGTGTCAGGCGTTCCCGCGGATTTCGAAGGCTTACCGGAACGGTTTGCCCGAGGCAAATCGGGAAACGGGCGGCGCGGAATACCGGCGGGCGATCATACTCTCATCCGTCACCCCTGCGGGCTGCCGCCCCCCATAGGAGAAGGCAAGCGCTGAACAAAGGATTCTCAGGCGGCGGCTGTGAAGCCGGCCGAAGCGCCACAGGCGCAAACCCGCCGGGCGTGCCGGCGAACCCGGCGGCGTTGCCTTAACGGCTGTGCCCGGGCTTTCCCGGAAGCGCGCAGACAAACCGGATTTCATTTCCCTCCTGTTTCGCCTCGATGGTTCCACCGTGCTTTTCGGCCACCGCTCTGGCGATCGCGAGCCCGATGCCGTATCCGGTCCTACCCCCTTCCTGGCTGCGGGAAGCATCCGCCCGGTAGAACCGGTCAAAGAGCCTGTCAAGGGAGTCCTTGTCCAGTGGCTCTAGGATCCTGTTCGCGGTTTCGATGCGGATCCGTTTCCCGTCGCGCGCTGCGGAAAACACGATCTGCGTGCCATCCGCCGCGTACTTGACTGCATTGTCCAGCAGCACCGACAGCAGCCGCCTGACCGCGCTTTCGTCGCCGCGCATCGAAAGGCCGTCATCGATCCGGGCCTCCAGCGTCTTGCCCGCCGCCTCCGCCATCATCCCGAACCCTTCGGCCGTCTCTCTCGCCGCCTGGCTCAGGTCAAATTCAGCCGCCGGCGCTCCGCTTTGTTCTTCGTCCAGCCGCGACAGCGTCACCAGCTCGCTGACCAGCTTGCGCATTCTGCCGACCTGCCTGCGAATGCCCTGCGTCCATTCGTTTTCGCCGGCGTCCATTTCCAGCAGATCCAAATCAGCGCTCATCACGGTCAGCGGCGTTTTCAATTCGTGCCCCGCATCCGTGATGAACTGCTTCTGGCGCGCAATGTTGTCGAGCATCGGCTGAATCGCCCTTCGCGAAATGGCCGCCGCGAACAGCAGCGCCAGCGCGATAAAAGCCGCGCAAACCGCCGCGGAAATCACGAGCAGGGCGCGCATCGATTCGAGGCGCACTCCGGCGTCCAGAAAGCAGTATACCGTACCGCCGTCTGCAGTTTCCGTTCTGGACCAGAAGAAATCCTCCAGGTACCCGCTCTTTCTTCCGCTGTTTTCCGCTTCCCGCACCAGCGCGACGGCGTCTTCTTCTTCCACGGAGGAGATGTGCTCAAGATCCAGCGCGGCGTAAGCGCCGTCCTGGCCGAGCACCGAAAAGTAGCGGGTCTCGTAATCGACCGGCCCCTCCGCCCGCCGCCCCGTCCGCCTCCTGCCCCGATCCATCCGCCTTTGCGGGTTCGGGATTCGGCCGCCGTTGTCCAGAATCGCCCCGGTGGTGCTCAGCAGCTCCCGGTACACAAAATACCGGTTGACGCCGTTGACGACAACCGTCAGCAGCACCATCGCGACCGTGAGCGTTACGGCGGCGATTCGCATGAATTTTGAACGGATTCTTGTGATCATGCCTTCTCCTCAAGCGAATACCCGGCGCCCCGGGACGCGCGGATTTCCACATGCGCGCCCAGTTCCGTGATCTTTTTGCGCAGGAACGAGATATTGACCCAAACGACGTTGATCTCCGCCTCTGAATCCCAGCCCCAGATTTTTTCCATCATCTGTTCGGCGGGGTGCACCCGCCGCGGCTCCCGCATCAGCAGCTCCATCACCTGAAACGCCTTGTTGGACAGCTTCGCCGAATTTTCCCCGCACGAGAGGGTAAACGCCGCGCGGTCCAGCGACAGGTCCGCAAACCGGATCACATCCGGCGTAAACCCGCTGTTCCGGCGCGTCAGCGCCCGCAGCCTCGCCAGCAGCTCTCCGGTATCGAAGGGCTTCGGCAGATAATCGTCCGCTCCCGCGTCCAGTCCTTCGATTTTGTCGGACACCGCGTCCTTCGCGGTCAGCATCAGGCACGGCGTCGCGAGGCCCTTCTGCCGCAGCGCGCGAACCACCGCAAAGCCGTCCATTTTGGGCATCATCACGTCCAGCACCAGGGCGTCGTATTCGCCGCTCATCGCGTAATCGAACGCGTCCCTGCCGTCGTACACGGAATCCACCGAATAGTTGGCGCGGGTCATCAGCGCGGATACCGCCCGGTTCAGGTCTCTGTCGTCCTCGGCAAACAGTATTCTCATGTCACTCCTCCGTTTCGACACGCGCACCCGCCGTTCCCGTTCGGGTTTTCTGCTCCGCCGCCATCCGCTCCTCTTCCTCCGCGACCATCAGCGTCGGTTCCCAGCGGATCCCGCCGGACGCGCCCTTCACGCATTCCGCCAGCACCCGTTTCGGGGCGCACGCGGCGCTGTGCTGCACCAGCCTGGCGCGCTTCGCCGGCAGGCGCGCCGCGCCCAGCGCCTGAAACAGCTCGTCGATCTGCGCAGCCGGATATACAAGCGTGAAATACCCCCGTTCCTTCAGCAGCGCGGCGGCACAGCTTATAAAGGCGCGAATGCCGCCTCCTGCCTGCGTTTTCGCGATTCGACTGCGGCCGTCCGCCGCCGCGATGCCGCCGGCCCAGTACGGGGGATTGGCCAGAACGAGATCGTACATTTCGCGGCCGAGGCGCGCGGGCGAAGCCTGAAGATCCATTTCACAGACCCTGACCCGCTGCTCCATACCGTTCGCCAGCACCGACCGCCGCGCCATATCCGCGGTCTCCGCGTCGATTTCAACCGCATCCACCGTCACCGCGGGATGCGAATCCGCAAAGAGAACGCTGATCACGCCGCATCCGGCACCCAGCTCCGCCGCCCGCGTTCCGCCCATGCGGATTCCGGCAAAGCGCGCCAGCAGCACGCTGTCCGCGGCGAAACGGTACCCGCTCTTTTTTTGCAGCACGAAAAGGCCGTTTCTCCCGAGATCCGTCCTGTCTTCGTCCGGCAAAATAAATTCAGAGCAAAGCCTTCGCTTTGCTCCAAATGAATCCGACCTGAAACCGTTCACGCTCAGAATACCCGCACACCGCCCACAAAACGCTTCTGATACCATTCGCTGTACTCCGATACGACAACCTTTCCCTTTGCGGAAGAAGCGTGTACGAAGCAGTATTTCCCGCTGACCTTTCCCAGCCAGATGGCGGCGTGTCCGGGAGTTTTGTCCTTCTGGGTATCGAAATACACCAAGTCGCCGCGCTTCAGTGCGGAAGCGGATGCAATGTGCTTATACTTCGACGCTGCCTGCCGGTACTGCTTGGACACCTCTCCGTTCAGGCTGACGCCCACCTGCGCGAAGCAATACTTGGTGAACCGAGAACAGTCGAAGGACTTCGGCGGGTTCGCGTTGCTGCTGTAAGGCCTTCCCAGAAGCTTCAGCGCCCCGTTCACCAGCTTTTCCGCCTTTGCGCTGGAAGAAGTGGAGCTGCGGTAATCGCTCAGCGACAGCGCGCCGGGGCTGGCCGCCTTCTCCCGGGTCGCCAAGGTGGGGACGCCGGAAACCGTCAGGCCGTTGGCCTTCTGGAACAGCTTGGTGGCGGCGATCGTCTTCGTGCCGACCGTACCGTTCACCTTGCCGCTGTAATACGGCAGATAGCCGAGATCATAAAGATCCTGCTGATATTCCCTCACCGCGCTGCCTGTATCGCCGATCACAAAGCCGTACGCGTCGATGCGGCTTTTGATCAGCGGCGTGCTGTAGAGCGCGCGCAGCGTCACCGCGCCGACCTTGCCTTTGCTGCCGGAAGAAATCGTCATGCCGGCCGCGGGCATGGAATAGATCTGGAAATTCGTCACGGCCTTTACGGTTGCCGCGTCGAATTTGCCCGAGATCGGGCCTCCGTAGTAATACAGTTCCTTCAGGCGGCTCTGCAGGAGCTTGACGGCGGCGCCGGTATCTCCCTTTGTCAGCTGCCTGGTCCTGAGCTTTGCGACGAACGCCGTGTAGGTCACCGCGTTTCCGCTGTTCAGCAGAATGCGCGTCTCCCGCGTCGCAACGCCGGTTGCTTTGATGCCGTTCGCTTCCTGAATCAGCGAAACCGCGTTGCTGGTGGCGGCGTCAAAGGTGCCCGTCGTTTTGCTGGCCACCGCCAGATATCCGTAGCCCACCAACTGGTTCTGAAGATACGTCACTTCGGCGCCGGTGGAATTCTTTGCAAGGCGGATGATATGGGTTTCCGTTTCGTACTGCGTGCAGCTCTTCGGAGCGTCGCCGAAAAGCACCGCCCTGGTGATCCTGTCCGCGCTGCCGGTCTGCGGCAGATTGTTGGCGAGCTGGAAATACATCACCGACGATTTGGTCGTGGCGGTATACTTTTTGTTGACTTTTCCGCTGTAATAGCCCAGAGACTGGAGCTTTTTCTGGGTCTGGCCGACATATTCGCCCTTGCCGCCGAGTACGTTCTGCTTATCCTTTAAATTCTCGATGTGGGCCGGATAGCTGACGGCATTGGGGCTCGTCAGCATCCTGTAGGTATCTTCATAGACGACGCCGGACGCTTTTATGCCGTTCGCGGTCTGGAAGGTCTTGACCGCCGCCTGTGTCTGCTTGGAGAATTTGTCCGCCGCGGGCACGGATTTCATGAATTGGAGCTGTGCGAGCCGCACGTGAATCGTATGCACCACGGTGCCGGTGGAGCCCAGTTTCGCGACAGGCGCTTCCGAAGCCAGGGCAGCCTGGCTGAAAACCAGCGCGACGAGCAGAATGCATGCGGTCAGAACAGCCTTCGCAGCGCGGCGCGGCATGCACTCATCTCCTTTCTCCAGCAGCATAATGAATTATCCAAGACGTATTATAGTTCAAATTGTTCCAAATTGCAATAGGTTTTAAGAAAAAAATTTTCTTTTATTTCAATTCTGTAACATTGAGTTCCGGGAACCGCGCGAAATGCCGCGTCCGGCCCTCCGGCCCGCGGCATTTCCGCGACCCGCCGCTACAGCTTCAGGGCCGCCATGCCCACTTTCCGGCGCACTTTCGTCAGGGTTCTGCCGGCGATCCGGCGCGCGCGTTCGGCGCACTGGGTCATGACCTGTTCCAGATACGCCTTGTCCGCGAATATTTCGTTGTAGCGTTTTTGGATCGGTTCGAATTCGGCAATGACCGCGTCGGCCACCGCGTCCTTGAATACGCCGTACCCCCGCCCGTCGTAAGCGGCCGAAATCTCGTCCATCGACATTCCGGTGAGGGTGGACAAAATGCTCATCAGATTGGAGATTCCCGGTTTTCCTTCGGGATCGAAGCGCACCGAGTTCTCGGAATCCGTCACCGCGCGGCGAAGCTTCCTGCGAATCACCGCCGGCTCGTCGAGCATCGCGATGTAAGTCTCCTCCGGATCGGATTTGCTCATTTTCCGCGTGGGCTCCTGCAGGCTCATCACCCTGCCGCCGATTTTCGGAATATAGGCGTCCGGCACCGTGAACACATCGCCGTACACGCCGTTAAAGCGTTCCGCGATGTCGCGCGCCAGCTCCAGATGCTGCTTCTGATCCGCGCCGATCGGCACCAGATCGGTCTGATACAGGAGAATATCCGCGGCCATCAGAACCGGATAGGTAAACAGGCCCGCGTTGATGTTGTCGGCATGCTTTGCCGATTTGTCCTTGAACTGCGTCATCCGGCTCAGTTCGCCCATATATGTGAAGCAGTTCAGCACCCATGCCAATTCCGCGTGGCCGGATACGTGGGACTGGAAGTAGATCAGGCTCTTTTCCGGATCGAGCCCCACCGCCAGAAACAGGCTCATCACGCTCAGGCAGGCGCGGCGCAGCTCGGTCGGATTCTGGCGCACCGTCAGCGCGTGCATGTCCACGATCGAGTAGATGCAGTCGTACGAGTCTTCCAGAAGCTTGAAATTGCGCAGCGCGCCGATATAATTGCCCAGGGTCAGCTTGCCTGTCGGCTGAATCCCGCTGAAAATCACCTGATGCTTCTCATTTTCCTGCGCCATGGGGCATCCCTCCAATTTCCGTTGAATTGCGTTATGCGGCACCGCCGGCCGTTACGGCCGTTCCCTGTCCTCTTCCCTGCTCAGCTCGTCCAGCAGCCGGTCCGCGACGTAGCGGTCGATGCTGGAGCGGATCGCGAAGCACAGCGCCAGCTGATACATCCGGTCGCGCGACATCCCGGCTTCGTCGATCAGGCCGTCCAGCAGTTCGCTCTGCTCCAGGGAAACCGATTGGAACTCCCTGCAGAACGCGCCGTAGGTTTCCTCGTTCAGCTCTTCCCCGTCCCGCACGACCATTTCCTTCACACTTTGCATCGGCATCGTGCGCTTCAGAAGACAGGCCATCGTAAGCGCGCCCAGCTGCGGCCTGGCATAGCGTTTTTTGACAGGCCTGGGCACGATCCCGTCCTTGACATAATTGTTGATCATGGACCGGGTGATCAGCTTGTTCCCCGCCGCGTCCTGGAACAGCGCGAATTCCCTCTCCAGGTAGGTAATCACCTGATCCATGTACAGCTCCAGATCCGGCATGCTCTCCCACGACACCGGCATGTATTCCCGAAGGGACGAGGCAATTTGCCGGACTTCCGTATCCATTGGCATTTTTTCACAATCCTCCCATTATATTATATTGTAATCCCCGGTGCCGCGTTTGTCAAGCGCCGCCGGGTAACGGCGGCCGGGCCCGGCTGCGGCATTCGGGGCCTCAAGCCGGGTTTTCCCGCGCGCATCTTGCAAGCCGCGCGGGAAAGTGGTATGATAGGGGCACAAATCGAATCAGACTCTTCATGCCGGGAGGAACTTCATTGAAATTGAATGCGATGAATACGATGGATACGATGGATGCAATGGATACGATGCCGTACAAAACCACGCTGCAGATGGATTCCGCGGACGCGTTCGTGAACCTGTTCGGCCTGCGGGACGAAAACATCGCGCTGATCAGCCGGGAGCTGGGCGTGGACATCTTTGCCCGCGGAAACGAAATCTCGATCACCGGAGAGCGGGAAAAGGCGGAGCTTTGCAAAACGGTGCTGGAAAAGCTCCAGCAGATCACCGCCCGCGGCGAGCAGGTCGACCGGTCCCGCATCCGCTACGCGATCGATCTGGCGGCGGAAGGAAACGCGGACCGCATCGAAGAGATCATGCAGGGCGTAATCGCCATCACCTACAAGGGCAGGCAGGTAAAATGCAAGACCCTGGGCCAGAAGGCGTATGTGGAAGCGATTCAGAAGAACACCTGTGCCTTCGGCATCGGCCCTGCCGGCACCGGAAAAACCTACCTGGCAATCGCGATGGCGGTGGTGGCGCTGAAGAACAAGGACGTCGAAAAGATCATCCTGACGCGGCCCGCGGTGGAAGCCGGCGAAAAGCTGGGCTTCCTGCCCGGGGACCTGCAGCAGAAGGTGGATCCTTATCTGCGGCCCCTTTACGACGCGCTGCACGAAATGATGGGAATGGAAGCCTATCAGCGGCTGCTGGAGCGGGGCGCGGTGGAGGTCGCGCCGCTGGCCTACATGCGCGGGCGGACGCTGAACGACGCCTTCATTATATTGGATGAGGCGCAGAACACCACCTCCGAGCAGATGAAGATGTTCCTGACGCGCATGGGGATGGGCAGCAAGATGGTCATCACCGGCGACGTGACGCAGATCGATCTGCCCGCCGGCAAAAAGAGCGGGCTCGTCGAGGCGCTCGAGGTGCTCCGGGAGGTTCCCGACATCGGCATCACTTACCTGACGCACAAGGACGTGGTGCGTCACGAACTGGTACAGGCGATTGTTCGCGCGTATGAAAAGCACGCGAAGCAGCCGCCGCGCCGTTTCACGCAACGGCGGGAGGATATAAAATGAAAGGATTGGCAAAAATCCGCGACAGGGGCGTATCGCTCTTGTCGTTTGCCGTCGTCTACGTGCTTCTGTTCGCGCTGCTGGCGGCGGGCCTTTCCCCCGAGCGGTACGACCTGAAAGTGGGGGAGGTCGCGCCGGCGACGATCGCGGCGACGAAGGACGTGGAGGATACGTGCGCGACCGAGCAGCTGCGGGACGCGGCCCGCAAGGCAGTGCAGCCTTCCTATGTCAGCGACGAAGAGGTTCAGGCCGAAGTGCTCGGAAATCTGCAGAACTGTTTCAACAGCCTCCTGCAATACAAGGTGGAAGCGGCCGAAGGCGCGTCGGAGCAAGCGGCGCTGATGAAGAACGCGGCCGCCGCCGTGGAGCCCGCACAGCTCGAAGACAGCGCCCTGAGCGCGATCCTGGCCTGCGACACCGAAACCTTCCGCAGCCTGTACGAGCTGACCTACGCGAAGGTTCGCGAGACGCTCACCAGCAAGCTGCCGGAAGGCCAGGAGGAAGAAGCGGCGCTGCGCATCGAGCGGGAAATTCAGGGGGAAGGCTACGACGACCGGCTGGTTTCCGCCGCGATGTCCATCGTGCGGGCCACGATGAAGCCCAACATGCTGCTGGATGAGGAAACGACCCAGGCCAACCGCGACAAGGCGGCGGAGGACGTAATCCCGGTGTACTACAAGCAGGGGCAAAACATCACCAACAAGGGCGAGCTGATCACGCAGAACCAGATCGAGATGCTGGACAGCCTCGGCATGCTGATGGACCGGTCGCTGGACATGACGCTGTACATCGGCCTGGCGCTTCTGCTGCTTCTGATGGTCGGGTCGATCTGGGGCTATATGCTGGTCTTTGCGCCCTATCTGCTGACCGAATACAAAACGGTGATCCTGCTGGGGCTGATCCTGGTGCTGACGAGCGGGATCTCCCTGCTGGTGCGCGGCCTTTCCAGCTATCTGATGCCGGTTTCCATGGGCGCGATGCTGACCACCATGCTGATCAAGCCGCGGCTGGCAATCGTCGTCAACCTGGTGCTCTCCGTCATCACCGGCCTGATGGCGACCATCCAGAGCGGGCAGTTTGCCTCCACCATGTTTTCCGTCATGCTGATTCCGATCGTTTCCGGCACCATCTGCGTCTGCGTGATCCGGCGCAAGCCGCAGCGGTACAGAATCCTGCTGACGGGGCTGATCATGTCCGTCGTCAACGCGGTCAGCGCGCTCGCCGTCGGCCTGATCACCAGCGCCAGCACGCAGAACATCTGGCTGTGGGCCGCATGGGCGGCGGGCAGCGGCATTCTCAGCGCGGTTCTCTGCCTGGGAATCCAGCCGGCGCTGGAATGGCTGTTCAACCTGATCACGCCCAGCAAGCTGATGGAATTGTCCAATCCCAACCAGCCGCTCTTGCGGCGACTGCTGCTGGAAGCTCCGGGCACCTACCACCATTCCATCATCGTGGCCAATCTGGCGGAAGCGGCAGCGGATACCGTCGGCGCGGACGGCCTGCTGGCCAGGGTCGGCGCGTATTATCACGACATCGGAAAGCTGAAGCGCCCGCTGTACTTCAAGGAAAACCAGCTGGAAGACAACCCGCACGACCGCGCGGACCCGCGGGTTTCCGCGGCGATTCTGACCGCGCACACCAGGGACGGCGCGGAATTGGCGCAAAAGGCGCGGCTGCCGCAGGAGATCGTGGATATCATCCGCCAGCATCACGGGGATTCCCCGGTCATCTACTTCTACGACAGGGCTCTCAAGCAGGGAGAGGCGGCGGATGTGTCGGATTTCCGCTATGAAGGGCCCAGGCCGCAAAGCCGGGAAGCCGGCATTGTCATGATGGCGGATACCATCGAGGCCGCCGTGCGGTCGATCCCGGGCGCGACGCCGGAAAAGATGAACCAGCTGATCCGCAAGCTGGTGTGGGCCAAGGTGGACGACGGGCAGCTGAACGAGTGCGCGATCACCGTGGAAGACATCGAAAAGATCTGCAAGGCCTTTCTGACCGTCCTGACCGGCGTGTATCACGAACGCGTGGAATACCCGGACGTCGTTCTGACCAAACAGCAGGAGCACGTTCCCGCGCTGGAGGCCGCCGAATCCGAAGCGCAGGCGGAAAGCAGCGGGAGCCTGGAAAGCGAGGAGGTCCAAAATGCCGCTGGAACTGTCCATTGAAGTAAACGACGCGCCCGCGGATCTGGAAGCCTTTCTGAACCGCGTGCTGGAAGCCTGCATGAAAGTGGAAGGCCTTGAAAAGGCCTTCGTCGCCGGACGGATCGTGGACGATCCGACGATCCGGGCGCTGAACGCCGAATTCCGCGGCATCGACCGCGCGACGGACGTGCTTTCCTTCCCCGCGGTCACCTATCCGCCGGGAATGACGGCCCGGGGCGCGGCAAGGCTGCTCAAGCGCGAGGGCTGGTATCTGGGGGATTTCGCGCTGTCGCTGGAGCACGCGCGGGCGCAGGCGGAGGAATACGGCCACTCGGTTCGGCGGGAAATCGGATATCTGACAGCGCATTCGATCTTTCACCTTTGCGGATACGATCATATGCTGCCGGAGGAGCAGGCAGTCATGCGCCAAAGGGAAGAAGCCGCGATGCGTCTGCTGCTGCTTCAGCGCGAAGAGGAGGAATCGGAATGACGGATCAGGAACTGTTCGACCGGGCATGCGCCGCGCTGGAAAAGGCCTACGCGCCGTATTCCCATTATCGCGTCGGCGCCTGCCTGCTGGCGGAGGACGGCCGCGCGTTCGACGGCTGCAACATCGAAAACGCCTCGTACGGCGCGACCATCTGCGCGGAGCGCTGCGCGGTATCCTGCGCGCTGGTGCAGGGCGCGGCGCGGTTTGTCGCCATCGCAGTCGTGGGCGAAAGCAGCGACGCCTGGCCCTGCGGCATCTGCCGGCAGGTGCTGAACGAGTTTTCTTCCCGGGAGATGCGGGTGATCTGCGGCACCAGGGGCAAGGGCTTCACCGTGAAAACGCTATCGGAGCTTCTGCCGATGTCCTTCGGGCCGGAGGATCTGCTGTAAAGGAAACGGAACCGGGGCGCCCCTTCAAGGCGCTCCGGTTCGTTTTTTTTCGCCGATCCTGCCGCCGGCCCTTCGCCCGCCGCCGGTTCACCGGTCGGATTTCAGGATCGCGTAGAAGGCCGCATCGCAGATTCCCTGGTTGTTGCGGTCCGCGCTTCGCATGGTTCCCTCGTACGTCATGCCGCACCGTCTCATCACCAGGCCCGAGCGGGGATTCCGGGGATCGTGCCTGCTTTCGATGCGGTTCGCCCCGACCCGGTCAAAGAAGAAATCGATCACCGCCTTCAGCGCCTCCGACGTGATTCCCCGGTGCCACCAGCGACGTCCGATACAGTAGCTGACGTGCACCATCGAGATGCTGTCGTTCACGGAAACCGCCGAAATGCTGCCGACGGGGCCCGTTTCCGGTTCCTTCGGAACGATGGCCCACTGATAGAAGCTCTCTGATTCGTAGGCGCGCACCCATTCTTCAAGCACCGCTTTGCTGACCTCGGGGCCGGCGTGCGCCGGCCAGGTCAGAAACCTGGTGACCTCGCCGTCGGAAGCCCAGTTTCTGTACATGGCCTGCGCGTCTTCGGCGGTGAACCTTCTCAGCACCAGTCGTTCCGTTTCAAGCCTCACGGTACCGCAATGCTTCATTCCGTTCCTCCTTCTGATTGCCGGCCTGACTGCCGGCGCGGTTTGGGAACCGCGGCCGGGCCCGCGTCATAGACCGTCATGTCCGTTCCCGTATCCCGCACGAGAACCGAGGCGGGCAGCTTCAGCAGCCTGGCCGCCGCGTACACGTCCCCGGCGGCTCCGGAAACATTGCCCGCCTGCAGGACCCAGACGACCCAGAACCAGCCGCGGGGAACCAGCGCTGCCAGCGCGCCGAAGGCGATTCCCCACACGGCTAGCGGGGAAAGGGCCACGCACAGATAAGAGCTTTTGTCGAACCAGTCCACGCGGCTACCGGCGAACGCGCAGAATCCCCGAAAGCCGAAAATCACCCTTCCGCCGCCCACCGCCTTCATCACCGCCGCGTGGGTCAGCTCGTGCAGGACCACGTAGCCCAAATACCCGAAGAGGAGGACGGCGCACTGCGCGGCGGCTTCCCAAACGGACTCTGCGGCGTACCATTGCCCGATCGGAAGCACCAGGTGCCCCGCCGCGAGCACGGCGGCCAGCGCGGCGAAAGAGCCGGCGCTGATCTTCAGCGCCGTTTTTCTGTTTCTGAGCAGGCTGATCCGAAGAACCGCTCTGTATCCTTCCGGCAGTTTTCGATACGCCTTCATGGTCTGCTTCCCCTCCGCATCCCGGGCGCCTCGCCCGCGCGCTCCTCCCGTTTTCCCGAAGGGCCAGGCGAAGCGCCGGGACCCGCTTTTGCTTCCGGCGGAAAGCGGTCATTTTCGCGACCGCATCGCCAGGAACGTGGGAATGTTCATCTCGTGCAGACGGCCTTCCCCGTTCGTGTCCTCGTACAGTTCCAGCAGCGTAAAGCCGGCCTCCAGCTGCCCGCCGATCTGCTCCTCCAGCGAATGGGAGAACTGGACCCCCGCGTCCTCCGCCGCGAGCTGCGCCATCTGCGCGGGATTTCGCAGCGGGTTGAACGGCAGCGCATTGACGATCCGCTCTTCTGCCCCGTCCACGATGTAATTGACATAGTGATCCGTTCCCGAAAGCAGGGTGCCCCCGCTTTTCAGCACTCTGAAGCACTCCCGCCAGATCGGGCGGACCTCTTCAACATAACAGTTCGACACCGGATGAAAGACCATGTCGAATTCCCCGTCGTCAAAGGGCAGGCGTTTTGTCATGTCCGCGCGCACGATCCGGATTTCGTAGCCCTCGCGCGCGGCGACCATGCGTTCGCTGTCCAGCTGGAGCGGGGAATAATCCAGCACGGTGCACACGGCGCCCAGCGCCGCAAAAACCGGCATCTGCTGTCCGCCGCCGCTGGCCAGCCCCAGAATCCTCTTTCCGTTCAGTTCTCCCAGCCATCTCCGCGGAACCGGCCTGACCGGCGTCAGGAACACTTCCCAGTCGCCGGCCCTGGCCCTTTCGTAAGCCTCGTGGGAAATGGGCTTCCCCACTCCCAGCCGTCCCGGACCCATCGGTCTATCGTTTGGGCGTTGATCTCCTGGTATTCCATCCTCGTCCTCCCCTGCCCCGCGTCAAACGCGCGGATCATGCCGATTCAGGCGTCCGTAAACCGCAGGCGCCTCAGCTTTCTTCCGAAAGCGAGACACAGCGCGGTTCCGGCGACGCCGAGAACGAACATCATGAGCGCGCCGCCGCGGGACACGGTCCTAACCCTTCAGGTTTTCGCGCGCGCCCGGATTGTTCCCGGTGATCGCAGCGAGCTTTTCACAGGCGTCCATTTCGCCGCAGTTTCCGCATGTTTCTTAGCCCCTGCTCATCGCGCACCGGCGGATCGGGCACAGCGAACCGCAGTACGGCGTTTTTACCCCGCTGACCCTGCAGCCTGTGCAGTTGATCATTTCGCGGGTGATCTCCACGCCGTTCAGTTCCGACCAGAGCTTTGCGACGCGATCGCGCAGCGCGTCGTCGTTCGCGGCCGTCGCCGCGCGCGCCTCACAGGCTTCGCAGTCGAGGCCGCAGTAAGCGATGTACTCCTTCATCCTCTTTCTCCCCTGACACAGCCCGCCCCGCCCAAACGGCGGGGCGGGCTCTCTCCTTCTCCGTGCCGCGCTCTGCCTTACGCTTCTTTTACAAATTTGTCAGGTCCTACGCCGCAGATCGGGCATTTGAAATCCTCCGGAATCGTTTCTCCCTCGTAGACATACCCGCAGACGCTGCAGATCCAGCGGGTGACAGGCGCCGCTTCCGCCGGTTCCTCTTCCGGCGCGCCGCCGCCCTTCACCGATTCGGCGACCGCGTCCGCCAGCGCACCCAGCGCGTCCGCGTCCCCCGCGTCCGGCGAGGAAAGAACGGTAACCGTTTCTCCGACGCAGCTGCATCCCTTCAGCCTGTCTATGATTTCCTTCATCAGCCCCGCTGCCGCCGGCGACCAGCTGCCGTTTTCCAGCAGCGAGAAACGGCGGTTCTGCAGGTTGTGAGCTTCCAGATCCAGCAGGAAGTTTTTCATCGGCGTGAAAATGCCCATGTTGTAGGTAATGGACGCCAGCACGATATGGCTGCAGCGGAAGGCTTCGGCAATCAGCTCGCTGACATGGGTTTTGGATACGTCGTACACCGCCACGTTGGCCGCGCCGCTGGCGGAGATTCTCGCGGCCAGCGCGTTCGCGGCGCTTTCCGTGCCGCCGTAGATGGAACCGTAGACCACCATCACCGCGTTCTCCTCCGGGGTATAGCTGCTCCAGAGGCTGTATTTTTCCAGAATCCAGCCCAGGTTCTCGCGCCAGACCGGTCCATGGGTCGGGCAGAGCATTCTGATGTCCACCCCGGCTGCCTTGGCCAGCACATCCTGCACCTGGCTGCCGTACTTCCCGACGATGTTGCAGTAATACCTGCGGGCGTCGGGCAGCCATTCCTTTTCGAAGTCCACTTCGTCCGCAAAGAGGTTTCCGTTCAGCGCCCCGAAGCTTCCGAACGCGTCGGCGGAGAACAGAATCCCGTGCACGTCGTCGTAGGTCATCATGACCTCCGGCCAGTGGACCATCGGGGCCATGACAAAGGTCAGCGTGTGCTTTCCCGTATTCAGCGTATCGCCTTCGCCCACCAGGATCGCGCGGTCCGAGATATCGCAGGCGAAGAACTGGTTCAGGATCACCGCCGCGGCCCCCGTCAGAACCACCTTGACCTCCGGATAGCGCACAATCACCTCGGAGATGGCGGAACTGTGGTCGGGTTCCATGTGGTTTACCACCAGATAATCCAGATTCCTTCCGTTCAGCGCCGCGGTCAGGTTTTCGAAAAACTGGCCGGTGACGGCGCGGTCCACGGTGTCGATCAGCGCGGTTTTCTCGTCCAGCAGCAGATAGGAATTGTACGCGACGCCCCTGGGAATCGGGTACACGTTCTCGAACAGCTGAATGCGCCATTCGCTGACCCCCAGGTAGGCAACGTCGTCCGCCACCATGCGGATGCTGCCGATGCCCGCGAATTTCTTTTTCCCGTCAAATTCCGCCGCGATGTTTTCCTCGGCCTTCGCTTCAAACGCATTGCCGCTGAAAAGCCCCGCTGCGGCGATCCCGACTGCGCCGGCCGCAGCGGTCTTCAGAAAGCTCCGCCTCGTCAGATTCTCACTCATGCTTCTGTCTCCCTCTTATCTTTTGTCGCTGTTTGCCGGCGGCGCGCCGCCGGCCGTCCTCTCCCCAAAAACCCCGCCGCACAGGGAGTCCGGCGCTACCGGCCGGATTCCGCTTCCGCCATGCGGTAAAACCTCTGCGGTATATGGCAGTATCCCTCCGGGTTTTTCTCCAGGTACTTCTGATGGTATTCCTCCGCCGAATAGAAGTTCTTCAGCGGTTCCACAGCCACCGCCAGATCCTGCCCCGCCTTCTGCCGCTCGCGGGCGAACACCTTCCGGATGGCGGGCAGCTGCTCTTCCCTGGTATAATAGATGCCGGTCCGGTACTGGATGCCCGCATCGTTCCCCTGCCGGTTGACCGACAGCGGATCGATCACCAGAAAGTAGTAATCCAGCAGCGTTTCCAGATCCATTTTGCTCTCGTCGTATCCGACGCGCACGGTTTCGGCGTGCCCGCTGTTTTTGCATACCTCCTGATAGGTCGGCTTGCGGTCCGGGCCGTTGGCGTATCCGACCTCCGTTTCCACCACGCCGGCGAACTGATCAAAGTACTTCTGAAGGCCCCAGAAGCAGCCTCCCGCAAGGTAAATGGTTTTCATGGCGCTGTCCTCTCCCTCCGGTAAAACTCCCGCGCGGCGTGCCAGAGGCCCGCGGGGGATTCTGATCCGCCGCCGGATTCGCTTCGTCCGTGCCGGCTCGCCGGCGGTTTCGCGCTCAGTGCGGCGCCTGACCGTCCCGCAGCACGTAGGAAAAGCTGTCGATCCGGGCGACCCCGAGGCTCCGCAGCGCGGCAATGCTCTTTTCCCGGTCCGCCGGTTCGTTGTACTGCGGAATCAGCGGCACCCGCACCAGAACGCGCTGCGGCCCGACGGCTTCCAGCAGGCGCGCCAGGTTTTCGACGGTTTGCGCATTGTCCCTTCCGGTGTAACGGCGATAGACGTCCGGATTCATATCCTTGATGTCCACGATAAACAGGTCTATGGCCTTCGCGGCGCACATGACGTTTTCCGCCGGAACGTTCAGCGAGGTCTCCGCACTCAGCTTCCACCCGGAACCGCACAGCGCCCGGAACCCCGGCAGAAAATCCGCGTGGAGCAGCGGTTCGCCGCCGCCGAACACGACGCCGCCGCCGGTTGCGGCAAAATAGAGATTGTCGATTCGGACCGCGTCGTACAGCTCCCCGGCCGTATAAAGGCGGTGCCTGCCGTTCACATCCCGCGCGTGGGGGTTCAGGCACCACCTGCAGGCGAGCGGGCAGCCCTGTACGCCCACAAGCGTGGTGACGCCGGGTCCGTCGATGCCGATGCGGTGGCGCGCGATGGCGAAAACCGGAAGCTCCGGCATGGAATCCCTCCTGTCATTTGCGCTGCGGGGCACAGCGGCGCGCATCCGTCACCCGCCGTACAGATACTGCCTGGCCAATTCCCGGTTGGCCGCCAGATCCGGCCGGATCATCCAGACGCCGGAAAAGGTTCCGCTTTCGTAGGTGCCCTCCGCCGGCAGGCGCCCGTGCTTTGCGGATCCGTTCAGCAGCACCCGCAGCCCGAGACTCGCGATTTCCGCGTCGGTCAGGTTGGTCTTCGTCACCGATCGGAAGGACCGGAGGAAGGAAACCCACGTGAGCGGGTTCAGGCAGGTCCGCATCTTTACCAGCACCGCGTTCAGCACCTGCCTTTGCCGCGCAGTGCGGCGGTAATCCGAATCCAGCTTGCGCAGCCGCGCGTAGCGCAGCGCCTGCGCGCCGGTCAGATGGGTGTTCGCCCCGTACGACCTCAGCTTGTACTTTTCCCGGGCATTCGCGTTCATCGCGTCCCGCTCCGCCTGCGACACCGTCAGTTCGATGCCGCCGATCGCGTCGATCAGATCGGCAAAGCCGGCAAAATCGATCGTGACATAGCGGATGGCGTTCAGCGCAAACGCCTCGTTCACGGTCCGAAGTGCCAGATCCGCGCCGCCGTAGTGGTACGCGGCGTTCAGCTTGCCCTGCCCGTGCCCGGGAATGCTGACCTGCGTGTCGCGCATCAGCGACACCATCCTTACGTCGCCTCCTATGCCGACGGAGACGACGATCATGCTGTCGCTGCGGCTGCCGGCCGAATTCGCCCGATCGACGCCCAGAAGCAGAATATTGGTCCGGTTCGCCGGCAGCGCCGGATTGGCGGACAGCGCATCCAGCCTGTCCCGCCTCAGCAGGCGGTCCAGCGACACGCCGTTGATGTACGATATGGCGGCAACGATCAGAACGGCGACGATCAGCAAGCGCAGGAAAAACGGCAGACAGCCTTTTCTGCGCCGCGCGCGCGCCGGTTTCCTGCGCCTGGGCCGGTCGGGTTCGTAATACATGGAATCGCTCCAGTGGAAAAATCGGCAAAGGGTTCCGCGCTGAATCAGCGCCGAAAAAGCGGGACGCGGCAATCCGCGTCCCGCTCATTTAACGGATTACTTCGCGTATGGGTTCTCGCCCGGGTAGTACACGCCCTTCGGCTGGTTGAAGGAAACCGTTGTGGCGCCCAGCCACTTCATCACCTCAAACAGCGCCTGGCCGGCATGCCCGAACGCCACCGCGCCGTGATGCGGATAGCCGTCCTGAATCAGCACGTGACGGTAGAAGCGGCCCATCTCCGGAATCGCGAACACGCCGATTCCGCCGAAGGACTGGGTCGCCACCGGCAGCACCTCGCCCTCCGCCACATAGCTCTTGAGGACGCTGTCCTTGTTGCCCTGCAGACGGAAGAAGGTGATCGGGCCGGGGGCGATGTCGCCTTCCAGCGTGCCCCGGGTGATGTCCGGCTCCTTGTCCGGCTCCAGCCCGCGGTGCATGATCAGCTGATACTTCATCGTGCCCTTCACCAGGCGGCACATCGGCGTGTTGCCGCAGTGGAAGCCCATGAACACGTCCTGCGGCGTGTAGGGCGTCTTGCCCGCGATGCTCGCCTGGTACATGTCCTTCGGCACGCTGTTGTTGATGTCCAGCAGGGTGACCGGTTCGCCGGTGACGCAGGTGCCGATATACTCGCTCAGCGCGCCGTAGATGTCGACCTCGCAGGAAACCGGAATTCCGCGCGCGGTCAGGCGGGAATTGACATAGCAGGGAACGAAGCCGAACTCCGTCTGGAAGGCGGGCCAGCACTTGTTGGCGAACGCCACGTATTTGGCGGCGCCCTTGTTCGCGTCGATCCAGTCCAGCAGCGTCAGTTCATACTGCGCGAGCTTCGGCAGGATGCCCGGCATCTTGTTGCCTTCGCCCAGCTCGTTTTCCATGTCCCTGATCACATCGGGAATCCTGGGATCGTTTTTGTGTTCGTTGTAGGATTTCAGAAGATCCAGCTCGGAGTTCTCCTGAACGTTGACGCCCAGCGTGAACAGCGGCGCGATCGGCGCGTTGCAGGCCAGGAAATCGTACGGGCGCGGGCCGAAGGTGAAGATCTTCAGATCGCGCACGCCCAGAATCGCCCGGGCGATCGGCACGAATTCCACCATTTTCTCGTAAATATACTGGGCATCGCCCACCGGATAGGAGGGGATGTACGCCTTGACGCCCCGCAGCTGCAGGTTGTACGAAGCGTTCAGCATGCCGCAATAGGCGTCGCCGCGGTTGGCCGACAGAACCGGAATATCCTCCTCCGCCGCTGCCACAACCATCGTCGGGCCTTCGAATTTCTCGGCCAGCATGGTCTCCGGGCCCTCCGGTCCGAAGTTGCCCAGGAACAGCACCAGCGCGTTGACTTCGCTGTCGTGCAGCTCCTTCAGTGCCTGCATCGCGTCCTGCTCGTTTTCGATGGTGGTCTTGATTTCCACCACGGGCAGTCCGTTCGCCTTGCAGACTTCCATGATCGCCTCGCGGCGCGCAATGGAAAGGGTGATCGGGAAGCAATCGCGGCTGACCGCGACGATTCCGAGTTTGACCTCCGGGATATTGTTCATAAGAATCGCCTCCGTGGATTTTATGTTTCATCGGACCCGATTATTATACCACATCTCTCCCGCTTTCACAACACTTTCTTTCAGGATGCTCTTTGGAAATGCGGCAAATTCAGCAAATTCGGCGAAAACCCCGGGTTTTTCAAAACCCCGCCGAACGGACGCGGGGCAAAAACAAGCAGGGACAGCTCCGGAAGAACCGTCCCTGCCGCGCGCCCCGGCCCTGTCCCGCCCGCGGGGCGTTCGCCGTTATTCGTCCTTTTTGCTGGACAGCACCTTGCCGCTGCCGGTGTCGTATACGACAACGCCGCTGTCTTCGCCGCCGTTGTAGAAATCGTACAGGCACTCGATGCCCTCTCCGGTCATATGGATCTCATAAAGCCAGGAGATTTCCCCCTTCGGCGATTGCGCCTTCCAGAGAACCGTACCGGCGTTCACGTCGATCAGCACCGGCTCGGTGACATAGTTCCCGCCGAGCGCCAGGAGGCCGGAGCCGTCCGAATCCCAGCTGACGCTTCCGCCGACGGGCACCTCGAAGCGGCTGAGCGTCCAGAGGATTTCGCCGCTGGCCGGATCGATCGCGGCCAGGCCGGCTTCGGCGTTATAGAACAGCACGATTCGGCCCTGCTGCGTCTCCACCGGAATCGCGCTGATCAGCTGCAGTTCGGTGTAGTAGGGCGTTTTGCTCTCCAGCGCCCAGGTGACGGAGCCGTTCGCGTCCACGCCCATCAGCTGGACGTCTTCCCCCGCTGTGCTTTCGCCCTCCGCGTTTTCCGCGTCGTCGAACCAGATCAAAACGCCGTCGGTCAGTTCGTCCGCTTCCGAAACGCGCGCCTGAGCAGGTTCCACCGCCTCGCAGATCGCAATCGGCTTTGCAAGGTAATCCGCGCGGATATAACCCTGCTGCCCCTGCCAGCTGCAGGCGACGAAGCCGTTTTCCGCCTCGGCGCAGTCGTTCACCAGTGCGCCCAGCGGGACCTCCGCCAGACGCGCGGTATCGGCGGACGGCCCTTCGCGCAGCGATACCCAGTTCTCGCAGTTGACCACCCACATGTCCTCCGCCGCCGCACCCGCCGCCGCAAGCAGCATCAGGGCAACGAACAGCGCGCACAAACGCTTCATGGTCAGTCCTCCTTATCGTTTGCAATTTGGCGCATATTGGACGAACGCGGATGCTGAAAAGTTC
Organism: Clostridia bacterium; assembly: GCA_017512675.1. GTDB lineage: Bacteria > Bacillota > Clostridia > Christensenellales > Aristaeellaceae > RGIG5678. Next base: position 986 of record JAFWEY010000072.1, on the reverse strand, counting down.
GCTTTTGCGCGCCGGATTTTCCTTTCTGTCTCGCCCGTCCCGCTAAATCGTGACAATTCAGGTTGTTCTTGCGTAAAGACCCGAACAAAGCCGCTGTGCGGAACGCAATTTCGCTTGACATCATAACATTTCATAACTAAAATAAGTTTGATAACCAATTGGATACCGTGCTTCATGCGCGGTATTGGTTGAACGGTACAGCCGCAAACGCGGTTTCTGATCTCATTTTTCGGAGAAAGGGGGAAGCCCATTGAATCCAATCGTACTGATCCTTAGCGTCCTGGCAGCGCTGGTGATCGGCGCGTTCGCCGGCTTTGTCTATCGCAGAAACGTGATGGAAACAAAAATCGGCCGCACCGAGGAATTTGCCCGCAACCTGATGGACGAAGCGAACCGCAAAGCCGATGAAGTCAAGAAGGAAAAGCTGCTGGAAGCCAAGGAAGAGATCATTCGTCTCAAGGACGAACTGGACAGGGAAGTCAAGGACCGCCGGGCCGAGGTGACGCGCCTGGAGCGCCGGGTCAACCAGCGGGAAGAATCCGTGGACAAGAAGCTGGACAACCTGGAAGCCCGCGAGGAGAGTCTCAACGAGAAGTACAGGGAAGCCGAGAAGCTCGAGAGCGAGGCGCAGGCGCTGCACGAGCAGCAGCAGCTGGAGCTGGAGCGGATCAGCAACATGACGCTCGAAGAAGCCCGGCAGATGCTGGTCAGCCGCATCCAGAAGGACGCCTACCACGACGCCGCCGTTATGGTTCGCGAAATCGAGGGCAAGGCGAAGGAGGAAGCGGACAAGAAAGCGCGCAACATCATCGCCATGGCGATTCAGAAATGCGCCGCCGATCACGTGGCGGAAACCACCGTCTCGGTGGTCGCCCTGCCCAACGACGACATGAAGGGCCGCATCATCGGCCGCGAAGGCCGGAACATCCGTGCGCTGGAAATGGCGACGGGCGTCGACCTGATCATCGACGACACACCGGAAGCGG
>JAFWEY010000071.1 GCA_017512675.1 Clostridia bacterium | reverse complement strand
GGTGAGCCGCCATCACACGTTCGAAGGCGTCGAAGGCGAGGATTGGCGGATTCTGCTGGAAGCCGATTTTATCGTGAACGCCGAGGAAAGCAATTACAGCGAAGAGCAAATCCGGCGTTTCCGCGACAGGGTCTTTAAGACCGCCTCCGGAACCATGATTCTGAACACCCTGTTTGCAATCGATTGAAGGAGGTCCGTTTATGTTCCGTCCGATGCGCCGTATCAAACAGCAGCTGCCCGCGGAGGAATGCGTACGAATCCTTGAAACGGAAAGGCGCGGCGTTCTGGCCGTTCTCGGCGATGAAGGCTATCCTTACGCGGTGCCGCTGAATTTCTATTACGATCCGGACAGCCGGCAGATTTACTTTCACTGCGCGAAGGAAGGGCACAAGCTGGACGCCATCGCGCGGTGTGAAAAGGTGTGCTTCACCGTGCACGACGAAGGATACCTGCTGGACGGCGACTGGGGATACCACGTCAAAAGCGTCATTGCCATGGGCCGGGCGCACGTCGTGGAAGACGAGCGCGAACGGTACGAAAAAACGCGCCGTTTCGCGCTGAAGTACTTCCCCACCGAGGAGGAAGCGGATCAGGACATGCAGCGTTCGCTCCCCCGGATGATCCTGGTCGCCATCGAAATCGACCACATGACCGGCAAGCTCGTGCACGAAAAATAACCCCCGTTCACGCCCGCAGGCCGGACGCCGCCGTACGGCACCGGCCAAACGCTTTGCGGGCCGGAAAGGAAGTCGCCCATTGAAGCGAATCTATTTTGACAATGCCTCCACGACCCGCCTGACGGAGCCGGTTCTGGAAGCCATGATGCCGTATCTCACCGGCATTCACGGCAACGCGATGAGCGCGTACCTGGAAGGCCGCGCTGCCCGCGAGGCGGTGGAAACCGCCCGCATCCGGGTTGCCCGGGCAATCGGCGCGGAACCGGACGAAATCCGCTTTACCGGCGGCGGCACGGAATCGGACAACTGGGCGGTGCTGGGAACCGCCGCCAGAGCGGGCACGCCCGGAAAAATCGTCACCTCCGCCATCGAGCATCATGCGGTTCTGCGCGCCTGCGAATTCCTCGCAAAGCGCGGCTGGACGATCGAAGCGCTGCCCGTGAGCCCCGACGGGTTTGTCGACCCGGAGGATCTCGAGCGGGCGATCACAGGCGATACCCGGCTCGTTTCCGTCATGCTGGCCAACAACGAAATCGGCACCGTCCAGCCGGTGCGCGCTCTGGCGGAAATCGCGCACTCCCACGGCGTGCCGTTCCACACCGACGCGGTGCAGGCTGTCGGCGCGCTGCGGATCGACGTAAAGGAGCTGGGCGCGGATCTGCTGTCCGTTTCCGGGCACAAATTCCACGCCCCGAAAGGCGTCGGCGCGCTGTACATCCGCAAGGGCACCGGAATCCAGCCCCTGCTGCGCGGCGGCGCGCAGGAAGGCGGGCTGCGCGCGGGCACTGAAAACGTGCCGGGCATCGTCGGAATCGGCGCGGCCATCGAGCTCGCCGCCGGCTCCGTCGAAGAGCGCGCGCAGCGGGTCCGCGGCATGCGCGACGCGCTGGTGCGCGGAATCCTCGAAAGCGTCCCCGGCAGCTTCCTGAACGGCTCCGCTGATCGCAGGCTTCCCGGAAACGCGAACCTGTGCCTGCGCCCGCTGGACAGTCCAACGCTGGTTCCGCTTCTGGACATGCGCGGCATCGCCGCCTCCAACGGTTCCGCGTGCGCCGCGGGCTCCGACGAGCCCAGCCACGTTCTGAAGGCGCTGGGCATCGGGATTCGGGAAATCAACGGATCCATTCGCTTTACCCTGAACGAGGAAAACACGATGGAAGAGGTGCTCGAAGCCGTATCCCGCATCCGGGACATCGCATCCCGGCTTCCGTAACGCACCGGCAGAACCCCGATCCGCCGCCGCATGCGTCATCCATCGAACGACGCGCCGGCGCCGGCCGCGCGAGCGCGGGAAAGGACCAACATGATACACGGAAATACCGAAGGCATTCGCGAAAGCGTACTGGCAGAATTGGAAAAGCTTTACGATCAGGAGTTCGGCCGGGAGGATTTTCTGCCGGACCGGCTGCTGGCGATCCTGGTGCGCGCGACCTCGCAGATCAATCGCGAGCTGATGGTGTACATCACCCGCGAGGGCAGCATTCTGGAAATTGCCGTCGGCTCGATTTCGAGCGTCGCCCTGCCTCAGCGGCACCTGCGCCGGAATCTGGACCGGCTGTCCGGCATCCGCTGCATCCACACCCATCCGGGAGGAAGCCCCCGGCTGTCCACCGTGGACGAGCAGGCGCTGCGGCTGCTGCGGTTTGACGCGATGTGCGCCGTCGGCGTCGAGGACGGCCGCGCCAGCGGCATCAGCGCCGCGTTCCTCGGGGATGTGGAATACGGACAGCTGTCGATCGTCGCGTACGGCCCGGTCAAGCCCGGGCGCATTCCCCAGAATCTGTGGATGCGGGAAATCGAAGCCGCGGACCGGCGGGTGGAGAAAGCGATCCGCGAAATGGATGTCACCGAAAGCGCGGAAAAAGCGCTGCTCATTTCCATCGACAGCGACGAATCGATGGACGAGCTGAACCAGCTGGCCACCACCGCCGGCGCGCTGGTCGTCGACCGGGTGCTGCAGAACCGCAGGAATCCGGATCCGGCGACCTACATCGGTTCCGGCAAGGCGGAAGAGCTGTCGCTGCTCTGCCAGGCGGAAGAAATCGACCTGGTCATCGTGGACGACGAGCTGACCGGAGCGCAGCAGCGCAACCTGGAAGACACGCTGGGCGTACGGGTGATCGACCGCACCGCGCTGATTCTGGATATCTTCGCGGCACGGGCGGAGAGCCGGGAAGGCAAACTGCAGGTGGAGCTTGCGCAGATGAAATACCGCCTGCCCCGGCTGATGGGCCTGGGCGCGTCCCTTTCCCGCCTCGGCGGCGGCATCGGCACCCGCGGCCCCGGCGAAACGCAGCTCGAGGTTGACCGCCGCCGGGTGCGCAGGCGCATCGACGAAATGACCGCCGAGCTTCGCGAGCTCGCCGCACAGCGCGACATGCGCCGCGCCCGCAGGCAAAAACAAAACCAGAGCGTGGTCGCCCTGGTCGGATACACCAATGCCGGAAAATCGACGCTGCTCAACGCGCTGTCCGGCGCCAACGCGCTAGTGGAGGACAAGCTGTTCGCGACGCTGGATCCGATTCTGCGGAAAATCGATCTGCCCGGCGGCGGCGACTGCCTGCTGGTGGATACCGTCGGGTTCATCCGAAAGCTGCCGCACCAGCTCGTCGAGGCGTTCAAATCGACGCTGGAGGAAGCGCTGTACGCGGATCTGCTGGTGGTGGTTTCGGACGCTTCAAGTCCGCACCAGCAGGAGCAGCGCCAGGTGGTCTTTCAGGTGCTGGACGAATTGGGCGCCCGCGGCAAGCCGGTGATCGAAGCGCTGAACAAGTGCGATCTGGTGGACACGAACGAGGAGATCGAGCCGAAAAACGCGGTGTGGATCTCCGCAGAAAAGGGCGAAGGCCTGGACGCGCTGAAGCAGGAAATCGAACTGGGGCTGAGCCGTATCGCCCGGGAAGAGGAATTCCTGATCCCCTACAGCAAGGGCGCAGCGCTGAGCCTGCTGCACGATCGCGCCAGGGTCCTCGATACCAGCTACGAGGCGGAAGGCACCCGGGTGCGCGCGGTGCTGGACGCCCAGACCGCCGAGCGCGTGCGGCGAATGCTGTAAGCCCCGCGGCCCCGCCGGATATTCGGTTTCGGCATCCCGCGAACCCCGGTCATTCTCCCGTATACGGCACGTAGCCGGATTTCCGCACGATTTCCTGCCCTTGCGGGCCCTGCAGCCACTCGAGCATCGACAGCAGGGCTTCGTCCTCTTCCCCTTCCCGGGTTACCGCATAGATGTCAGAGATGACCGGGTACGTCCCGTTTGCGATGTTCCCCTCCGTCGGCGCCACTCCGTCCAGCGACAGAAGCTTCACTTCGCTGTGCATCAGGCCCGTCACATAGAAACGGAACGAATACCCGATCGCCCCGGGCAGGTTGCGGTACTCCACCGCAGTGACCATGGTGTCCATATCGTCGATGTACCCGACCGGTTCCGCCAGCGGGACATCGCCCATCAGCTTCTCGAGTGCCGTCTGGCTGCCGCTGCCTTCGTCCCTCTGGTAGGCCAGGATGCGGCCCTGATCCGGCGCGCCGAGATCCGCCCACTGTGTGGTTTTGCCCGAATAGATGTCCCGGATCTGAGAAACCGTCAGGCCGTCCACCGGGTTGTCCTTTTCCACGAAGAACACGAACGCCTCGCGGGCGATCGGCGTGAACCGCAGCGTCACCCCGGCGTCCTTCGCCGCCTGCAGCTGGCTGTCCGAGGGCCGCGCGACGAAAATGACGTCCGTCAGCCGGTTGATCAGCCGATCGTACGCCGGGCCGGTGGTGCTGAGCGCGATCACAAGATCCGCGTCTTCGAGCCAGGGCATATCCCAGTCGTCGTATGGATCGCGCGGCTGATAGCGCACCGTATCCGGATACAAAGCCTCCACGACGCCGCTGTACAGCGGGAACAGCGCGGTCGCTCCGTCCACGCGCGGAAGGGCGTCCCCGGTGAGTTTCAGCGAAGGCGGCTCCTCAAGCCTGGGCGTGCGTTCTCCGGTGAACGGCTCGTACGGCGTCAGGTCCAAATCGGCGGATACCGTTTCGACCGGAATCAAAGCGCCGTCCTGATAGGTATAGTATGACGATG
>JAFWEY010000008.1 GCA_017512675.1 Clostridia bacterium | reverse complement strand
AAGACTTATGCTCCGGCATTGCGCAGATCCTGCGGCTTCGCTGCGGCCTTGCCATCCGATCACCACCATTTTCGTCATATGTCGATTATAGTGTCCGGTACGGCATTTGTCAACGGCATTTCCCCGCATTATCGAAACTTAGCATGGCGTTGTGATCTGCTAACGCATTCCGGCAGCGGCGGGTCCTTGAATCCTGCGCCGGTTTGCGCTATACTGATACTGCTTTCCATCCAAAACATCGTTTTGGACGGAAGGATGCGTACCGCGTTCGCAAAGGCGCATCCATGTGCCTTTGCCGTCTCATACGGTTTCGTACGGCCTGAGGTAAAATATGTCCATCAAAGATGTGCATACTTCAGAACGAAATCAGTATGAAAACGGATCGCACACAGGTGCACCGCGCGCCGTGAACGGGCTGCGAGCCCATCGGAGGCGGCGCTTCAGAAAACAACGGGAGGCATATCGATGGCAAAGGTTTATACGTCCGCGGATCAGCTGATCGGCGGAACTCCGCTATTGGAGCTGCGGCGCATGGAAGAGGCGTACAATCTGAAGGCAAAGGTTCTCGCCAAGGTGGAATTCCTGAACCCGGCGGGTTCGGTAAAGGACCGTGTAGCCAAAGCGATGATCGACGAGGCGGAGCGGGACGGCAGGCTCAGGAGCGGATCCGTCATCATTGAGCCCACCAGCGGAAACACCGGTATCGGCCTGGCCGCCGTATGCGCGGCCCGCGGCTACCGGGTCATCATCGTAATGCCGGATACGATGTCCGTGGAGCGTCAGCTGCTGATGAAGGCTTTTGGCGCCGAAGTGGTATTGACCGAGGGCGCCAGGGGGATGGCAGGCGCAATCGAAAGGGCAGAAGAGCTGGCAAAAGAAATCCCCTCCGGCTTCATCCCCGGACAGTTCGTCAATCCCGCCAATCCCCGGGCGCATTACGATACCACGGGGCCGGAGATCTTTTCGGACACCGGCGGACAGGTGGACCTGTTCGTGGCGGGCGTCGGCACCGGCGGAACGCTGACCGGCGTCGGACGGTACCTGAAGGAGAAAAAGCCTTCGGTTCGGATCGTCGCGATGGAACCGGCCTCCTCTCCGTTCCTCTCTGCGGGCAAGGCGGGCGCCCACGGAATCCAGGGAATCGGAGCGGGCTTCGTGCCGGAGGTGCTCGACACCGGCGTATATGATGAGATCGTCACCGTGACCGATGAGGACGCCTTTTCCGCCGCGCGGGAGCTGGGCAGGCGCGAAGGCCTCCTGGTGGGAATTTCCGCCGGCGCTGCGGTCGCCGCCGCGATCCGTCTCGCCGCGCGGCCGGAAAACGAAGGAAAGACCGTCGTCACGCTGCTCCCGGACGCCGGCGACCGGTACCTGTCGACGCCGCTGTTCCGGGACTGAGACCGGTTCGGCGCAGCGCGCACAGTGCGAAGCTCCCTTCCGCGCCCCTGAAATCGCGCGCGAAAACCCGGCAGGCACGAACCGCCGGCGCCCGCACGGGATTCTTGAGAGAGGTCCCGCAGCCAGGCGGCCGCCTTCGCCTGCGGGCGCTGGGCGGCAATCCTTCCGCCCGCCTTATCGGATGCGAAACGGGGCTGCCCCGCGGCTCGGGAAGAGCCAATGGGGCAGCCCCGCAGGATTTCAGCAGATTTTCGTCAGCTCTGTTTTTGCGGTTGGAAGCGCTGACCGCCGGGAGCCGGTTCACGGGTCAGTGCAGGAGATCGTTGTCAATCATCTTCTGCCGCATCTGGGGCGTGATTCTGTGTCCCCAGTTGGCCAGTTCGTCCTGACTCGTAATAATTCCCGTCGCGTAGCAGTCCTTGTCGTAAATCGGGCCTCCGCTGTTCCCGTGCACTATATAGGCCTGAAACGCGAACAGTTCGTCGTTCAGGAGCGTTCCGACGGTCCCGGTATCGTATTTGAGCTTCCCGTCCCTGTACCCCGCGAAATAGAAGACGGTTTCCACCGGGTCGCTTCCCGTGATCAGCTTCATCCCGAAGTAGCCGGTTTTTTTGCCGACGTTCTTATTCAGTTTCACGATGCCCCAGTCTTCGGTGCTTAAAGCCGACGTTTTGTCAGGTCCGGCTCCTACCCAGGCAGTCCATGTGGAATCGTATTTGCTGAGATAGTTTTTCTTGCTCTTATAGCCGAAATAGAACGTGATGTTTTTCGCCCATTCGTGATGCGTGTAGCAGACAAGGCAATGCGCCGCGGTCAGCAGCACCTTGTTTGAAACCAGGAACCCCGTGCATTCCCAATTGCAGCCGCAGGCGCCCTTGACTTTCATATATGCGATTGCGCTGTACGGGTACTGCTTTGGGCTTTTCACCGTGATCCGGTCGTCTTCCCTGTCGACTGCCTTCTCCAGCGAATCCGGCATAAACGGATCCGTCAGGGAGAGATCCCCGCTTTCGATCAGCGAATCCACAGCCTCGCCGTCAGAAAAATTGATGATCCCCTCGCCGCCGATTTCCTCCTCTGCCGGCGCATAAAAGGAAAACGCGAACAAAAGCGCGATCAGCGCCGCAAGCATTCTTTTCATCGCTGCCACCCTTTCATCCTTTCCGTCCGTCCTTTCCGGACCTCCCGGGAGATTCCCGGCAGGGCTCTGCGCCGATCGGTTCGGCAGCTTCCCCGGATCCCCCGGAATTGCGCGCGCAGGAATTCCCCGCCGCGGCAGGCACAGCGTCAGGCATCCATCCGTCATTCAGCGCCGCCGAGAAGCGTCTCCCACAGCATATCCCGCAGGAACATCTCCCGCAGCTTCTCTTCCGAATAGCGTTCCTCCGCCGTTTCCTCCGTCAGGCCGTACTTCCGGCTGAAGGCCCCGCGCCTTGCCAGGTATTCCTCCTGCGGCAGGACGATGCCCATATCCTCCGCAACCGCGGTCAAAAGCGTTTCGCCGCGCAAATCGTATTCCGCCTGCTCCCGAATCGCCTGTTCAAACGTTGCCAGGTCCAGGTTGTAGTATTCCAGCGCGAACTGTTCCAGAGAGATTCCTAGCTGCGTACAATATCCCTGATACATCGCGGTGTACTGCCCGACGCGCGCGTCCACCGACGCCTCATCCAGCACGACCTCCGAGCAATCGATCAGGCTGCGGATGAAGGACTCTTTCTGCGCGGTGCTGAGGGCTTCGGCCTTTTCCTCCAAAAGAATGCCGCGGAGCCTTTCCATGTACGCGTCCGCGCTGTCGGCATTCAGATGCTCCCGCGCGAACTCGTCCGTGAGCTCCGGCGTGACGAGCTTTCCGCTTTCATCCGTCGTCGCGTACAGGCTCAGCATGTATTCCACCTGTTCTTCGAATTCCGCCTCTGTGATTTCGGGCGTTACCGCGTCTACCGGTATGCCGCGGTAATCGCCAAGCAGCACAACCCTGTTATCCGCCCGCGCCGCGCCCGCTGACAGAACAAGCAGCGCAAGAACCCACGCAATGCACCGTTTCATCATATCACCTCCGAAAGAGACAGGAACGGCTTTTGCGATACCGACAAAAGCCGTTCCTGAAAATTGCTGATTCATCAGGACTGCTTGATCTTCTTCTGGCTCAGCGATACCATGCCGACCGCCAGAATCAGCACCAGGCCGTTGATGATGTCCTTCATGAAGTAGCTCGCGCCGACCATCGTCAGGCCGTTGTCGATGATGCCCAGCATGATCGCGCCGACGAAGGTGCCGGGGATGTTGTACACGCCCGGGGTCAGGAAGGTCGCGCCCAGCATGCAGGTGCTCAGCGCCTTCAGAAAGTTGCTGTCGCCCGCGGTCGGGGTGGCGGCGTTCAGAATCGAGCACTGCAGCATGCCGGCGAATCCGCCGCAGACCGAGCAGACGATGAACGCGATCATCTTGTGCTTGCCGACGTTGATACCGACGTTCTTGGCGGCGTTCGGGTTCGCGCCGACCGCGTAAATGTAACGGCCGGTACGGGTCTTGGAAAGGAAGATCCACACAATGATCGAACCGATCACAAACAGCACCGCCGGCATCGGAATCACGTCGAACAGCGAGCTCTTGCCCAGAACGCTGAAGCCGTCCGGCCAGTGGGTGGAATAGTAGGTGCCGCCGCCGGTCAGGTACTTGTTGATGCCGTTGATGAATGTGTTCATGCCCAGCGTGGCGACGAAGGACGGAATGCCGACCTTGACCACGATCAGCGAATTGAGCAGACCGATCAGAATGACCAGCAGCATCGTCAGCACGAAGGAGATGCCGAACGGCAGGTTCAGCTGCGTCATCATGATCGCAATCATGACCGCGCCGAAGGAGGTTTCCGCGCCGACCGCGAAGTCCATTTCACCGGCGGACTGCACCACCGTTTCGCCCAGGCCCATCAGGCCGATGATGGCCGCCGCGCGCACGATTTCCACCAGGTTCGTCGGCTTGAAGAACGCGTTTTCGACCAGGCCGAAAACTATCGCAACGACGATCGCCGCGATCAAGAGCAGGTAGCTTTGCAAAATCATGGACGCCGATTTCTTTTTCATCGTTGATCCCTCCTGAACGCCGCGTTCAAAATGTATTCTCTGTCGAAGTTTT
>JAFWEY010000070.1 GCA_017512675.1 Clostridia bacterium | reverse complement strand
CTCTTTACGACTGCGAAGACGTGTTCCACTTTCGCGCGCCCCGATGATTTCTCCCGTTCCCGCCGCTTCTGTTGACCGTGCTTCCATCCCGGTCCCATGTCAAGGGTAGAACGCCGTTTGTTGATCTTATAACGTATTTTCTTCCCGTGACTGTTGGTCGTGATCGCTTCGTCCCGTTTCGCTGCACCGGTATATCCGCTGTCCCCATATAGTTCTTCTTCGTCGCCCGTCATCAGCCTGCTCGTCTCGGCAACATCACTGACATTTCCGGCTGTCGTTTCCAGGTGATGGATCAGTCCTGTATCACGATCCACCCCGATATGCGCTTTGTATCCGAAGTGCCAGTTCTTGCCTTTCTTGCTCTGATGAGCTTCTGGATCCCTTTCCCGCTCCCGGTTCTTCGTCGACGGTGATGCCGCGACAAGCGCCCGACCACGATCGTTCCCTTCGCAATCCCTGTTCCTTCAGCTTCCTGACCAGGTCGCCAAACAGCTCTTCTGCAGGTGATTCTTCGTCAGGATATTCCGGAACCCCCCGATCGTATCCCCATCCGGTACCTGGTTGCTCGATTCCACTCTGCAGAACTGCGAGAACGCCCGGCTGTCTATCACTTCGTTCTTCGCTGCCATATCTGCCAAATTGTACAGGTTCTGAAGCACGTAGATTCTCAACATCAGTTCCAGCTCGCAGGGCTTGTTCCCGCGCTCCCCTTTATAATAATGCGGCTCGATCTTTTTCTCCCATTCGCCCCACGGAATCAGCCTGTCTATCTGCTCCAGAAACTCTTTCTTATTCGTTCTTGCTCCCGCCAATTCGTCCTCGAAGAACGACATGCTCAGCTGCTTTTTCATACCCTTATTGTACCATATTTTGACCCTTCACGCTACCCTTATTCTATGCAGTGTTGCCTTAAGGGTTGGAAGCCCGGGAAGCGTGCCGATCAGGGCGCGCGGCGGCGCTTTGCGATCAGGCGCGTTTTTGATCCGTTTTTCCGCTGTCGATCTTCTCCAGCAGTTTGACGGTCGCGGCGAAGCAATTGCCGAGCCCTTCCCTGTTCAGGTTGTCATGGCTGTCGCGCCGCGTGTGATAGTAGCTTTCCAGCCTGTGATTCAGGCCGGTGATTCCCACCGAACGATAGCCGCCCTGCGTGAAGGCGGCGCTGTCGGTGGCTCCTCCCATCGGAGGCACCCAGCCGCGCAGGCAGGATACGCCCGCATCCGCGGCGGCTTCCAAATAAAGCTCTCCCAGGGCAGCATCGGCTTTTACCGTCCCGTTGAGATCGCGGAAATTGACCATCAGAAAGCGCGGATCGTGGATTGTGTCGAAGCAGAAAATGCAGGTCGGCACTTCCTGACGATCCGCGGGATGCGCCCGGCACCAGGCCTTTGCGCCGCGCAGGCCGGATTCCTCCGAGCCCGTCAGCAGGACGCCGAGCTCGGTATGCTCAAGGCGAATCCCCTGCTCTTCCATCGTCCTCAGCAGCGCGATTCCCATATAGCATCCGCTGAGATCGTCATTGGCGCCGTCGACGACGCGCTTTTTGTTCCTGAGAAACGGCAGGCCGATCCAGAAAGGCAGAAACAGCAATCCGGCCCGCGCCGCCGTTTGCGTCCACACGCCGCAGCCGCAGATTCGGCAGACTGCCAGGATGATATAGAAGAACACCCCTGCAGTGGCGCCCACGCTGTGCGCTTCAAACACGACTCCGCCAAAGCGGTAATTCAGCGGCCACTCCCACGCGGCGTCGATATGCCCGTTCAGGAATACCCGCCGGCGCGGCTCGCCGCTGCACGGGCGGATTGCCGTCACGTTTGTCCCCTGCCTGAGCGGGAAAAACCGATCCACCACTTCATGATACAGGATGAACTGAAACAGCATCAGCAGGAAGGAAGCGACTCCGAAAAAAACGCTGAGCAACGGAGAGCAAAAAGCACTCAGGCAGCAGAGCACGTCCAGAACGGCGGAAAAATACAGGTAGCCGTAAAAGCCGTCCGGATGCTCGTCAAAGGATTCGATGCTTACGTCCTCACACCCGCACTCCTCTTTCAGCACAGCCGCCAGGGATTCGCCGGCCCGGCGTTCCCCGTCGCTTCCGGGGCTTCTGGGCCCCATGTTTCCGCATATATGAGTGATCCCGCGGATCATGTAAGATACGGCGTCTTCACGCTTTTGAAGCAGGGTATCAAATTTCGTCTTTGCACTCATTTGGTTCTCCCGCGGCCTTTCGGACAGATCGGGAAGCTTTCCGGCGGAAGGCCGGACTGCGGTCAGTCTCAACGGTATGATAGCATCGGACGAATCAGATGTCAACACGGGCAGGACCGACAGATGCCGGCTTATTTACGCCGTGTTGCCGTGAATTTCCCGCGCCGTCTGCCGCTGCCGGAACGGCTCCTTCCGCCGGCAAGGCACCGCCGCGCGATGCAAACCCAGAGATCTTCGATAAACACCTTGCGCAGCCGTACGAACGAAGCGAACGAAAGCCGCTGCATTCTTCACAGAAATTATACTTGCAATCTCATCCTAGCGGGCTATAATAATTGTAAGAGAGAACTAACTATCGCCGCGCGACGGGAGCCGAACGGATTTGCATCCGTCAAGGCCGCCTTCGGGAAGCGAAAGTGCTGCGGCGCCGGGGATCCTGCCGGTGCCGGCGTGTGCGCCGCCGGCAGGAAATGGGATGGGACACCGGAACTGCCGCGAACCGGACGATGGAAGGCATCTGCCGTATCGAACGGCCGATGTCATTTTACGGCCAGCGAGTTAGGAAATGCTAATTTTGAAAAGGGCGATAACCGTGAAGAATTGGACCCATCGGCAGAGGATTCTCCTGGGATTTGGGGCGATGATTCTGGCCATGATCGGCGATTATCTGCTGGGTTACGGAACGATCGAAATGTCGTCAGAGCCCGGGGCGTACATGGGAATTGCCTGGAGCACCGCGCCGGACTGGCGGTACGCGGCATCATCCGTTCTCGGCTTCGTCAGCGCTGCGATGTTTGTCGCGGCTGCGGTTGACCTGCTGCGGGTTCTGGAGGACAAATACGGCCTTGCGGAATCGAAACTCTTCAGGCTTTTCAGAATTGCCAACTGGGGCGGTATCCTGTATTTTGCGTTCATTCACATCGCCATCTGCATGCTGCCCGTGGTGTTCAATGCGGGGATGGAGGCCACCGGCGAAACTGCGGCCGCGGCGAATATGGTGTTCCGGGTGCTCAAAAGCATTGCCGTGCCGCTGGCGCTGGGCTTTGTCGTGTGCGACGGATTTGTGACGGCCGCCTGGATCGGCATGACGGTCAGGGGCATGCTGCCGGTGAGAAAGATCGCGCTGCTCTGCAATCCGCTGATCATCGCGCTGCTCGGCCAAGCGATGAACTGCATCCATAACGGTTTGGATTCCGGTTTTGAGTCCCTGGGATGGGGACTGATGTATCTGGTATGCGCGATGAAGCTGGTGGGGAAAGGGGAGAAGTGATTCCATGGATTTCAGGGAATTCGGGAATCCGGCGGGGAAGACCCTGATGCTGCTTCCCGGCACGGCCTGCACCTGGCAGCTGAACTTCAAAAACGTCGTGGATGACCTGGCGGAGCGGTACCGTATCATCGCGGTTAACTATGACGGCTTTGAGGGGGATCCGAACGTCGTGTTTACCGATGTTCAGACTATAACGCGGAAGATCGAGGATTATCTCATCGAGCGCCACGGCGGGCGCGCGGACGGAGCCTACGGTTCGTCCCTGGGCGGCAGCTTCACAGGGCTGCTGATTCAGCGGAAGCGCGTCCACATTGACCACGGATTTATCGGTTCCTCGGATCTGGATCAGGGCGGCAGGGTGTTCGCGCGGCTGCTGACGGCGCTCGTTGGTCCCATGCTCTCCGGCGCGTGCAGGAGCGAAAAAAAGCGTGAAAAGCTCAAGGCGATGCTGCAGAAGAAGGGAGCGATCGGCGACGGTGAGAAGTCGCTGGAATTCGCCAATGAGTTCATTGACAACATGAAGTGCCTGAATCCGAAGACCATCAGCCGCGAATTCTATTCGGACTACATTACGCCGCTGGAAAACGACATCCACGCGGATGGAACGACGGTGCACATCATCTATGCACTGAAAATGGGGGAGAAGTATGGCAGGCGCTATCGGCAGCACTTCCGCAGTCCGGACATTCACGGGTTCGACATGAAGCACGAGGTCTGGCTCTATGACAGCCAATGGCGGCAGCCGGTGCTCGACACGATTTACGCCTGCATGGAGGGGTGACCATGACAAGACGGGAACAAATCAAAAACGCTTACAGGATGACCGGCGGGAATGACAGCTTCTACGACGGCATGATGACCTATCGAACCTTGCCGGGCAAGGCGATCTGCCGGGTCGTCTGGAATATGGACAGGGAGAAAAACCTCGATTATCTGGAAAAGGCGCTGTCAGGCGTCCCGGATGGCTTTTCGGGAAAGCTGCTGGAGGTGCCGGTGGGAACGGGCGTGCTGACCATACCGGTCTATCGGGAGCTGCCGAAGGCAGACGTTACATGTCTTGACTATTCCGATGCGATGATGGCTTCGGCACTGGCCAAAGCGAAGGCGGCGGGGGTGCAAAACGTGCGCTTCGTGCAGGGAGACGTGGGTGCATTGCCGTTCGAAGACGAGCGGTTCGATATCGTGCTCTCTCTCAACGGCTTCCACGCTTTTCCGGACAAGGAAGCGGCCTGGCGCGAAACCTACCGCGTGCTGAAGAAGGGCGGAACGTTCTGCGGCTGCTTTTATATCCGGGGCGGCTGTGCGCGGACGGATTGGTTCGTCCGGCACCTCTACCAGCCGAAGGGGTTTTTCACCCCGCCCTACGAAACGGAGGAGACGCTGCGCAGGCGCCTCAGCGGCATGTACAGCCGGGCCGAGGTCGTCCGCGTTGAGGGGATCGGCTGCTTCCGGTGCGTGAAATGAGGCTGCGGGCATGAAAAAGAAGGTATGGGATCTTTACGCGCCGATTTACGAGAAGGCGATGCGCGCAGACGCGCACATCTACGAATTCATGTACGAGCGCATTCCGACGGTGATCCGGGGCAAAGAGGTGTTGGAAATCGCCGCCGGTCCCGGCCTGCTGTCCAGGCACGTCGCCCCTGCGGCGAAGCGCATGGTCGCAACGGACTATTCAGACGGCATGATCCGCGAGGCGATGAAGGGCGAGCGTCCGGGCAACCTGACCTTTGAGGTCGCCGACGCCGTCTCGCTTCCGTATGCGGACGGTTCCTTCGACGCGGTGCTGATTGCGAACGCGCTGCACGTGATGCCTGAGCCGGAAAAGGCGCTTCAGGAGATCGGCCGCGTGCTGCGCCCCGGCGGCGTATTGATTGCGCCGAACTTCGTGGAACACAGGGGCGGATTTGTCAGCCGTCTGTGGTCCGGCATATTGAAGCTGGCCGGCATACGGTTCGAGCACCAGTGGTCGGGACCGGAATACCTGGGCTGGCTGGAGGCTCACGGCTGGCACGTGACGTTTTCAAAGCAGATGGCGGCGCGGATCTCGATCATGTACGCCGAATGCGAAAGGAGCGGGGAAAAATGGGACTGATGAAGAGTTTTTTCAGTCAGACGCGAAAGCCGGAGGGCTTGCTCGGGAAAATGATGCTCAATGGCATGAATCCCGGCCACGCGAAGCTGACGGACTGGGGCTTCGGGCATCTTCCGGCACTGGCGCCGGCGAACGCCATAGACATCGGCTGCGGCGGCGGGCGCAACGCGGGCGAGCTGCTCAGAAAGTATCCGCGGGCTCACGTGACGGCGGTCGATTACTCCGAACTGTCCGTGGCGAAGGCGAGGGATTACAACCGGGACATGATCGCCGCGGGGCGCTGCGACGTCAGGCAGGGCGACGCGTCAAACCTCGCGTTCCCGGATGCATCCTTCGACCTGGCGACGGCGTTCGAGACAGTCTATTTCTGGCCGGGGCTGGAAAAATGCTTCGGCCAGGTCTTCCGGGTGCTGAAGCCGGGCGGCATCTTTATGATCTGCAACGAGTCCGACGGCACGGACGCCGCGAGCAAAAGGTTTGAAGGCATCATCGACGGTATGAAGTGCTACACGGTACTGCAGATCGAAGCCGCGCTTCGCGCAGCGGGATTCTCCGGGATTTCCGGCGATCATCATACCAGCAAGCCGTGGATTGCGGTTCTGGCGAAGAAATGACGGGGAGCTGAAAACATGTCCAGGAAGGCAACCGAAGACCAGAGAAAATCCATGAGCCGCCTGTTCCGGGGCACTGGCATCTTCAAGCCCCTGAACACGGGGCGCATCGACGCGCACGTCGCCTGTGTGCGGGAGTGGGTTGCAAACATCTTCTTTTACACGAAGAACGGCGTTACGATCATGATCGACGCCGGCTATAATTACCCGCGCCTGAAGGAGAAGATGGGATGGCTGGACATCGACCCGGCCTCCATCAGGCACATTCTGATTACCCATCAGGACACGGACCACGTCGGCGCACTGGAGACGGACAGCGACCTGCTGTTTAAGGACGCGACGGTGTATCTGAGCGGGATTGAGAACCGCTACCTGACAGGCGAGGCGAGGCGGCGGGTAATCTATCGGCTGTACAGGCTGCCGATGGTGCGAAGCGACAATCGGCGCGTGCTGCTGACAGACGGGCAGATTCTGGATATCGAGGGCATCAGAGTGGAATGCCTGCTGGTGCCGGGGCATACCTGGGGGCACATGGTGTATCTGATCGACGGCGAGTACCTGTTTACCGGAGATACGATCTGGTTCGGGGCCGACGGCGGCTACAGCTTTATCAGCACGCTGGCGGAGAGCAACAGGGTTGCCGTCAAAAGCCTGGAAAAGCTGGAGGCAAACCTGCGCTCCCGCAAGCGCCGCATTTCCGTGATTACAGGGCACACCGGCTGGTCGGACGATCTGGATTTCTGCTTTGCCCACCGGGACAGGCTGTGTTCACTGTTCCGCAAGCGCGTGCCCGACCCCGAAGCGCCTTATGACGGCTACATCGAGGACGACGACACTGAGGAGAAAGCGTGGACAGTGTCGCTGAAAAAGAAAAAGTGAAGCGGAGGCGATGATATGAAGCCTGATTACAGGAACTGGATGCCCAAGGACATGATCCATGCGTTCATGGGCGCCGCTGCGGCTGCGCTGGCACTGTGCCTGGTCACCGGCTGCACCGGCCTGCTGGCCGCGGGAACGCTGAAAACTGTTCTGACCGTCGTATTCGCCGCAGCGGCTGCAGTCTTCTGCGGATTGACGATCTGGTCGATCCTGATGCACCGTGCCTTCGATTACAACGGCAGGCGCCGCATGTCCGCGCAGATCATCGAGGGCACGGCGGCGCAGGTGTCGCTGCCTGCCGGCGGCAGGTGCCTGGACGTGGGCTGCGGCAGCGGCGCGCTGGCCATCGCCGTGGCGAAGCGCAACCCGCAGGCGTCCGTGATCGGCATCGACCGATGGGGGAAGGAGTACTCCTCCTTCAGCAAGACGCTGTGCGAGAAAAACGCGAAGGCCGAGGGCGTCGCGAACGCAGTGTTCCGGCAGGGCGACGCCACGCATCTGGATTTCCCGGACGAAACCTTCGACGCCGTGGTCAGCAACTACGTCTACCACAACATTCCCGGGGACCGTCAGCAATATCTGCTGGAAACCCTGCGGACGCTGAAAACGGGCGGAACATTTGCGATCCATGACATCTTTTCGAAGGCGAAATACGGCGATATGCAGGCGTTTCTCCGGAAACTCAGGGAAATGGGGTATAAAAAAGCGGAATTGATCGATACCGCGAACGGCAGGTACATGACCCGTTTCGAAGCGGGCTGGATGGCGCTGTCCGGTTCGGCGCTGCTGACCGGCGTCAAATGACCGACCGATGAGGCATTGCTTATGTACGCACAAATCGCGCTGGGTATTCTGATCCCGTTCCTCGGCACCGGCCTGGGTTCGGCGCTGGTATTTCTGCTGAAAAGGGAGCTTTCTGCCCGCGTGCAAAAGAGCTTCACGGGCTTTGCGGCAGGAGTGATGGTGGCGGCCTCCTTCTGGAGCCTGCTGCAGCCCGCGCTGGAGAGCAGCGCAGGCATGGGGACGCTGTCCTTCCTGCCGGCGGCGGCCGGTTTTCTGATCGGCATGGGGTTTCTGCTCGTACTGGATATGATCACTCCCCACATGCACATGGACCGGCAGCATGAAGGCCCGCGAAGCGGCTTTAAGCGCACCACCAAGCTGATCCTCGCGGTGACGCTGCACAACATACCCGAGGGCATGGCAGTGGGCGTGGTTTACGCGGGCTTTCTGAGCGGCAGTACGGGGATCAGCGCCGCCGGGGCGTTGGCTCTTGCCCTCGGCATCGCGATCCAAAACTTCCCGGAAGGCGCCATCGTGTCCATGCCGCTGCTGGCGGAGGGAATGCCGAGGGCCAGGACCTTTTGGATGGGCGTGCTGTCCGGCGTGGTGGAGCCGATTGCCGCAGCCGCGACCTTGTTGGCCGCGGGGATGGTGACACCGATTCTTCCGTATTTCCTGGCGTTTGCGGCCGGCGCAATGATGTACGTCGTGGTGGAGGAGCTGGTTCCGGAGATGTCGGAGGGAAAGCACTCCAACATTGGGACCATCGCGTTTTCGATGGGGTTTGTGCTGATGATGATCCTGGATACCGCGCTGGGATGACAGACCCCGAATTGGCATAGGAGGCAAAAACCGTGGCTGACAGGAAAACGGCGGAGCAGATCATGAAGAAGAAGGCCGTCATCAGGGCGGAAATCGAAAAACGGCTGCCGAAGGAACAGGCGGACGCGCTCTGGCGGCAGGCGACGCAGCGGCTGGCGTCCATCATGGCGCGGTATGCGGACCTGCCCAGGGGCATGCGTCCCCACACCGATATGCGCGTCTTTCCGTCCGCAGCCATCTATCTTACGGCGAAGGAGCGCCTCGGGGAGAGGGAGGCCTTCGGCGTCATTGAAGGCGCCGCCGTCGAATTGACCGCCGGACTGTCAAAAAAGCTGGCGGGGCTGATGCGACTGCCGGGCATGCGCGGCCTGTTCATACGAATCTGGGATCCCATGACCCGGAAGATCTTCGGGCCGGAGAACGGCTTCAAAAACCGCTTCTATCCGAAAGTGAAGGGCGAATACCGGATGGATATCCTCGCCTGTCCCTACTGCCGGTATTTTACGGAGCTCGGCTGCCCGGAGCTGACCCGGATCTTCTGCGAAAACGACGAGCGGATGTACGGAAACCTGCCTGGGCTCACGTTTGAACGGAAGGGAACCCTGGGGAAGGGCGCGGACCGCTGTGATTTCTGCATCAGGAGGGTGTGAAAGCGCCGTGAAGATTTACGAATTCGGCACAGAACACGAAAAGACCTTTGTCATGTTCCAGTGCGCGGCAGAGCCCTGGTGGGTGTTCCGGGAATCCGCGGAGGCGATGGCGCGGGATTGCCACGTATACCTGGTAATCGCCGACGGACACGACGAACAGGGCACGACGTTCGTATCCATCGAGAAGAACGTGTCCGACGCCGCGGCGTACCTGCGAGCGAAGGGCGTTCGCCGCATCGACGGGCTCTACGGCGTGTCCATGGGCGGGGCCAGCGTCATCCGCTTTCTGGCTACAGAGGACATTCCGGTGGAGAAGGCTGTCATCGACGCCGGGATCACGCCCTATGCGTATCCGAAATGGATCTGCCGCCTGATCGCGGCAAAGGATTGGGCGACGATCATGCTGGGCACGAAATCCTATACCCTGATGAAGCTGTTCATGCCACCGGAGCGCTGGACGCCCAGGGGGCAGAATCCGGAGGAGCATTACCGCAGGATCTTCGATTTTGAAAAACACCATTTCTCTTCCAGAACCATCTATCGTGTTTTCTGGAGCACCAACAATTACGCCATGCCCGATCCGGTGCCGGGAGTCGCGGCGAAGATCGAATACTGGTACGGCGAGGAGGAAAGGAAAGCGCGGAAGAACAACTTGGCGTATACCATGAAAGCCTATCCCCGGACGGTTCCGCGGGAATTCAAGGGGCTCGCCCACGCCGAGCTGGTGATGATGTACCCGGAGCGATTCTACAGCGAAGTCACGCGGTTTCTGCAGGAGGGATAGGCCATGAATCCTCTGAACAGGCAATGGTTTTACAGGGGCTTTCGGAAACAGCTTCGCGGGGAACTCGGTTTGCAGCAGGCAGAAGCCGTCTGGCGTGAAGCCGGGCAGGAATACGCGCGTATTCTGGCAGCCGATCCGGCGCTGGGGCTGCAAAAGGGCGCGATGGTGCTTCCTGCTGTCGCCCTGTACCGTGCGCTCACCGGATATGGAAAAAACGCGGAAGCGCTGCTGAACGCCCACGGGGATCGCATGGGAAGGCGGTTTGCGGGCATCGTGCATGGAATAACCTGCATTCCCGGCGTATCCGGATTCATATGGAGACACGTGGCGGACATCATGGACAAAATGAGCGGCGAGAAGCTGGGGTATCGGCGGCGAATCGTCTCTGAACCGCCGGATCTGTACGGAGTGGACATCCTTTCCTGTCCGTACCATGAATTGGCAAAAAGCCTTGGGGACGAAAAGGCCGTACTCTGTATCTGCCACATGGACAAGGCCTACATGAAGGGCTTCCGTCATATCCGGTACGAACGAACGACGGCGGTTTCGGAAGGTGCGGAATGCTGTGATTATCGCCTGCGGTTTGATCGGAACAGGAAATGAGAAGGCGAAAGGGCGGTGCTGTGGCGTGAAGATCATCGGGATGCCCGCGGGCATGTGGCTGCTGTTCGCCGGTTCCTTCAGAAAACAGCTTTCTGAAACGCTGGGATTCGATGCAGTCCGCGCGAAGGAGGTCACCGCGAAGGCAAAGCGCGAATACAAGCGGATTATCCGCAGCCTGCCGGAGTTTGAGAAGGGCGACCGCTTCAGGATGAACATCGCCAGTTGCGCGATGCTGAGCGCTTTCCTGCTGGAACTGCCGGTAAAGCCGTCGGTCGATCAGGTGACGGACTATTATCGGGAGGCCATGTCGACCGGCGCGATGAAGGCGTTCTGCCGCTTGAGCGCCAGGCGAAAGTTTTCGCCGAGGGACATCGAGGGGATGAAGGCCGCTGCCGCGCTCAGAGCGGCGGACCGCAACCCCTTCTCCTGGAATATGACCTTCCGCCCTTATCCGGACGGCAGCGGCTACGAGGCGCGGTTTGCGAAATGCGGCATCTGCGCACTGATGAAACAGCTGGGGCTGTTCGAATACGTCCCCGCCATGTGCCGTCTGGATTACACCATGAGCGAGCTGGGCGGCGGGAGCGAATTCGTCCGGAAATACACGCTCGCCTCCGGCGGGCCGTACTGCGATTGCGGTTACAGGAGGAAACGATAAATGGCCGTTCGGATCGTCATCGAAGGGGCTCTCCTGGGGGCGCTGCTGGTTCTGTTCTGCGCGGCCGGCATCCGCAGGGGCGCGGTGAACATGGTCTTCCTGTATCATCGGGACGTACAGGACAGGTGTGTGAAGAACGGGCTGATCACGCGGGGAGAAATCAAGCGCAGCAGCAGGTTCTTTAGAAGCCTGGGCATTCCGGCTTTCATCGTGTTTGTCCTCGTCAGCGTCTATGCGGTCAACGGAGCCAAGGGTTTTGGGCCCGGATTCCGGCAGATGTTCGCCATCCTTTCCGTCGCGAACCTGATCGACCGGCTGCTGATTGACGAATACTGGGTGGGGCACACAAAGGCCTGGGAGATTCCCGGCACAGAGGACTTGAAGCCGTATATAGACCGGAACGACAAAATCGGGAAATGGCTCATGGGAACGGCCGGCTTTGCGATTCTCTCCGCGATCCTGTCCGGGATGATGGCGCTGATGATGGGATGAAAAGGAGATGATCTCTATGCTGCTCTCGATCCTGCTCTCTGTTATGATGATGGCCGGGCTTTTCTTGATGCTGCTCGGCGGCGTCGGATATATCCAGGACAAGCGATACTTCTCCTCGGCGCCGAAAGAGGTCATTGATGCCGTGCCGGAATCGAAGCCTGAGCGCTTCCCCGGTCAGCGCGCTGTGGGCTGGGGGCTGATCGCGCTGTCGCTTGCTCTCATGGCCGGCGCGCTGATCCTCGGCGCGTGGGACGGGATCAGAAACGGCTTCGGCTTCCGGCAGTTCTTCCGGAGATTCATCGTCATGCTTCTGGGGCTCAAAGCGTTCGATGTCGGGTTCTTCGACTGGTTCCTGCTTTGCAATGCCGGGCTCGGCTTCTTCCCGCATTTTTACCCTGAGACAAAAGCGGTGCTCGGTCACCGCCTGTTCGGATACAACCGGAAGACGCATCTTGCGCATATCATCGCGGCGTTTCCGGTCTCTGCACTGCTGGCGTGGATATGCACCCTGTTTTTCAGACAGTAACAGAGAGGCGGCGCGATCGAATGACGCTCAAATATGAGATTCTCAAGCGGCTGGTCAGGGCAATCGACATCAAGAAGATGTGGAGCGGCATGAGCACGGAAGAGCTTCTGGAGAACCGAAGGCGGAAGAACGCGAAAAACCGCATTCCGGATCTGAAAGACGGCGCCTTTGAAATCAGCCGCATCGAAGTGATGGGCTGCCCGGTGCTGAAGCTGATCCACAAAAAGAAGGCGGACCGCGCCAACCTCTTTCTGATCGGCGGAGGCATGATCGCGGCCCCAAGGCCCGGCGCGGTCAAAAAGGCCTTGCGCTTCGCGAGGGAAACGGGGCTGGACGTGTTCGTGCCGTACTATCCGCTCTGCACCGATTTTCCGCTGACGAAGGCCTATGAGATGATCCACGAAACCTACCGGGTGATGCTCAGAGACTATGCCGCGGGTCATATCTCCGTGCTCGGCACCTCGTCGGGCGGAAATCTGGCGCTGGGCATGGTGCCCTACATCAACGGCGGGCATGGGGATACCCCGATGCCCGGATATATCATGGCGGTCTCCCCGGGCACCTGCGTGGACACGGACGAGGAGTGGCGGCGCATGCAGGCGCTGGACAAGCTGGACGTGGCGATCCCGGCGGAATACATGAAGACCGCCGTGGAGATCATGCGGCACGGCGACCGCAGCGTCCCCGAATACATGATCTGGCTGCAAAAGGGCGATTTCGCGAACTGCCCGCGGGTGACGTTCATGTACGGCAGTGACGAGACGCTTTACGCCTGTGCGCCTTCCTTCGAAGCTGCCATGAAGCGGTACGGCGTGGATTATGAGATGATCGTCGGCCGGGGAATGTTTCACTGCTATCCCGTTTTTCCGATCTGCAGGGAGGCAAAAGACGGCTGGAAACAGATGATTCAGCGGATGAAGGAGAATTGCTATGACTGATACGCAATACAAGGCGCTCTCGATCCGGGAGTTTTCAAAAGCGGCGAAGGTCTATGAGACGGACGAGGCCGGCATATACCGGATGTGCAGGAAGGATTATCCGGACGTCCTCGCGGAACTGGAAAAGGAGGATTTCACCGATCTGCTGGACTGCGGATGCGGCACCGCGCCGATGCTCTCCCTGCTGCAGAAAAAGTACCCGGATAAGCATTACACCGGCATCGATCTGACGCCGGGAATGATTGAAGCGGCAAAGGCCAAGAACATGCCGGGCGTGGAGCTCGTCGTAGGCGACTGTGAGAAGCTGCCCTTTGCCGACAATTCTTTCGACGTGGTCATCTGCTGCCAGAGCTTTCACCATTACCCGAATGTCCAGGATTTCTTCGACAGCGTGTTTAGAGTGCTGCGGCCGGGCGGCCGGCTGATTCTTCGGGACATGACGGCGAAGACGGCGCCGGTGCGATGGTTTTTCAACCATATAGAGATGCCTCTGATCAATCTGGCGGGGCACGGCGACGTTCACGTATACGGCACAGAGGAAGTGCGCGAGCTGTGCAGAAAAGCCGGGCTGGTGCTGGAATCCGGCGAGAAGCGCGGCTTCTTCCGCCTGCATTGCGCGGCGAGGAAGCCGCCTGAGAGGTAGTATATGACATCATACAACGAGATCGGCATCGATGGCAGCCTGGACTGGGCCCGCATCCGTAAGCTGATGGTGATCGGCCTGCTGGCGGGCTGCGTGGTGATGGCCGGCGACATGCTCCTCGGCTGGGGCACGCGCGACAGCGGCAAAGCCGGGCTGGAACACTTCCTGTCCTGCTACCTGACGCTCCCGGACAGCCGCATATTCTGGTCGGCGCTGCTGGGTCTGATCGGCATCCCGGCGGTAGGCCTGTGCATGTTCGCCGTCTATCGGCTGATCGCGTCACGATCCGCGCGCTATGCCCATCTCTACCGGCCGGGCATCTTCGGTTACCTGATCTTCGGCGGCTACGGCGTGCACGTGCCGTGCCTCGCCTGCG
>JAFWEY010000069.1 GCA_017512675.1 Clostridia bacterium | reverse complement strand
TGCCGGCTCCGTTTCGTCAGGACACTATGTAAACGTACCGTATCTTGAAGGACCCGCCGCGCAGCGGCCTCGGCTTCGGCTTCTTATTCTTATTAGGATTCGGATTCGGATACGGATTCGGATTCGGATTCGGATACGGATTCGGATTGGATTCAGGCGGACGATCCGCCGCAATCCGCCGCAATCTGCCGCAATCCGCGGCAGGCCCGCGCCTGCTGAACAGGGAGCATTCCGGCGCGCGCGTTCCGCGGCGGGAATTGCAGGCTGATTCTTGCCAATTGAAGCGCGATTTGGTATAGTATTCGATGGAGCGGCCGCACGCGGCGCTGCCGCCGGCGCATGCGGAGAAGGCCGGGGCACGGAAGGGGCAGAAGGGAGAGCGCGAAATGGCGAATCTTGACGACGTCGCACGGGAGGCTGGGGTCAGCGCGTCCACGGTTTCACGGGTGCTGAACGGAAGCGCTTCCATCAGCGAAAAGACGCGGGAGCGCGTGCTGCTGGCGGTCGGGCGCCTGCAGTACCGAAAGCGCGCCTATACGACGGGGTCGGCGAAGCTGAACAACGTCGCGGGGATCGTCATGCCCGATATGACCTCGGATTATTACACCCGCCTGATGCACACCATCAACGAGCAGTTCTGCCAGAAGGACTATTCCGTCCTCTTCGCGGTGACCAATTTCGATCCCGACGAGACGGTGCGCGCGGTGGAGCGGATGAGCCGGATTCACGTCCGGTGCCTGCTGATCATCCTTGACGACACCGAGACGGTTTCCCACAGGCTGATGGAAACCGTGCGCCTGAGCGGCCTGCCGACGATGTTCATCACCTCGAAGTATATCCCCGATCTGGATGTGGATTGCCTGTTCGTCGACGAGGAGCGCGGCAACACCATGGCGGTGGAGCATTTGCTGCACCGGGGATACCGCCGGATCGGCTTTATCGGGGAATACAATACCCGCAACCGCGGCGATTTCTTCCGCAGGATCATGAAGCAGTACCATATGCCGGTGTACCCGTCGCTGGTGCGCATCGGGCGGGAGCGCGGGGAGGAAGGCGGCTACCTGCGGATGCGCGAAATGCTCTCCATGCGGGAACTCCCCGACGCCATCTACGCGGGCTACGATCAGATGGCCATCGGCGCGATCCACGCGATCGGGGAATCGGGCCTGCACATCCCGGGGGATATCGCCGTTATCGGCTTTGACGACATCGCGACTTCGCGCTATGTGGCCGGCGGCATTACCACCATCGGCACGCCCTTCGACGATATGGCCGCCATTTGCGTGCGCATTCTGATGCACCGGATCGCCCAGCCCTTCGGCCAGCCCCAGCAGGTGGCCATCAAGCCGTCGCTGATCGTGCGGGGGACGACGTGAAACGCTCACGCGTTCGCTTGGCCTGAAATCTCCGCTTCGCGGACATTTCAGGCCGATTACGCTCGCTGCGCGAGCTTGGAATGGAAACGCCGCTGCGTGGCGTTTCTATTCCCGGGTTTTCAGATTTTCCTGCGCCTTGCGGGCGCGGTCGGAAAATCTGCAGGGAAACCATTTTTGCTTTCGGCGGCAAGCTGCCTTCGCAAAAATGGCTCCTCGAGGCAGCGCAGCTGCCTCTGTGGAATTAATGTAAGGGACACCCTTACCAACCCGAAATTACTTGTCCCTTCGCGGCCGCTGCGCTGCGAAGGGACAACGGGT
>JAFWEY010000068.1 GCA_017512675.1 Clostridia bacterium | reverse complement strand
GTAAAGCGCGCGGACGGTGACAACGGATCCGTCGTGCATCTTGAGAACCGGCCGGCCGTCCCGCAGCTCGCCGTGGCAATTGATATAAAACAGCGAAATATCGGAAGGCGCGCAGTCCGAGAACGCGCTGCGAATGGCGAGAATCAGTTCCTTGGCGCTCAGGTCGATGCGCATCGTCGTCCGGTAGCTGCCGCTGTCGTAATCCTGCTGGGACAGCAGATCGTAGATTCCCTGCGTCGTATTGACCGCACCCAGCCGAAGGTCGCTGCCGGCGTAACCCTGCTCGCCGACCAAAAGTGCCCGGTAGACCGGCGGAGCGGGCAGAACGCGCACGCGCACCGCTGCTGACACTTCGCCGGACAGGATCGTCACGTCGGCGACGCCTTCCTTCAGCGCGGTGACCTGGCCGTCCATATCCACGGACACCACGCTCAGATCGCTGCTGAGGTAAATCAGTTCCGCGTCCCCGGCTTCCCGGGGCAGGACCTGAAAGGCCAGGTTTTCGGACTGCCCGGGGTGCAGGTCGATGATTTCCGCGTCGGGAACGATGGCTTCTACCGGAGCAGGCTCCACAAATACCCGCATGCGGTCTCCGGTGCCGTTCAGACCGGCGATGAAAACGGTGGTCGCGCCGGCGGAGACCGCGCTGATGACGCCGCTTTCGTTGATCACCGCGATTGAAGAATCCAGCGTCATGAAGACAGGATCGTTTTTTGTCGGATCGCCGTCCAGGTGGACCGATGCGCTTTCGCCGGCGCGAAGCTCCATAGACCGGTCAGAGAACGCGATTTCTTCCACCGGCAGGTTTTCCTTCTCCAGAATGCGGATCGTCAGATGATACGCGCCGGTTTCCCCGTCATGGGCACTGATGCGAAGATAGCAGGTTTCTCCCTGCTTCAATGCGGTTTCGATGCGGAAATCCAGGGAGTAAGGTGCTTTCAGGTCGTCGTTCTGTGCGATCTCGCTGCCGCGTTCGTCAAGCAGATATCCGACAGTGTCGATGTCGGAGACCGTGCGGAACGCGTAATAGCCGTCTGCCGGCGCGACAAAGCGGTACCAATGCGTGTCGTAGGCGCGGGCGATGACCTTGTCATATCCCGCCGCAAAATCCGTGATCTGCACCGGCTCGTTGTAGCATCGGCCCAACGACGCCCGCATGATTTCCAGCACCGCGTCTTCTTCCTTTGCCGTTACGGTCAGCTTGTACACCTCCCCGGCAATCAGGCGCGCCCGCTGCGAGAAACCCTCCGTATCAAACAGCGTTTCCCCGTCCAGTTCCAGAATTCCATGGGTTTCACCGCCGAAAGTGGCCAGATCGTACAGGTTGTTGGCGGTGGGAGAGAAAGAAAAGACCAAAGTCTGTCCTGCTGGAATTGCGGCACGGTCGTTCAGAAGGAGGATCTGCCCGTCTTCGGCACAGCCGGACGCGGCGACGAGCATTGCGGCGCAAGCGAAAAGCAGCCACAGGATCTTTCGCACGTGCAGAGCCTCCCTTCGATAAGAATGCAGAATTACACAGCCTAATTCTATCTCATTGCAGCACAAAAATCAACGGCGGGCGGATTTTGTCACATATGCGCAATAAAGACTTCAGTCTTTATTCACAAAAACGGATAGAAATGCGGGAAACGGGCGGGCGCAGGGCAGACGGAAACGGAGTAAGATAAGATGAGAATCGATTCGGCGTCAGGCTTTGTCGCTGCGCCTGTGCCTCCGCGGGAAAAGCTTCCGGAATTCAGAAAAAAGGCTTGAAATCTCTGGCACACAGAGATTTCAAGCACGGATCGAGAGCCGGAAGCGGCTGCAAATCGCAGAGCCCGCGGGAAAACAGATGGGCGCGGCAAGCGCCGGGAATCCGGCGATTCCCCTTTAAACCCCTGCAGCCTTCTTCAGCGTTTCCACGCAATCGGTTTTTTCCCAGGGGAGATCGAGATCGAGGCGGCCGAAATGGCCGTAGCTCGCGGTTTGCCCGTAGATCGGCCGGCGCAGCTGCAGGCGTTCGATGATCGCGGCAGGCCGCAGGTCGAACACGCGGGAAACGATATCGGCCAGCTGATCGTCCGGCAGCACTCCGGTCCCTTCGGTATTGACGAACAGGGAAACCGGCCTGGCCACGCCGATTGCGTAGGCAACGCCGACTTCGCAGCGCCTGCAAAGCCCGTCGGCTACCAGATTCAGCGCTACATGGCGCATCGCGTACGCCGCAGAGCGATCGACCTTGGTCGGATCCTTGCCGGAGAAG
>JAFWEY010000067.1 GCA_017512675.1 Clostridia bacterium | reverse complement strand
TTTACCGGCTGATGGTGACCGCCGACGATTACGGCCGCATGGACGGACGGATCATCCTGCTGAAGAACACGCTGTTTCCGCTGAAGGAGGACGTGACCAAGGAAATGGTGCGCGACGCCGTCGACACCCTGGTGGCCGCCGGCCTTCTGCGGGCGTACACGGCGGAGGGCATGCCGTGTCTGTGCTTCCCCACCTGGGAGAAGCACCAGCGCGTCCGCACGAAGCGCGGCAGGTATCCGGCCCCGCCCGCGTCCCGCCCGGCGCCTACGGCAGAGCCCGGCGCAAACGCGCCGGAACCCGCGGACGCGGTTCCGCCGCCCGAAAGCGCCTCCCCCGCGGCAGATTCTGCCTCTTCCGAGCCGCCGTCGCCGCAGCGCCCGTTCCCCGCGGACGGTTTCCGGAATCCGCCGGCGGGCAGCGGGAACGGCGAAATCTCCTTCCCGGCCGGGTTTGGCGGGCCCAAACCGGACCCCGCCCCGCTCCGGGAAAGCCCGGCGGACGTCCTTCCCACCCCAGCCGCGCCGGAATCGGACCCGCTCTGCGCCTACGCCGCGCAGCGGGTGGAATCCATGACGCCGGAGGCGATGCGGGAGCTGCTGTCCTACCGCGAAGCGATGCCGGACCAGGTGATCCGGCTGGCGATCACCGAAGCGCGCTCCTCCGGCGTGCCGAAATGGAGCTATCTGCGGGCGATTCTCCGTTCCTGGAAGGCGAGGGGCATACGAACGGTACAGCAGGCCGTGGTGCGGAACAACGGCCTGCTCGGCGAAATCCCCGACGACGACCTGTTCTGACCGGAGCAGCGCGTTCGATCCGCACGTTGCCGTTGACGATTTGCGTCCCGTGTGGTATATTAATGCTGTCATAATTGGGAAATTTCGCGAAGAACGCATCTCTTCCCGGGAACATGTACAGGGAGAACAGATTCACAAAGGAGCAATTGCCATGGCTATTTCCGTGAAAGCTTTCGGAACCCTGCCGGACGGCAGGACCGCGGATCTCTACACGCTGACCAACGCCGGCGGGGCTTCGGTATCGATCACCAACTACGGCGGCATCCTGGTCTCGATCGTCGTACCGGACCGGGACGGGAAGCCGGGCGATGTGCTGCTCGGCTGCAAAACGGTAACGGATTACCTGCCCAACGACGGGTACCTGGGCGCGCTGATCGGCCGCATCGGCAACCGGGTCAACCGCGGGCACTGCGTGCTCAACGGCAGGGAAATCCAGCTGAACTGCAATTCCGGCGCCCATCATCTGCACGGCGGCAACTCCGGCTTCAACGAGAAGCTGTGGGAGGCCGAGGCGCTGGATGCGGAAAACGCGCTGAAGCTGCGCTGCTTCAGCCCGGACGGCGAGGAGAACTACCCCGGCAACCTCTCCGTCACGGTAACCTACTCCTGGAACGATCAGAACGAGCTGGGCATTCACTACCAGGCCGTATCCGATCAGGACACGATGGTGAACCTGACCAACCACGCCTATTTCAACATCGACGGGGAAGGCGCGGGGGTGATCGACGATCAGATCATCACGATCCGCGCGGACGCGTTTACGCCCACCGACGAAACGCTGATTCCCACCGGCGAGATCCGGGACGTGTCGGGCACCGTGTTCGATCTGCGCAAGCCGACCCGCCTGGGCGACGGACTCGCGAAAACGCAGCAGGACGATCAGCTGCGCGCCGGCGGCGGCTACGATCAGAACTTCTGCCTGAACGGCGAAGGCTACCGCGAGGTCGCCAGCGTGTATTCCCCCGCGACCGGCCGCGTGCTGACGGTGCTGACCGATCAGCCGGGCATCCAGCTTTACACCGGCAACAGCCTGGGCGGCAACATGCCGGGCAAGTGCGGGAATTGCTACGGGAAGCGGGAAGCGCTGTGCCTGGAAACGCAGACCTATCCGGACGCGATCAACCACGCCAACTTCCCCGGCTGCGTGCTGCGCGCCGGCGAAACGTACGATCATCTCACGACGTACCGTTTTTCCGTACAGTAACCGATATGCCATCATTCGACAAAGGAGGCCCGACATATGGAAAACATTCTCAATTCCGCCACTTCGTTTGTTGCACAGTTTTCCCCGATGGAGGTGCTGATCGGCGCGCTGATCGCGATCGTGCTGCTGATCGTGCTCATCTGCGTGCTTTCGGGCAAAAACCGGCGCATCGATGAGATGGAGGATCGGATCGGCAGGCTGCGCGACGAATCCGACCGCGAGCTGGAGAACATGAACCGGCGGATGGAGGCCAACGAACGCGCGCTGCGCGGCGAGCTGCGCGAGAAAACCGAGGCGCTCGAGGGAGAAATGAGCGATAAGGAATCCGCGTACGAAACCGCGATGCGCGAGAAGGAAACCGCGTACGAAACCGCGATGCAGGAAAAGGAAACCGCCTGGCAGACCCGCCTGGACGAAACGGAAACCGCGCACCGGGAAACGCTGACCGCAAAGGAACAGGCCTGGCAGAGCGAGATGGCCGAGAAGGAGCAGGCCTACAGCGAAACGATCGACCGGAACGAAAAGAACTACAAGGCCAAAATCGCCGAGAAGGAAGCCGCCTTCGACGCCGGCCGCAACGCGCTGGCCAGGCAGCTGGAGGAAAAGGACGAGCGCATCCGCACCCTCACCGATCAATTGGACGTGCTCAGCCGGTTCCACGAGGAGTACAAGGTCATTCCCGACGCCCGGGCCGAGGCGAGCCGCATCATCCGCGAGGCGAAGGATCTGGCCTTCGCCGTGTCCAACCGCACCGAGAAGGAATACACGGAAATCATCGACCAGGCCAACCGGGAAGCGGAATCGGTTCGCGGTGTCGCGCAGGCGCGCCTGCAGCGCTCCCACGAAGCGCTGAAATCCGCGCTGGCCCGCGCCAACGAAATCATCGAGGAAGCGCACCTGGAAGCGGCGCGCTTCACGAAAGAGTCGTACGGAAAGCCGCTGCCGCGCATCGAAGCGCCGCAGGAGGAGCCGGAGGAGCAGGACGCGGAGCCCGAACCCGGGGACGCGGCAGAAAAGGACGACGCAATCGTCGAGGAATAAGAAACCCGCGCGCGAAGGGGCTGTCTCAGAACGGGGCAGCCCCTTCGCGTCTGCCTTCAGGCCCCCGGCGCGGAACCGGCTTCTGATCTTTGCCGAGCGATAACATGCGCGATTCGCGGCTATGGTATAATAGAATCGATTCGAATGCCCGTTGGGCAGAAAGGAACGCGCGTGTCAAGCAAAGCAAAAGACAGCGTTATGCGCTCGACGCTGGCCGTAACGCTGATCATCCTCGCCAGCAAAGGCATGGGATTCATACGGGATATCATCAGCGCCGGGTATTTCGCCACCGGCATGGAGCGGGACGCGTATACGTCCGCCTACAGCCTGTTTTATCTGCCGGTGCTGCTGTTCAATTCCTGCATTACCTCCACGCTGATCCCCCTCTACGTGGACGCCCGCCAAAACGATTCGCGGCTCGGCGCCGACCGGTTTGCCAGCAACTGCATCAATCTGTTCTTTGCCTTCTCGCTGGGCATCGCGGTCCTGATGTATTTCCTGGCGGAGCCGCTGGTTCGCTTGGTCTATATCGGCTTCGATCCCGGCAAGGCGCACCTGACGGCGGACCTGACCAGGATCATGCTGCTGTCGCTGTTGTTCGTGGTCACCAGCATCGTTCTGGCCTCGGTGCTGAACGCGCAGGAGCGCTTCCTGCCGGCGCAGCTGACCGGGTTCCCGCTGTCCGCCGCGGTCATCATCGCCACCGTGTTCTTCTCCCGGCGGTACGGCATCCGCGCCGTCGCCTGGGGCGTGTTCTTCGCCGGCATCGGGCAGGTGCTGATCCTGCTGCCCTGGTGCCGCAGGGATCTCAAATGGTCGCCGCACCTCAGCCTGAAGGATCCGCGCATCCAGCAGATGCTGAAGCTCGCCGTTCCGGCGGTGCTGGCGATGGCGGTCAACGAGCTCAACCATCTGATCGACAAATCGATCGCCTCCGGGCTCAACACCGGCGATATTTCCGCGCTGGACTACGCGTACCGGCTGATTCAGTTCGCCACAGGCGTGCTGGCGGTTCCGCTGACGACGGTCATGTTTTCCCGGATCGCCAGGAAATCCGCCGAGCACGACCGCAGCGGCATCATGGAAATCCTGCAGAACTGCATCGAAGTGATGCCGATGGTGATGGTTCCGTTCACCGTCGCGGGCGGCGTGCTGGCGGAGGACATCATCCGGCTGGTTTACATGCACGGCCGGTTCGGCATGGATTCGCTTCGCGTCACGTCGTCGGTGTTCCTGTTCTACATCGTCGGCATTCTGGGCTTTTCGATGCGCGACATCTTCAACCGCGCGTTCCACGCGATGCAGGACACGCGCACGCCGATGCGGGTCGCCTGTCTCACGGTGGTGCTGAATATCGCGCTGAACCTGATCCTGTCCCGGGTGATGGGCGCCAACGGCCTGGCGCTGGCGACTTCGGTTTCCTGCGCCGCCGGCGCGGTGATCCTGTTCGCGCTGCTGCGCAGGCGGCTCGGCAGGATGGGGCTGCAGCGGAGCCTGCGGGAGCTGTCGAAAATCGCCGCCGCCG
The DNA here is from genome assembly GCA_017512675.1 of Clostridia bacterium. Lineage (GTDB taxonomy): Bacteria > Bacillota > Clostridia > Christensenellales > Aristaeellaceae > RGIG5678. The sequence continues at coordinate 5,197 of JAFWEY010000067.1, read as the reverse complement.
CCGTCGTCTGCCTGATTCTGGCGTTTGTGCTGAACCGCCTGGTCCCGCCGGCGGCCGGCAAGGGCTCCGCGCTGCTGCGAATCGTTCTGATCGTGTTCGCGTCTTTCGCCGGATACCTCGCCGCGCTGGCCGCGCTGAAGGCGCGGCAGCTCGCGTTTCTGAAGAAAACCCTTCTCAGGAGGTGAAGCCGTGCGATACGCGGCAATTCTGCTGGACGCGGACGAGACGCTGTTCGATTTTCGCGCCGGCGAAGCCATCGCGCTGCGGGAGACCCTGCGCGCGATCGATCTCAGCGGCGAGGAAGCCGAAGCGGCCTACCGCCGCTGCAACGAGGCGTGCTGGCGCGCGCTGGAACGGGGGGAAATCAACCAGGCGCAGCTGCGCATCCGGCGCTTTGCCGATCTGTTCCGCTGCTTTGGCCGAACGGACGATCCCGCCCTGGCGGACCGGATCTACGTGGATCTCCTCTCCCGCCAGGCGATCGCGCTGCCCGGCGCGCCGGAAGCCGTGAAAGCGCTGTCCCGCCTGGCGAAGCTGGCGCTGGTCACCAACGGAATCTCGGTGGTGCAGCGCGGCCGCATCGGGCGAAGCCCGTTCGTGCCGTATCTGGACGCCGTCGTCATATCCGAAGAATTGGGCTGCGCCAAGCCGAATCCCCGGATCATCCACGAGGCGCTGGCGCAGCTGGGCGGCATTTCCCCGACGGCGGCGCTGATGGTCGGCGACAGCCTGAAAAGCGATATCGAATGCGCGCGCAACGCCGGCTGCGACGCCTGCTGGATCAACGGAAAGCGCGTGCCCCGCGAAAGCGGCCTGCCGATCCGCTACGAAATTCAATCCATCGCCGAACTGCCGGAACTGCTCCGCGAAAACGCGCCCGGCGAATAACCCGAAAGGCGCAAAGCGCCGGACGGCGGCGCAGCCTTTCACGCACGGATCCGTTCCCTTCCCGATTCCCAGCCCCTCTCCCCCGCCGGCTCCGCGGTCGCGCGCTTCCGGCGGCGAACAGGTCTTTTGAGGGTATGGGCCCCTCTCAAAACCCAAATTCACTGTACAAGGAGTGTTTCCCATGAAGCTTTCGTTCCGCAACGCCCTTCCTCTGCTGCTCGCGGCCGCATTGCTGATTGCGATGATCCCCTGCGCAGCCCTCGCGGAGGGGGAAACCCATGCCGTCATTCTGGCGACCTCGGATCTGCACGGGAATATCTGGAGCTATTCCTACGAGGACAACGCCGAGACCGCCAACAACGGCATGGCCCGCCTGTACACGTACATCAAGCAGGTTCGGGAAGAGAACCCCGTCGTGTTCCTCGTGGACGGCGGGGACGACATCCAGGGCACCATCATGACGGACGATATCAGCAACAAGTCGCCCGACAGCGAGCACCCGGTCATCGCGGCCATGAACGCCATGGGGTACGATGCGATGACGGTCGGAAACCACGAGTTCAACTGGGGAATCGACGTGATGAAGAGAATCCTGGGGCAGGCTGAGTTCCCGGTGCTCGGCGCGAACGTGCTCAACCCGGACGGCAGCTATGTTACCGGCAGCGGCTGGACCATCATCGAGCGCGGCGGCGTCAAGCTGGCGGTCATCGGCGTCTGCACGCCGGACGTGCCGATCTGGGACGGCGGGAAGGAAGGCATCGACGAGACCACGTTTGAAGCCGGATCCGACGCGGTGAAGAAAGCGCTGGAAGAGATCGGCGATCAGGCCGACATCGTCCTCGTTTCGGCGCACATGGGGCAGTACGCCGAATTCGACGAAGACGGCGGGTCGGATGCCGGATCGAAGATCGCGGAGGATAACCCCGGGGTGGATATCCTTCAGGTCGCGCATATGCACATCACCGTAAACGACGAGATCAACGGAATTCCCGTCGTCGGCGTGCGCAATTCCGGCCGTGAAATCGCGCGGATCGACGTGACTCTCGATCAGGACGGGAACATCAAGGACAAGGCCGTGCAGATCGTCGACATGGCGGATTACGAGCCGAGCGATGAGATTCGGGAGATCCCCGTCGTGAAAGCGCTGCACGAGCAAACCATCAGCTTCATTCAGGGCGGCGTCGGCGAAGACGGCGAGCCGGGCGAGCCTCTCGGCACCACCACGGCGAAATTCCAGCCCGAGGACGAAATCAAAGGCCTGCCCGAGGGCAAGCTGCAGGATACCGCGGTGATGGACCTGATCCTGAACGTCCAGCTGCTCAATTCCGGCGCGGACGTCACGGCCTGCGCGCTCTTCAAGGATACCAGCGACCTGCCGGAAGGCGCCATCAATTACGGCAACATCTTCGACATCTACAAATTCGACAACACTCTGTACACGCTGGACGTCACCGGCAGCGAATTGAAGGCCTACATGGAATGGTCCGCCGAGTGTTACAATCAGTGGGAGCCCGGCGACATCAACATCTCCTTCGATCCGGAGTATCCGGGCTACCTGTACGATATGTTCGAAGGGGTCGAATACGAGATCAACCTTTCCAAACCGAAGGGCGAGCGCATCGAAAACGTGATGTTCCGCGGCGAACCCCTGCAGGACGACCAGGTTCTGAAGCTGGCGGTCAACAACTACCGCTACTCTTCCGGCATCAAGACCAACAACCTCGCCGAGGGCAAGCGCGATTGGGAATCCTCCTGCTCCATCCGCGACATGATCGTCGCCTATTTCAGCGAGAATTCTCCGGTCGAGCCGACCGTGGACTACAACTGGCACATCACCGGGGTGGATCTTTCCGAGGACGATCCGCGCCGCGCGGAAATCATCGGCTACATCAACGAAGGCCTGCTGCCGACACCCTACGACGACAGCTACAACCTGGCGGATTACGACGCGCTGGTCGCAGAAGCCCAGGCGAATCTCGCCGGGGATGTAACGGTTGAAGCGCAGGAATCCCATTGATACCGGCTTTCGCGCCGTCGGCGGCCTGTCCTGTGCGCGCAGGAAGCTCTCCCGCAAAGCCGCGCTGTTTCGGGCAGACCGCCGCAATCCCAGGCTGAAGGGCCTGGGATTTGCTTTTCCCCGCCCGAATCCCCCTTCCATTCTGCCCGCCGCTGTGCTATACTCTTGCCGTGCAGCGCAAACGGGCCCGCTCCGCGGCGCGGCTGCAGGCGGAGGCGAACGGCGCCGGCCGAAGAAACCGCCGCTCCGTCCGGGCGCGCATACGCTGTACGGCGGGGGTCCGACGGGATCCCGAACCGCACCCGACGGCACAGGAGGAGATACCATGCGACCAGTCGACGAGTTTCCCACCAACCGAATCGGAGATCTTGAGTACTGTGCAGGACATATCTTTCCCTTCGGCGCCACCATATGCGGAGAAGGAGTCAATTTCAGCGTCTTTTCGCGGGAAGCCACCGCCTGCACGCTGGTGCTGTACCACCACGGCCAGCGGGATCCCTTCCTCGAGATTCCCTTTCCGGAATCCTTCCGGATCGGGGACGTCTATTCGATGCTGGTGTTCGGGCTGAACATCGAAACCGTGGAATACGGGTACCGGTTCGACGGCCCCTATGACCCGCCGAAGGGCCAGCGCTTCGACAGGAACCGGGTGCTGCTGGATCCCTACGCCCGCTCCGTCTCCGGCAGATCGGTCTGGGGGATCCAGCCCGATTTTACCGATCCCTTTCCCCACAGGGGGCAGATCATCCGCGAGGATTTTGACTGGCAGGGCGATAAGCCGCTGGAGATTCCCCCCTGCGATCTGATCCTCTACGAGCTGCACGTTCGCTCGTTTACCCAGGGCGCCTCCAGCGGCGTGCGCCGCAGGGGGACGTTTGCGGGCCTCGCGGAGAAAATCCCGTATCTGAAATCCCTGGGCGTCAACTGCGTGGAGCTGATGCCCATCTTCGAGTTCGACGAATTCGAATCGTACCGGAACGCGGGCGGCAGGCGCCTGCTGAATTACTGGGGCTATTCCACGATCGGGTTTTTCGCGCCCAAGGCGGGCTATGCCGCTTCCGCGCGCTTCGGCATGGAGGCCGACGAGCTGAAGGAAATGATCCGCCGCTTCCATCAGAACGGCATCGAGGTCATCCTCGACGTGGTGTTCAACCACACCGCGGAGGGCGGCGAAGGCGGGCCCTTCATCTCCTATAAGGGGATCGACAACCGGACGTACTATCTGCTGGCGCCGGACGGAAGCTACTGCAATTACAGCGGCTGCGGCAACACCATGAACTGCAACCATCCGGTGGTGCGGAACGTGGTGATCGACTGCCTTCGGCACTGGGTTTCGGCTTACCACGTGGACGGCTTCCGCTTCGATCTCGCCTCCATCCTCGCGCGGGATCAGAACGGCACGCCGATGATCCATCCCCCGCTTCTGGAGAGCATCGCCAGCGACGCGGTGCTGGGCAAGAGCCTGCTGATCGCCGAGGCCTGGGACGCGGGCGGGCTGTATCAGGTGGGCACCTTTCCGGCCTTCGGCCGCTGGAGCGAGTGGAACGGGATGTACCGCGACTGCCTTCGGCGCTTCATCAAGGGGGACGCCGCCTGCCTGCCGGAGATGATCCGGCGCGTGCGCGGTTCCGACGATCTGTACGCGGCGCGGGGCCCGGCCGCTTCCATCAACTTCGTCACCTGCCACGACGGCTTCACGCTGTACGACCTGGTCTCCTACAACGAAAAGCACAACCTGGACAACGGCGAAGGCAACCGCGACGGCTCGAACGACAACATGAGCTGGAACTGCGGCGCGGAAGGCGATACCGGCGACGCGCGGATCGCCGCGCTGCGCCTGCGGCAGATGAAAAACATGCTCACCGTGCTGCTCACCAGCCGGGGAATCCCGATGCTGCTTTCCGGCGACGAATTCGCCAATACCCAGTACGGCAACAACAACGCCTACTGCCAGGACAACGAGGTGTCCTGGCTGGACTGGAGCGGCCTTGCCAGGCACCGCGGCCTGTACGATTACACGCGCCGCCTGATCGCGTTCAGGCGCCTGCACCCGGTCCTCCGGGCGCATCACTACGATTTCTCGGAAAACGGAACCGGCTATCCCGAGCTGTCCTTCCACGGAACCCGGGCATGGTCCCTGGACGGGTCCGGGGAGGGGCTGTGCTTCGCGTACATGTTCGCGGAGGATCACGAGCGGTACGGCACGGAACGGGACGCGTTCATCTACGTTGCCGTGAACGCCTGCTGGGAGGAAAAGTACTTCACGCTGCCCGCGCTGCCCGAAGGGTACCG
>JAFWEY010000007.1 GCA_017512675.1 Clostridia bacterium | reverse complement strand
TAAATCGGAATCCGATTTCATCATATCACATTTCTTACCGCTGCGCAAGTTCATCTTCCGTGCTGACGTCCCCTGTGCTCCGTGTTTGAACCCCTTTGCCGTCAAACAGGATTCCCGCTGAACGCGGCGCATCATGCCCCCGCCGGGTACGGCCTTTGGAACTATTCGCGAAACGGGAGCACAAGGGGACGGTTCTCTGTGTTGGCGAGAGCACGCCCCCTGTGAGGGGCTTGGAAAATGTTGGGATATGGCGTCTCCATTCGGCAGGTCAGCCGGAAAACAGGCATCAGCTTTGGAATTGTGAGGAAGCATGTGCCGAAATCCTAAGATCACAGACCCCCGTCCCCTTGTGCTCTGCAAAGCGGTTCCAGTATAGATTTGACGTCGTAATGTAGGGCAGAAGCTGACCTGTTCGATTTGAGGCGTTAAGCGCTTTCCCTGTATTGTGCGCAAAGATCTCGCCAACATGAACCCATTCCCAAGTATCCGGTATATCAAACGGGAGATCGTCGAGTATACTCACCTGCTCCGCATCGCCGACTTTCTCATAAGGAGTATTATCAGCACAACCTCGTGGTAGAACACAAACCATCAGAGCAATCACCGTTTTTCACAATACGATAATTAACCTGTAATTGGTTAATCTGCATATTGACTTTTGGGTTTATCTGTGCTACCATTGCAGAGGAAAGGAGGGATCACGATGGCGTACACAAAATTCGGCGAACTCGTGCGCATCATTCGGATCAGACACCATGAAGTAATGGGTGACATGGCAAAGAAGCTCGGTCTTAAGCTACCATTCCTCTCCGCAATTGAGAGCGGGAAAAAGAACGTGCCGGCAGAACTGATCACGAAGATCGTTGAGTGCTACCACCTCAGTACTGAAGAAGAACAGGAGTTGATCGAGGCCGCAGAAGAATCCAGGACACAGTACAAGATTTCAACCATTGGTGCTGGCATCAGTCAGCGCAGAGCTGCCATGCAATTTGCTCGATCCTTTGACAAGATGGACGACGAGACAGCTTTGAGAGTTCTTGAACTACTCAGTTCCAAAGAGGACGGTGACTGACATATGGACTATGAAACCAAACCTACGAGCCGGAAGGACATTCGTAAATACGCCAAGATCCTCCGGAGAATCTTCGGAGTGCCTGAAGGCGGCCCATTTCCGGTTCTGGAGGAACTTGAGAAGGTTCGCGATGTCTTCAAGGGCAGTGGGTTCGTTATCGTCGAGGATTCCAAACTTCCCGCCAAGACGATGGCGCAGTGTTCTCAGAATGATGAAGGCGGTTATACGATCCAGATCAAGGAATCCGTATATGTGGGAGCCTATGAAAAGCACATTGGAGCTTTTCTCGGCTTCATATGCCACGAAATCTGTCATCTGTTCCTTTTCTACATTGGTTTCACGCCTGTCCATGCCCGCACATTCGACGATGGGGAGCTTCCGCGTTACCGTAGCGTTGAGTGGCAATGCAAGGCCCTGACGGGAGAGCTTATGATTCCCTTCGACGAGAGCCACGGCATGAGCGAGGATGAAATAATTTCCAGGTATGGCGTCTCTAAGGCGTTCGCCAAGGTGCGCCGGAGTCAGGAAAGGCGGTGGGGCCATTGATTGTCGACAAAAAAAGTGCTTATTGAAGGCTGTTGGCGCAGCAATCATAAGCACTCTGCGGGCAGAAACATGCGAACACGTCTCTACTAGGCAATGAGATTTTACCATGTTTCTGCTCTGGTGTCAATTCGACCAGGCAAAATCTTGTCCGGTCTGGTTGAAATCGCGCCAAACGGACAGGCGCAGGGAGATTTCACCTTGAGCAGAATCATCATTGACGACGGCTTTCGCGCTGATCTTGTCGAGGAAGCCACCTTCGCCGGCGTGTTGGAAATTCCAACCATCTTCAAGCCGGATGAATTCATTATTCCTGACGGAATGGTACCCTTTAGTTGCCGAAGCAGGACGGACGGCATCGGAAAGTTCCTGGTCTTCTATGAGCACGATCTGAAGTTCAATGATGTGATCACAGTCACGGATCAACACTTGGACGTCTTTAGGAAGTTTTCAGGGATCGTCTCTCCGGATTGTTCCCTCTACAGGGACATGCCTCTCTGTTTGCAGATCGCAAACACTTACATGAACCGTGCAATCGGTCATCATCTTCAGCAGAATGGGCTGTATGTTGTCCCCAATATTCGCTGGGGTGATGAGCGCACCTACACCACAAGCGTCCTTCCAGAAAAAGTCGCTTTCCTGGGTGTTGAGAAACACAGCATCGTTTCAATCGGTACGTATGGCTGTGTTCGAGGCGAAGAAAACAGGCATCATTTCCGGAACGGTCTGATCGCCATGTTGGACGAACTGGAACCAGAAATTGTTCTGGTATACGGCTCAATGCCCAAAGGCATATTCCAGGAGCTGGAGACAAGGACCAGGTTCGTACAGTATCCAGACTGGATCACCTCAATGAAGCGGAGGTGATCGATATGGGTACCGGCGTCTCTGGAAGGTACTATACATCACACGGCAGCTCCATCGTTCACCATCAAGCTTTGATTCACAGTTTCGACGGTGAGTGCAGTCGCAATCCGAGAACCGGAGCGATTCAGAACATCAAGTCTGGTGGCCATGGTCAATCTGCTCTTGATGTCATGGACAGAAATGGGATAGCCTATAACATCGTCAAGACCTACCCAAATTGTGTAAGAGTTGGCAACATCCCTTCCATCAAATCAAAGATAAAGAAAACTGGAACTGGGATGGCATGGTTTCCCAAGAACTGGTCTGTGAAGGACATGGTTCGAGCAGGTGAACACGTAAGCCGTTTGAAGCATAATCGAGGTGTTAAGGATGGCGTGACTATCTGGGGTACATACAAAGGTGTCAGAGTCGGTGTGATCAAAACACATGGTCAAGTGGCAACCATATTCCCGGATGCACAAAACCAGCCGAGCAGGAGGAGGAAGAAGTAGTAATGGATGTTTTCGAGAGAATACATGCAGCCATCCATGAAAGAATCACAAACCCCAATGCCAACTACTATGAGATCCCTTGGTGGGAGAAAGAGATCGAAGCATTGACGATCGATGTCGCGGCTTCCATCCGATTCTTCGAACAGGAATGCACAGACGAGGAAATCTGGTGGCTTGGTGAGATCGCTGAAGATCTGGCCGAAAAGACACAAAGTCGTGAGCTCCTTCAAAGCATGCGCAGCCGCGCTGAACTGGTTCAGGATGAGCGGAAGCGGGAAGAAGCCTTGAAGGATATCGACGATGCGTTTGACTTCATCACGGCATAAAGAGCTCTGATTATGATCCCGTGAGGGCGGCATCAGAAAGGATGTCGCCCTCAATTGCGTTCATCATATCCCAGCGCAGTAGTCGCTCAATCATCTGCTGGAGCGTTTCAGCACCGTCCTTCGGAAAGAACACTCGCGGAGAGCACCGGGGATAATATGTAGTGCCCCCGCGGTTGCAAGATCGCAGATTTACCTGTAGGCTAATAGAGAAGAAAAAGCTGCAGGGATTACCGCAAGCAAAAGGAGGAGCACTACATGGATAGTATACTCTCTGTCGGAATGGATGTCCATACCTCAAACTACACACTTTGCACGTACGCGATTGCGGAAGACAAGGAATTCGCAAAGACGCAGGTCAAGCCGGACCACCTGAATATCGTGCGATACATAAACCGGCTGAAAGAGCTACACGTGGAGCACAAGGGGACGGTTCTCTGTGTTGGCGAGAGCACACCCCCTGTAAGGGGCTCAGGGAAACGTTGAGATATGGCGTCTCCATTCGGCAGACCGGATAACAGGCATCAGCTTTGGAATTGTTAGGGAGTTCGTGCTGAAACTCCGGGAACACAGAGAACCTTCTTCATGTGTTTACGACAGAGCCACGGGCAGCAGAAGAAGCATACACATCAACAACGCGATTAGCTTTTTCATACATGTATCCTCCGTTCTCCGGTTCCCGCGATTCCATTCATAAACCGGAATCCGATTTCATCATATCACATTTCTTACCGCTGCGCAAGTTCATCTTCCGTGCTGACGTCCCCTGTGCTCCGCGTTTGAACCCCTTTGCCGTCAAACAGGATTCCCGCTGAACACGGCGCCTCATGCCCCCTGCCGGGCACGGCCTTTGGAACCATTCGCGAAACGCGCGCGTCAAAAGGAAAATATCGTGTATTTCTCCTGCGAAAGGGGCGATTGTGTGAACGAATGGGTTCAGGCGCTGGGGGCGGAGTTCCTGAAGAACGTGTTTTCCTCCCTCGTCTATGTGGCCATTGTCGTATTGTTCGTCATTTCACTGATCAAATGCGTATTTCCGGTGTGGCACAACAAGCGCCTTCTGCGGCGCGCGGCGCGCGCGATCCGCAAGGGCGCGAAGAACGGCACCGCGTGGCAGGATGAAAACTTTCTGGGCGGCGGCTCGCTCTATCCGCACTGGCAGGCGTACCTGAACAACCTCTTCTTCGCCGACGGCGAATATCACAATCCCGCGGACGTGGAAGACTACATCAACGAGGAAACCGCGATCGAGAATCCCGGCCGCAGCCAGCTTGGCGAAGCAGTGCCCGGGCTGATGGTTTCCCTGGGCTTTCTGGGCACGCTGATCGGCATATCCACCGGCCTGTCGAATTTTTCGATGGATACCTCCGACGCGGTGATGCAGGCCATTCAGCGGCTGCTGCCCAGCATGCAGTACGCGTTCATGACCTCCATCGTCGGCGTGGTAGCCTCCGTGCTGCTCACGCTGATCACCCGCATCGTCAGCGGCGCCGCGGTGCGTGCGCTGGACGATTTCCACGCCGCGATGAACAGCATGCCCGGGGTGCAGTCGGTGGATCCGATGACGCAGATCGCGATCTATCAGCAGGAGCAGACCGCGCTGATTCAGCAGATGGCGGCGGATCTGAAATCCGGCCTTCCCCAGCGCATGGCGAAGATTACCGGAGAAGCGATGGCGCAGGCCATTGCGCCGCTGGATTCCGCGCTGCGCACCTTCTCCGACGAGGTGGCGCGCGAGCAGATTCGCGGCACCGACCTTCTGGTGCAGCGCTTCATCCAGCAGATGAACCACTCGGTGAACGGCCAGTTCCAGATGCTGGAAAAGACGCTGGAGGAAACCTGCCGCGATCAGCGCGAAATGGCCGCGGGCCTCAAAAACGTAATGGAAGGGCTCGGGCGGACCGCGCAGAGCATCACTGAGGTGCAGCGGATTTCCGATCAGCTGATGACCAAATACGATTCCTATCTGGACCGGATGAACAGAGCCGCGGCCGCGGCGGAGGACGGCTACGGGCGCATGGCGGCCAACGCCGAGCATCTGGAGGTGGTGGCGCGCCAGCAGAACGGGTATCTGCAGTCCGTCGGCAAGCTGCAGGGCGAAATCGTGCGCGCGATGGAAAAATACCAGCAGACGACGGACGGCTTCATGATGCTGTTCCGCGAGGAAAACAAAGCGGCGCAGGATGCCCTTCGGGATACCGCGGGCGAACTGCGCGCTTCCGGCGACACGCTTGCCGCCAGCCACAACGCGCTGGTGAACGGCGTCAGCAAGGATATCGACAAAACCTTCAATACGTTCTTCAAAAACGTCAATCAGTCGCTGGAACAGCTTTCTGTGACCATTCGCGACGTGCGCGACAGCGTTTCGAACCTGCCGGAGGAAGTCGCGGGCGCCGCCGATCTGTACGCGCAGCAGGCGGATCGGCTGGAAGCCGCGCTGGGCGGCCTGACGCAGGCGCTTGACGATTGCGCTTCGCGGCTGAACCGGGCATAATCGCGGAAAATCCCAACGCCAAAGGAGGCGCGCATGGCATACACGAAAAAGCGTCGCACGAGAAGAAGCACCCAAAGCGGCACCCACTGGCTCGGCTTTTCGGATATGATGAGCGGGCTGGTTCTGGTGTTTATCCTGGTCATCTTCTATTGCGCGTTCCAATATCTGGATATGCTGGAAATCAAAACCGCGGAATTGGTGCGGCAAAGCGGCATCCTGGATCAGAAGCAGGCCGAGCTGGACGAAAAGGACGCGGCGCTGACCGAAAAGAACCAGGCGCTGACGGAAAAGGACGAGGCGCTGAAGCAAACCGAGGCCAAGCTGACCGCGGCAGAGCAGGAGCAGATCGCGCAGCAGGCGAAGCTGCTTCTTTACGAGAAGAACCTGGATTCCGCCAATCAGCTTCTGGAGCAGCAGAAAAAGGACCTGGAAGACGCCCAGGCGCAGCTGGCGGAGCAGCAATCGCTTCTGGCCTCCGCGCAGGATCAGCTGGCGGAACAGCAGACGCTTCTCAGAACCCAGCAGCAGAAGATGGATGAACAGCAGGCGCGGCTGGAAGCGCTGGTCGGCGTGCGCGCCCGCATCATCGCTTCCCTGGGCACGGCGCTGAGAAACGCCAACGTGCACGCGGTGGTGGACGGGAACACCGGCGCGATCCGCCTGGACGCCAGCGTGCTGTTCGATTCCGGCAAATCGGAGCTCAAGGAATCCGGCAAACACGTGCTGGATCAGTTCCTGCCGGTGTATCTGTCGGTGCTGATGGAATCCGAAGACAGCGACAACGTGGCGGAAATCATCATCGAAGGCCATACCGACACCCCCGGCACCTATATGCACAACCTGAAGCTCTCCCAGGAGCGCGCGCTGTCGGTGATGGAATACATTCTGGCGGACGAGTACCGGGGCATCACCGGCGGGATGAAACAGCGCCTGAAGCAGATCGTCACCGCCAACGGCCGCAGCTATTCCAATCCGGTCTACAACGGCGACGGCTCCATCAACATGGACGCCTCCCGCCGCGTCGAATTCAAATTCCGTCTGCAGGACGAGCAAATGATCGAAGACATGCGCACGCTGCTGGAGGAAATGGACAGCGAGTAAGCGAAAAGTTCAACGTATCTTCTGTTGAACTTTTCCGCCGAATCTGCTATAGTGACTTCGTTATCGCTATTAAAGGAGAATTCCGCGTGAAATACGTTCGGCGTTTTCTGTGGTTTACCGCCTCCAGGCTCCTGATATTCAGCCTGATCGTCTCTGTGCTGATTCTGGGCTTTTATGTTTCGATGTACGGCGCGAACATCTATATCCTGCTGTCGGACGGCATGGCCGCCCGCACCCACACCATCCTGACCCGCGAGGACGCGGAGGATCTGATCAATTACTTCCGGGCCGATACGCTGGAAAGCGACGAAACTCTGGCGGTTGCGCTGTCCTCCGATTCCCCCTATATCTATTACAACATCACCGATTACGAGTGCCATGTGGGGCTGGAGTGGGTCTGGTGCTGGCCGTGGGAGGATACGGCGCAGGCCGTGATCTCCTACCGCGTGACGGACATTCACGGCAGCGTGGTCGCCGGCAAGCAGCAGCTGGTTCGGCAGGGCCAGCTGACGGCTTCACCGCCGGACTGGGTGAACAGCGGCCGCTACAGCGTCACCCTGTATCGCGTGGACGGGCGCTGGAAAATCGCCGGGCTCATACAGACCCAGGTATTTTCCGAGCCGACGCCGATTCCCGCGGCCGGCGCTCCGGTATAATGATCGGCAATGCGCCGCCGGAACCGGCGATCATGCAGCGCGTTCCGGCGGTCAAAACCGCTCCCGCGCGGAAAGGAGCGGTTTTTTTCGTATGAACATCGGCAGCGTAGCCGTTCCCGCCGGCGCCGGGCTCTCCCCGATGGCCGGCGTCACCGATCTTCCGTTCCGCGTGCTGTGCCATAGGTTCGGTTCTGCCTTCGCGGTAAGCGAAATGCTGAGCGCGAAAGGCTATCTTTATGCCCCGAAGGACTTCCGCGCCCACCACGAGCTCCTCGCGCACAGCGGCGAGGAAGGGCTGACCGCGCTGCAGCTGTTCGGCCACGACGCCGATCTGATGGCCGAGGCGGCGAACCAGCTGCAGGACGCCGGCTTCGCCTGGATCGACGTCAACATGGGCTGCCCGGCGCGAAAGATCGTTTCCAACGGCGACGGCTCGGCGCTGATGAAGGATCCGAAGGCCGCGGGGGCGATTCTGTCGGCGATGGCGAAGCGCGTTCGCGTGCCTTTGACCGTCAAGTTCCGCGCCGGCTGGAGCGAAGAGAGCGTCAACGCGGTGGAATTCGCAAAAGTCTGCGCCGATTCCGGCGTCGCCGCGGTCACCGTGCATCCGCGCACCCGGGATCAGTTTTACAGCGGCCGCGCCGACTGGGACGTGATCAGGCAGGTCCGCCGGGCGCTGCCGCCCCGTGTAAAGGTGATCGGCAACGGGGATGTGACCGACGGGGACAGCGCGCTGCGCATGCTGCGGGAAACCGGCTGCGACGCGGTGGCCGTCGGGCGCGCCGCCCAGGGCAATCCCTGGGTGTTCCGGCAGATCCTGTGCGCGCTCTCCGGCGAGGCGTTTTCCAGGCCCGCCGCCGCCGACCGGATGCGCGCGGCGCAGGAGCATTTCGACCGGGAAATCGCGCTGCGCGGCGAGAAGGGCGCGGTGCTGGAAATGCGCAAGCACATCGCTTGGTACATGTCGGGGCTGCGCAATTCGGCGCGGCTGCGCGCCAGGGTGAATACCCTCAGCAGCGCGGAAGAGGTCAAAGCCGTGCTGGACGAAGCAGCGCGGACGCTGTCGGACGCGCAGGAAAGAGGTTTGAACGAATGAGCCTGATCTTCGCTCCGCTGTTCAGCGGATCCTCCGGCAACGCGCTGTATGTCGGAACCGGCGCCGGCGGCGTTCTCGTGGATGCGGGAGCCAGCGGCAGGAACATCCTGGCGGAACTGAACAGAGCCGGCGTGCCGCAGAGCCAAATCCGCGCGATTCTGATCACCCACGCCCATTCGGATCACGTCGGCGGGGCCGGCGTGCTGTGCCGAAGGCTTCGCGTGCCGATTTTCGCCACCGAGGGCACCTGGCAGGAGATGCATCAGAAAGTCGGCGCGATCCCGCAGGAAATGCAGTGCCGGGTTCGCGCGGGCGAAAACTTCTATCTGGCGGGGCTGGATATCATGCCCTTCGCGATTCCCCACGACGCCGGCGAGCCGGTCGGCTATTCGTTCCGCGCCGGCCGCCTGAAGGCGGCGGTGGCCACCGACCTCGGCAGGATCGAAAGCGGCTGGTTCGACGAAATCGCCGGCTCCGATATCGTGCTGCTGGAGGCGAACCACGATGTGGAAATGCTGCGGGCCGGCCCCTATCCGTACGATCTGAAGCGGCGCATTCTGTCCAGCCGCGGCCATCTGTCCAACGACGAGGCGGGGCTGGCGGCGGTCAAGCTGGCGGAAACCGGCTGCCGCACCGTGCTGCTGGGCCATCTGAGCAAGGAAAACAACTTTCCGGATCTGGCGTTTCAAACGGTCGCCATGCATCTGGAAAACGCCGGCTGGATCGTGGGCCGCGACGTGCGGCTGGACGTGGCCCGCCGCGACGGGCTGAGCGGCGTATACCGTCTGGAGGATGACAATGCCCCCGTTTAGAAAGTACGCGTATCCGATGGACGCGGAATACCGTCCGTGGCCCAGAAGGCCGAAAGTGTTCGACGCGCTGGCGCTGTATCTGCTGGCGATGGCGGGGCTGCTGGTTTTCACCTGCCTGCGCGCCGCGATTCCCGCGCTGAACCGGTACGGCATCGGCGGCGCGGCGGCGGAGGTCATGCTGCTTCTGCTCCCCTGCCTCCGCTTCATTCGCGGCCACGACGGCGCGAAACCCGCGGTGCGCCTGGTGCCGATCGACGCGCAGACGGGGCTGCTGTGCGCGCTGCTGGGGCTGTGCTGCGTGCACTTCGCCTCGTGTCTCGGCGACTGGTGGTGCCTGCTGCTGGACGCTTTGGGCGCGCGGATTCCGCAGGGCGCGTCCCTTGCCGGAGCGGGCGCCTGGGAGCTGGCGCTGCGGGTGCTTGCCCAGGGGCTGGTTCCTGCGGTGTGCGAGGAAATCCTGCTGCGCGGCGTCGTCTTTTCGGCGATGGAGCGGCGCGGCACGCGCTTTGCGCTGTTCGTCAGCGCGGTTTTGTTCGCGGCGCTGCATGGCTCGTTCACCGCGCTGCCGGTGCAGCTTTTGATGGGCCTGGTCTTCGGCTTCGCGACGCTGGCAGGCGCCTCGGTTCTGGGCGCCGTTCTCTGCCACGGCGGCTACAACATCTGGCTTCTGCTGCGTTCCGCCTGGTTCGACAGCGGGCTGCGCGCCGGGGATTACGCGCGCTGGACGGATTATCTGAACGCCCGGGGCGGCGTCGGGCAGCTGGCCCTGAGCACCGCCATAAGCCTGGTGTTCGTGTGCGGCGCGATGGTGCTGCTCCGCCGGGCGCGGCAGCGGCACCGGCGTCCGCTGAACCCGATGCTGCGGCCCCGCCCGCTGGCGATGGATACCCATACCATGATGGTGCTGGTCTCGATCTGCGTGACCGCTTCGGCGCTGTACCTGACCGATCTTCTCGGCCTGTTCGGAGGGCTGTAATGCGTATACTCGTTCTGTGCGTCGGCAAACTGAAAGAGGACTGGCAAAGGGCCGGCTGTGCCGAGTACCTGAAGCGGCTGAGCCGCTTCGCCGCCGTGGAGGTCCGGGAGGTCAGCGACCAGCCGGAAGGCGCGAAGCCCAGCGAAGCGACGATGCGCGCGGCGATGGAAAAGGAAGGCGAGGCGCTGCTCCGGCAGATCCGCCCGGAGGACCGGGTCGTCGCGCTGGCGATTCAGGGCGAGGCCTTCGATTCCCCGGCGTTCGCAAAGCGCGTCGGGTCCTGGCAGACGGACGGGCGGCGCGTGGTGCTGGTCATCGGCGGGTCGCTGGGCCTCTCCCCCGCGGTGCTGCGGCGCGCGGACGAGAAGCTGTCGTTTTCGAAGCTGACGTTTCCCCATCCGCTGATGCGCGTGATCCTGCTGGAGCAGCTGTACCGCGCGATGAAGATCCTTTCCGGGGAACGGTATCACAAATAACCGCCGTACGGCGCACGATGAGGTGGAATTCCGATGGCATCAGGCACCATGATCCGGGATCTGACGCGCGGGCCGGTGGTCCGTCAGCTGTATCGCTTTGCGCTGCCGCTGTTCGCCTCCAACGCGCTGCAGGCGCTGTACAACCTCGTGGATATGATCGTGGTCGGCAACACCATCGGCCCGGCCGGCATGTCCGCCGTATCCATCGGCGGCGACATCCTGCATATTCTGACCTTCGTGGCCATGGGCTTCTCCTCCGCCGGACAGGTGCTGATCGCGCGCTCCGTGGGCGCCGGGCGGCACGACGAAATCCGAAAGACCATCGGCACGATGTTCACCTTTCTGCTTTCCGCCTCGCTGGTGATCGCCGCCCTGTGCTACGCGATCCGACATCCGGTGCTGCGCTGGCTCAACACCCCCGCCGCCGCGCAGGCGTACACGATGGATTACATGGTCACCTGCATTCTGGGGCTGGTGTTCATCTACGGCTACAACATCGTCAGCGCGATCCTGCGCGGCATGGGCGACAGCCGCCGGCCGTTCGTGTTCATCGCGACGGCGGCGATCCTCAATACGGTGCTGGATGTGCTGTTCGTCCGGTACCTGGGCATGGAGGTGTTCGGCGCGGCGCTGGCCACAGTGATCGGCCAGGGCGTCAGCTTCGTCGCGTCGATCGCGTATCTGTACCGGCACCGGGAAAGCTTCGGCTTCGATTTCAGGCCGTCCAGCTTCCGCATCGATCCCGCTGCCTTCCGGCGGCTTCTGCTGCTGGGGGTGCCGATGGCGATTCAGTCCGCCGCGGTCAGCTTCTCGAAGATCGTGCTGATGGCATGGATCAACCTGTTCGACGTCACCTATTCGGCGCTTGCCGGGGTCTACAACAAAATCAACATGATGGTGGGCGTGATTTCCATGTCCTTCACCACGGCCGGCAGCACGATGGTGGGCCAGAACCTCGGCGCGGCCAAATACGACCGGGTGAACCGAATCCTCTTGACGGTGCTGGCCTCCGGCGGCGTTCTCGTGCTGCTGCTCCACCTGGTCATGCTGCTGTGGCCCGACACCGTTTACAGCGCCTTCTCCCCCGACGCCCAACTGCTCTCCGTCGCCTCGGTGCTGACGCTGCCGATCATCCTCAACTTCTACGGCGCCGTTACCCGCAGCGCCGCCTTTTCGCTGATCAACGGCTCCGGCCGTTCCGGCCTCAATCTCGCGGTGGCGCTGATCGACGGCGTCATTTCCCGCATCGGCCTGGCGGCGCTGCTGGGCTTCGCGCTTCACCTGGACTGCTTCGGCTTCTGGATGGGCGACGCGCTGGCCGGCTTCATGCCGCTGATGATCGCCTCTGCCTTTTACCTGTCCGGCCGCTGGCGAACCGGCGGAAACGGGTGAATCAGGCGGCGGGGTTCGCAGTTCTTCCCGGCACACACTGCGGAGGTTTTATGGATTACACACAGCACTTCGATTCGCCGCTGGGCGGAATCACGCTGGCCTGCGACGGAGAAGCCCTGATCGGCCTGTGGTTCGACGGGCAAAAGCACTTCGGGGCCGCGCTGAAACCGGAGCATGCCGAAAAGCGCATGCCGGTCCTCGAAGAGGCTGAGCGCTGGCTCCTGATCTATTTCAGCGGAGAAGCGCCGGATTTTACCCCGCCGCTGTCGCTGCGCGGCACTGCCTTTCAAAAGCAGGTCTGGGAAGCCCTGCTCACCGTTCCCTACGGCGGGACGGCGACCTACGCGGAAATCGCGTCCCGTGCCGCGAAGCGCGCCGGCACCGGCGCGTGCGCCCGGGCAGCCGGCAGCGCGATCGCGCGCAATCCCGTTTCCCTGATCGTTCCCTGCCACCGGGTCGTCGGCGCGGACGGAAGCCTGACCGGATACGCCGGCGGCGTCCGGCGGAAGCAGGCGCTCCTCAGCCTCGAGCGCGCGCCGAAAATTCTCTTGCCAAGCGGCGCGGTTTGCGGTACACTGTTGGAAAATCAGCCAAGAGAGGTGCATCTTCCATGCGCATGCGCTGGACCCGCGAAGACCTGAACGCCCTCAGGGCATTCCTCGACGCCTGCGAAGACGCGCAGGCGCTCAGTGAAAGCGAATACGTGGTGGACCTGTACGACAGCGAACCCGCGATGACCGTCGATCTCTCGTTCGAAAAGGACGGCCTCGAAATTCTCGCCGCGGAAGAAATGGCTTTCGACGACGAAATGGACGGCTGGTATATGTCCGCGCCGGTCGCCGACGCGGCGCAGATCGAACGCGCGCTGCGCGCCGCGATGGCATGAGCGGCTCGCAGGATGATCTGAAACGGGTTGAATCGCTTCTGGTCTGGGCCGGAATGGGAAAGGACGCCGCGCGAACGGCCGCGCAAACGCTGCTCGCGCGGTACGGCTCCCTCGCACCGCTGTTCGAAGCCGCGCCGGAGGATCTGGCCGAAACCGGGCTCGTGACGCCGAACGGCGCCGCGCTTCTGCACCTGATTCCGCAAATCGCCGCGTACACCGCCCGGGACGAGGCCTCTTCCGTGCGCAGGGCGGACACCTTTCAAAAGGCCGCGAAGGTGCTGCGCCCGCTCTTCATCGGCTCGCAGGTGGAGAAAAACGGGATTCTGTGCCTGGACGGGGACGGAACCGTTCTGTTCTCCGGCATCCTGCAGGAGGGAACCGTCGACGAGACCCCGTTCTACCTTCGGCACGTGCTGGAGGCGCTGCTGCGCTGCAGGGCGCAGGCGGCTGTGCTGTGCCACAACCACCCGAGCTTCAGCCCGAAGCCGTCCCGGGACGATATCGAAACCACCCGCGTCTGCCTGAACGCGCTGGCCGATCTCGGCATCGCGATGCCCGACCACATCATCTTTGCCGGCAGGCAGGCGGTCAGCATACGCGAAAGCGGGCTGATCTCCGAAGCCGAATTCTGCCGCGGCAGCCTGTGCGAACCCCTGATGCGCGGCTGGCTCGGCGGCGGAACCTGAACACCCGCGGCGCGCGAAACCGCGCCGAACGAAAGGAGCAACCGATGGACAAGTGGGATCATCGCTTTATGGAAACGGCCCAGCTGGTATCCACCTGGGCAAGCTGTTTTCAGCCCAACCGGAAAATCGGCGCGGTCATCGTGAAAAACAAGCGCATTATGACCACCGGCTACAACGGCGCGCCCGCAGGCGTCAAAACCTGCGTCGAGCGCGGCGAATGCCTGCGGCGCAAGCTGGGCATTCCCTCCGGCACCCGTCACGAAATGTGCTACGCGATTCACGCCGAGCAGAACGCGATCATCCAGGCGGCGCGCCTGGGCATCCAGATCGAGGGCTCGACCCTGTACTGCACCCACCAGCCCTGCGTGATCTGCGCCAAGATGATCGTGAACGCCGGCATCACCCGCGTCGTCTACCGGGAAGGATATCCGGACGATTTCTCCCTGCAGATGCTGAAGGAAGGCGGCGTGCTTCTCGAAAAATACGAAGAATCCGAAGGCCGTGGATAACCGATGCGCAGGAACGACATCGCCGTTCGGCTGAAGCAGGGCGGCACCCTGTCCCTGAAAGAGCAGATTCGGACCGTCTTTACGCTGTCGGTTCCGGCAATCCTCGAGCAGGTCGCCTATACGATGATGAGCTTCATCGACACCGCGATGGTGGGCTCCCTGGGCCGCACGGCCACCGCTTCCATCAGCCTGGTGTCCAGCACCGTCTGGCTGCTGGGCGGCATCAACATGGCCGCGGCGGTGGGGTTCTCGGTGCAGGTGGCGCAGTATCTGGGCGCCGGACGGCAGGAAGACGCGCAGGACGTGCTCCGGCAAGCCATGCTGTTCAACGCGGCGTTCGGCGCGCTGCTGGCAGCCCTGGCGTTTCCGCTGGGCCGGCTGCTCCCGTGGATTCTCGGGGCGGAGGAGGAGCTGCGCCCGCTGGCCGGCGCTTATCTGACCATCGTCGGGCTGTTTCTGCCGTTTTCCCTCGCGAACAACCTGTACGCGTCCGTCCTGCGCTGCTGCGGGAACACCAAAGCGCCGGGCATCATCAGCCTGTCCATGTGCCTGCTGAACGCGCTGTTCAATTTTCTCCTGATCTTCCCCGGCCGAACGGTTCAATTGGGCGGGCTTTCCGTTTTCATCTGGGGCGCCGGAATGGGCGTTCACGGGGCGGCGCTGGGCACCGGGCTGTCCACGGCGGTGACCGCGCTTCTGCAGTTCTCGCTGGCCGCATTCCGCGAGCCCTCGGTGCGCCTGCGCAGGGGCGGTCTCTGGCGCTTCTCCCGCCGCTGCATGACGAATATGGTCAGGCTCGCGCTGCCGGTGGCGTTCGACCGCGTCACCATGTGCATGGCGCAAATCGTGCAGACCGCGATCATCACCTCGCTGGGCGCCGTGAGCCTGGCCGCCCACTACATCGCGGTCACCGCGGAAGCCATCTGCTATATGCCCAGCAGCGGCGTATCCTTCGCCGCCACCACGCTGGTCGGGCAGGCCATCGGGGCGAACCGCCGGGATATGGCGAAGCGCTTCGCGTACCTGAACGCGGTGCTGGGCTTCGGCATGATGCTCGTCACTTCCACGGTTCTGTGGCTGTTCGCGCCGCGGCTGGTGAGCCTGTTTACGCCGGACCGCGAGGTGCTGTCCCTCGGCGCGCGGGTGCTGCGCATCGTCGCCTTCAGCGAACCCCTGTTCGGGCTGTCGATCATCATTTCCGGAGCGCTGCGCGGCGCCGGAGACACCCGCGCCCCGTTCCTGATCAACCTGGCGAGCATGTGGGGCGTTCGCATCGCGGTGACTCTGCTCTACGCCCGGCGCTTCGGGCTCGTAGGGGTTTGGACCGCGATGACCGTCGAGCTGCTGGTGCGCGGCAGCATTTTCCTGGTACGCCTCCTGCGGGGCAAATGGCTCGGCACAAAGCGCCTGGCGTAACGCCGTCCGCGCCGCTCGGCGCCATACATGGCGCCTTCGCCAGAGTGAAGAGCGAAGAGTGAAGAGTGAAGATATAATTGGTACCCAGGCAACGAAGATACAGCACACGGCGATAGCACGACAGGGGTTTCATATGCGACCTGCGGGATCGGTATGCCGTACCGATTGATGAACGGATCTCCGTTTCCGGAAAAAACTGCAGGCGCACCGCGCTTCGCTTGGGGCGCCCCTACAACGGATTCGGAATGGTGTACCGATTGACGGACGGATCTTCGATTTCTGAAGCCTTCCCCGCCGCAGCGGTTTGGGAAATCCGGTTTTCACGGAATCCTTCTGTCCCGCAGAACCGCCTTACAGTTTCATCACCGCAACGATCTCGTCTCCGTCCTTTTCTCCGTTTTCCACAAAGCCGAAATCGCGGTACAGCTTCGCGGCAGCCTCGTTGCCGGGCACCCAGGAGGTGCTCCAAAGCGCTTCCGCCCCGTCCGGGAAGCTCCGGACATAGTCCAGCAGCAGCTTCAGCGCGTCCCTGCCGAAGCCGCGCTTTTGATACCGCCGATCGATCATGAAGCGCCACAGATTGTAGCTGTGCCGATAGACCTCCGCCATCCCCTCGTACTCCTCGGAATTGTGGCCGATCATCGCGAAGCCCACGGGGTTCTCCCCGTCGCAGATCCCGAAGCACTGCACAAATCTGCCGTCGGCTCTGGTATCATAGGCCTCCGCCAGGCTGACCGCGTTTGACGCCACAAAGCGCTCCTGTTCCTTTGCGACCCGCAGATCCATCAGGCTCCAGAAGTTTTGGGCGTCGGCCTTCACCAGATGAAGACCCTGATTCCTGAGCCCGTATTTGCCGCTGTCCATGCTATTGTCCGTCCCTTCCGTTGCCCGGAGAAGCCGGCTGACAGAGCCGCCCCTCCGACAGTTCGTCGGCGATCGCGCACAGCTCCTCCAGCCCAAGCGCTTCTCCGCGGGCGCCGGCAGCGATCCCGCAGGAGGATAGCACGGCCTGCGCCTGCTCCCTGGAGATCCCGAACGCCCGGGTCAGGTTGTTGAGCAGCGTCTTTCGCCGCATCGCAAAGGCCGCTTCGATCGTCCGCTGAAACGCTTCTTCGCTTTTCGGACGGACCGGCCTCGTTTCGGCCGTCCACGGGACGATTTCGAGCACCGCGCTTTCCACGTGCGGCGGCGGCGTAAACGCCGAAGACGGCACGTCCATAAGGACGCGCGCCGCGCCCCAAGCGCGCACCTGCGCGGACAGCGCGCAGTATCCGGTTTCCCCCACCCGCGCCGCGGCCCGCTGCGCGGCTTCCCTCTGCAGCAGCAGCGTCACGCGCCGGATCGGAAGATCCCCGCGAATGATCCGCCTGAGCACGTCCGTGGTGATTCCGTAGGGCAGGTTGGCTGCCACGCAGAACGGTTCCCCGCCAAAGGCCTCCGCGGTCAGCGCTTTCCAGTCGCATTTCAGCGCGTCCGCCATCACCACCCTGGCGCCGGTGTCCGCCAGAACCTCTTCCAGCATAGGCCCGAGCGCCCGGTCCACCTCCAGCGCCAGCACCCGCGCCCCGCGCGCCGCCATCTCATAGGTGAGGATCCCGCAGCCCGCGCCGATTTCCAGCACGCCCTCTCCCGCCTTCACGCCGGCGAGATCCGCGATTTTCTCCAGATACGCCGCATTCAGCAGAAAGTTCTGCCCCAGCGCGTGATTGGCCCGGAAGCCCGTATGGTTCAGCGCGCTGCGCGCGCGCTCCACCGCGTTCATGTTCATACATTCGTCTCCCCGTATTCGGATGCGGATTCGGCGGCCTTCAGCGCCGGCGCGGGATCGATGTCACAGCTCATTCGACGCCCAGTGCTTTGAATACCGCGTCCTCCGCGCTACTGTAAGGAATCAGCTGGAACGCGCCCATCAGATCGGCCGGGACTGTTGCGAAATCAATCATCGAAACTGCGGAGGAGCTCCTTTGTGCCCTCGGTCCAGACCTCATCATCGCCAGAATGTCCCGAACAGACCAACGCTGATGACCGTGTAACCTCCCAGTGTCAACCGCTTCTGAGCCTTCATAAAGGCATCTTTTAATCGAGTGCTACCGCAGAGGGTGATAACCTTGTACTTTCCAATCATGGTTTATACCTCTGTAACGGCTACAGGAATGTAAACCATTTTCAGCGGAATCATCTTCCGGTACTTTTCATCCAAGGCCTCATAGTACTTTAGAACCAGACCAACCAATTCGTCACCATCGATGCCACGAATAATCGGAGTATTCGCCAAGTATTTCTGAGCGTTCTTGGTATAATGTGAAAGAGTGACGAACAAACCATAATCACCTTCTCGCATAGCACCCTTAAGCGACATAATGGTTTGTTCTCTGATATCGCCGTCTGTGCTTTTGACTTGAACAAGTATTCTTGGCGGCAATTCATCTTTATAGGCCTCAATGTCGACACCACTATCCCCGCCGTGTGGTGATAGTTTAACACGGTATCCCATTGCTTCTAACAAATTGCCAATGAAGTCCTCAAGGTCATAACCTTTAAGACGATGGTACAATTCTTTCAGAATGAAATCTCTTGTACTTTGTATAATCTCATCTGCAGTTGCTCCGACCGTTGTATCCGTTTCGTCCAGAATAGGATATTTCCCGAAATCATCATTAAGCGCGTTAATAAACTCATATGCATAATTCCGTACAGTAAACAAAGACAGTGCGGAACCTATTTCGTGAAGTGCTCCTTGGGAAAAAGCTGTCCGTGGAAGGCTTTTGATCCAAGTAACTTTTCGTTTTTGCGGATATCTTACTTCCTTTGGATCGAAATAGTACGGTCCATCTATAACACCGATATTGATTCGGCGATCCATCTTGGAAGGATAAATAACATAATCCCCCTCTTTGATTTCGTGACAAAACCGGTACAGCATTCCAACTCCTGTCGGTATACTGCCCTTCGGATCATCTGGATAGGCTTTTGCATAAACCACTTTCATAGCTTCGCGATCGGCGGGGAGCAAGCTCAAATCGCCAATTGCTTTCCATCCTATTGCGATAACTCCACCTTTTAAAAATAGGTTATCATCGTACGTATGGATGCCCCAAAGCCATTTTTCATCAATATTACTCATGTTGCCACTCCTTACTCCACACCCAGAGCTTTGAACACTGCATCCTCCGCGCTACTGTAAGGGATCAGCTGGAATACCCCCATCAGGTCGGCCGGGACCGTTGCGAAATCAATCATCGATACCGCGGGAATGAGTACCTTCTTCACGCTACTGTCCAGACAGCACTGCAGCATGTTCGCCAGTTCGTCCACCTTGATCATCGTGCCGCTGATGTTGATCTCTCCCAGTACGGCAAGGCTTCCAAGAGTCGGCTTGTTCAGGGCGATGGAGCACAGCGCGATCAGCGTGGGAAGCGCCAGCTTGCCGGTCATACCGATGCCCTGCAGATCCTGATAATTGATTCACATGCCTCTTTCGTTTCCTGCATCTTCCTGCTCTTCAATCCTTCGTCTTTCTTCCTCGATTTCCCGCTGCAATTCTTCAGTAGTTGGCAGCGTTAAACGGTACTTGGAAGCAAAGACCTGCTTTGCGTCGTTCAGGACAGAGTATTTGACGATGGCTTCATTTTTCTGGGAGCAGAGGATAATGCCAATCGTGGGATTGTCATCATCGCTCTTATACAACGCGTCGAACATCCGGATATAGCTGTCCATCTGCCCAACGTCGCCATGGGTCAGCTTGCCGATCTTCAGGTCGATCAGCACATGGCACTTCAGAATACTGTGATAAAACACAAGGTCAAGGTAAAAGTCCTCATCCTCATACCGCATGAGCTTTTGCCTTGCTACAAAACAGAAGCCTCTCCCAAGTTCCAGCAGAAACTCCTGTAGTTTGTCTATCAGAGCCTGCTCCAAATCGGATTCTCGCAGTGCCGGATAGTTCTTCAAATCAAGGAAATCCAGCACATACGGATCTTTTATAAAGCTTTCCGCAGCCAGTGGCTTCATCAACTCTCCCGCCTCGGCGATGACTGGCGCCTTATCACGGCTGGCAAGCAGCCGATCATAGAACAGCGTAGAAATCTGCCGCTCCAGCTGACGACTCGACCAACCGGACCGAACACACTCTTCCATATACCAGTTTCTGGCTGTTTCATCCTCAACGCGCAAAAGCGCCCGATAATGTGTCCACGTCAATTGCGAACGCAGTGCGTTCGTATTTGGAAACATGACGTAGAACCTCTTCATCTGCTGGAGATTCCGCACGGAGAAGCCCGTCCCAAACTCCTGCTGAAGCCGCTCTGACACGTCCTGAAGTATACCTTTCCCATACTCCGACCGGAGGCTTCCGTTTTGCTCATGCTCCACGATGATGCGACCGATGTGCCAATATGCCTGAACCATCGCAAAATTGACTGCACTGTACGCCTGATTTCGCGAGACGAGCAGCGCTTCCTTTATTTCCCCGTAGATGTCCTGATAAGGATCCGGTGTATTATCAGCCATAGGCTAAGCCTCCTTAATCGCTATTATCGGATTGCGAACGCAGCGCGTTCGTATGTCGATGACGGTGTGGCTTCCGCGCATGCGCAACTGGGAGAGGGTTTTCTGGCTCTCGTCCGGGCGCACGAAGTTTTCCGCCAGAATGCGCTTCACGTTCTGCACGCCCTGTTCGATGATCGCGTCGTCATCGGAGGAGCAGTACTGGCCCAGCAGGAATTCCATGACATAAACGGGTACGTTTGCCCCTTCCTTGATCTTTTTGGTCAGATCCTTTCGGACGATTTTGCCGTCAAAATGCTCACGGAGCTTTCTTTTGATTTCCTCACACATGTTTTCCATACCGCCACTCTCCATACAGTGAATCAATAATCTTCAGTGTCAGCGATTCTTGCGTAGTGGTCGCGCAATTCCTCTTCCAGCCCCCATCCGCATTGGATATCGTCCAGACAGGCACAAAGCCGGGGGCTCAGCTTTTCACATATGGAATCGTCATCAATAGCGATGTCGATCACATCTGCATACATGGCTGCGAGTGCGTTATAGAACGGCTCGTCGATATCTCCAAACTCATTCGTGAACTCCAGCGCGTATTCAGCAAAGGCAAGCTTTAAATCCGCTGTCGCCAGTGAGCATTTGCCGTACTGCTGTGCAAACTCCCGAACGATGCCTTTTGCCTCAGACAGGGAAAAGCCAGTGCGGATAATATCTCTGGGGAAGAATACTCTGTGCAGCTTCTTCTTGTACTTCTCGGCGACCTCCAATGCATAAGCATCGCCCTGCAAGCGAATATTCAGGATTTCCTTTACAGCCGCGCTTTCCTGGTACAGAGAAACCAGCAGCGATTCCAGGTTCTCCTTGTCCATACTTTGCAGCTTTTTCTTCAGTTGCGCCGCAGTCAGGCTTTTCATTGGATTAAACTCCTCCTCTGCTACTGTTTATTTGATCGGTGCCAGCACATCCTCAAACTTGGCATAATTTATTGCATTTTTATCCATAGTCCTCTCCGTTTGATGCCGGTCAACCGAAGAAGTCGAATTCATCTACCGCAAACGCGATGACAATCTCTGTCAGCTGCACCTGCACCTCCAGGTCCTGCTTGGCTTCTTCCAGATAGTACTTCCATCCAGCTTGCAACTTATCATCTGGATGTCCTTCAATCCAATGACGTCCTAAACTGTTTTCAACCATATATCTTACGATCCAATTAGGAGTAAACAGTTCTGTTTTCGCTGGTAATTCGTTTTTTCAACACGTCCCTTTCTTTTACTTTTGTTCAACTACTGCTTTAGGCTTCGTGTTGAAGTACTGGTACAGCCAGCCGATAATCTGCACCTGATACGGATGTTGACCTCATAGCTGAGGCCTTTTCCTTCCAGGAACTCGGGCGTCTGCATCAGCGCCCAGAGATTATCCAGCCTTTGCATCAATTCACTCATTTGCGGCGGTTCTCCTTACGATAAGCAGTTGAAGGCAGGGAGCAGGTATTCCTGCCCATCTGCGCGGATCGCATTCTCCAGCAACGGGCTGATAAGCACAGGATTGAGACGGGTGGAATCAGTGCTGTCCAGGTACTCGTTATCTATCAGCAACTTCTGCAGCACCTGTTTCAGCTTGGTGATGGTGCTGTAGCTCCATGTGGCTAACCCGTCATCCTGCTCCTGCAACTACTGGAGGAATACGTTCAAATACATTTTACCAAACGATCTGTCCAGTTTTCTGTACTTCTCTCCGGTGCCTATCAGCATGAAATCCTAAACAAGGCGGTACTACCGCATCATGGCATAAAGGTAGATCTGCCTCGAGACATCGCTGGGTTATTCAACGATGGCTTCCACCAGCGTCTGGTCCTCCATCGTGTCCAACCGCCGAAGGCAGGTCAACGCCATTTTCCGAACTTCTCTCGGTTGGATATTGAAACATTTTATCTTGAACGATCTGTTCAACAACTTGTTCATGATCCAGTCCCCTGCAGACCAATTTTCGGTCGTGCGCACCTCATAGAACAGGAACAGCTCGCGGGTGATGGACGCATTGTAAGAACTGTTTTCACAAAAACGCTGTTTTGTACGGCTGGTCATACCACTCTTCACCCTTCTTTTTCACTTCTGGCTAATTCTTAGCAGCATATCTGTCAAAGCAGCACGACTCTCAATTCCCTCTGTCCGCAGTAACCTTCTTCAGTGCCGCGGAAAGCACTGCGGGCCGCAAACCTCATCCGCCAGCCCTGCGGTCTGCCACCGTCTCCATAGGGGACGACCTCATCCGCCCCTTCGGGGCACCTTCCCCATAGGGGAAGGCTGTCAGGGGAACGCGGCGCTCAATGGGCGCCGCTGCTTGGTGCATCGCATCGACCGTCAATTGGGCGCGCAACACCGGTGCCGCGGGGCGCAGACCTCATCCGTCAGCCCTGCGGCCAGCCGCCCGGTTACCGATCCGCGGCATCCGTTCCTGCTCCGGCACTTTCCCATACCCCTATTTTACCATATTCCGGTGCATCACGCTACACTTTTCTTTCTTCTCTGCACGATGCTGCCAAAACTTCAGAAAGGCACCGCAGCGCGATGCCTTTCTGTACTGTCCCGTAAATCCTTACCCTGCATTCTGCCCGTTGCGCTCCGCGATCATCGACTTGACCTTCATCAGCCGGGTCAGCGCGCCGCGCTCGTTTTCGTCCAGCTTCATCGTGATGTAGCGGATGGTCTCCTGCAGGTCCGGGATCATCACGTATTCCAGCGCGTTCACGCGGCGGCGCGTCTTTTCGATTTCGTCCGCCAGCAGGTTGCACGTCTTTTCGATTTCCGCCAGCTTGATCATGTCCGGCAGGATATCGCTGAGGCGCTGGATCGCGCCGTCCAGCTGCGCCGAGGTCTGCGCGAAGCCGTAGCTGAGCCGGGTTTCGGACAGCGTTTCTTCGTCCACGGAAATCCGCGGCACGTCCACCGACATGATGTTGGCCGACCCGATGGTCAGATCCACCGTGCGCGCCGGGTACAGCACCGCTTCCTCCAGCATGGCCGGCTCCATCACCGCGCTGGTCATGCTGAATTCGCCCAGCGCCGCGGAAAGCGCCTTTTCCACCTCTTCCCGCAGCCTGGCGTTTTCGCGGATCAGCAGCACGAACTGGCGCATCATTTCGTCGCGCTTGTCCTTGAGCAGCTTATGCCCGCGCGTCGCCGTGCGCAGCCGCTTTTTCAGCCGCGTCAGCTCCATGCGCGTCGGGTTGACATTCATCAGCGCCATCTTTTATCCCTCCTTTTCGGAGGTTTTCGGCAGGTATTTGTCCAGCATATCGTCGCGGATACGCTTGTGCTCGCTGCGCGGCAGCATCGCCAGCAGCTTCCAGCCCAGATCCAGCGTCTCCTCGATCGAACGGTTCGTGGTGTAGCCCTGGGAGACGTATTCCCGCTCGAAGGCGTCGGAGAAGGCCGCGTACTGCTTGTCCAGGTCGCTGAGCGCCGCGTCGCCCAGAATGACCGCCAGCTCCTTTGCCTCCTTGCCGCGGGAATAGGCGGCGAACAGCTGGTTCATCGTCGGCGCGTGGTCCTCGCGGGTCTTGCCCTTGCCGATGCCCTTGTCCTTCAGACGGCTCAGGCTGGGCAGCACGTCGATCGGCGGCTGCAGGCCCTTGCGGTACAGCTCGCGGCTCAGCATGATCTGGCCTTCGGTGATGTAGCCGGTCAGGTCGGGAATCGGATGGGTCTTGTCGTCCTCCGGCATCGACAGAATCGGGATCTGTGTGACGGAGCCCTTCTTGCCGTGGATGCGCCCGGCGCGCTCGTACAGGCTCGCCAGGTCGGTGTACAGGTATCCGGGATAGCCGCGGCGCCCCGGCACCTCCTTGCGGGCCGCGGAAATCTCGCGCAGCGCTTCCGCGTAGTTCGTGATGTCCGTCAGGATGACCAGCACGTGCATGTCCTTTTCAAAGGCCAGGTACTCCGCGGCGGTCAGCGCCATGCGCGGCGTCGCGAAGCGCTCGATGGCCGGGTCGTTCGCCAGGTTCATGAACAGCACGGTGCGGTCGATGGCGCCGGTGCGGCGGAAGTCGCTGATGAAGTAATCGGCTTCTTCGAAGGTGATGCCGATCGCCCCGAAAACCACCGCGAAGTTTTCCGCACCCTTGAGCACCTTCGCCGGGCGGGCGATCTGCGCCGCCAGCTGCGCGTGCGGAAGGCCGGAGCCGGAGAACACGGGCAGCTTCTGCCCGCGCACCAGCGTGTTCAGCCCGTCGATGGCGGAAATGCCGGTCTGGATGAATTCGTCCGGGTAATCCCGGGCAGCCGGGTTGATCGGCGCGCCGTTCATATCCAGCCGCATTTCGGGAATCAGCTCCGGGCCGTTGTCGCGCGGGCGGCCCAGCCCGTCGAACACGCGGCCCAGCATGTCCATCGAAACGGACAGCTCGATGGAACGGCCCAGGAAGCGCGCCTTCGCGGTTTCGATTTTACGGCCCTGCGAGCTTTCAAACAGCTGCACCAGCGCCCGGTCCCCGTCGATTTCCAGCACGCGGCCCGAGCGCTTCTCGCCGTTCGCCTGCTCGATCTCGACCAGTTCGCTGTATTTGACGCCGGATACGCCGTCAACCAGCATCAGCGGGCCGACGACCTCCCGGATGGTGGAATACTCCTTCAACATCGATCAAACGCCCCCTTCCGTCAGCGCGGCCATCTGGCTGGAAAGCTCCGATTCGATGGCGTCAAACTGTTGCAGTTCCTGTTCCGGCACGTATTTGGCGCGGCCGATGCGTTCGCGCACCGGCAGCGAGGTAACCTTGCTCAGGTCCGCGCCGGCCGCCAGCGCCGCCTGGCCCTTCTCGTCATAGCTGAGGATCAGCGACAGCATCCGGTACTGCTTCTCCAGCGAGGAATAGGTGTCCACGTCGTCGAACGCGTTCTGGTGCAGATAGTCCTCGCGGATCATGCGGGCCGCCTCCAGCGTGAGCCGGTCCTTCCAGCTCAGCGCGTCCACGCCGACCAGGCGCACGATTTCCTGCAGTTCGGATTCCTCCTGGAGAATGCGCATCGCGTCGCCGCGCTTTTGGTTCCAATCCTGCGCCACGTTGTCGGTGAACCATTCCTCCATGCGGTCCACGTACAGCGAATAGCTCTGCAGCCAGTCGATGGCCGGGAAATGGCGCTGATACGCAAGGGATGCGGACAGGCCCCAGAACACCTTGACGATGCGCAGAGTGGCCTGGGATACAGGCTCCGAAATATCGCCGCCCGGCGGGGAAACCGCGCCGATGGCCGAAACCGCGCCGCTGCGCTCCTCGCTGCCCAGGCACTTCACCCAGCCGGCGCGCTCGTAGAATTCCGCGATACGGCTGGACAGATATGCCGGATAGCCTTCTTCGCCGGGCATTTCCTCCAGACGGCCGGACATCTCGCGCAGTGCTTCCGCCCAGCGGGAGGTGGAGTCCGCCATGATCGCGACCTTGTAGCCCATGTCGCGGAAGTATTCGGCGATGGTAATGCCGGTGTAGATCGAAGCTTCGCGGGCCGCCACGGGCATGTCCGACGTGTTGGCGATCAGCACCGGGCGCTTCATCAGCGATTCCCCGGTGCGCGGATCGTGCAGTTCCGGGAACTCCATCAGCACGTCGGTCATTTCGTTGCCGCGTTCGCCGCAGCCGACGTACACGATGATGTCGGCGTCCGCCCATTTGGCCAGCTGATGCTGAACCACGGTTTTGCCGCTGCCGAAGGGGCCCGGCACCGCCGCGACGCCGCCGCGCGCGATCGGGAAGAACGTGTCGATGACCCGCTGCCCGGTGACCATCGGCTCGTTGGGCGCGATCTTTTCCCGGTAGGGACGGCCGCGCCGCACCGGCCATTTCTGCAGCATCGGCAGCTCCTTCACGTCGCCCGCCGCGGTGCGCAGCCGGCAGATCGCATCTTCGATCGTGTACTCGCCGTCGCCCAGCCACTCGATCGTACCGGACAGGGTCGGCGGCACCATGATTCTGTGCTCCACGACGCTGGTCTCCTGCACGGTGCCCAACACGTCGCCGCCGGTCACCTGATCGCCGATCTTCGCCGCCGGCACAAAGCGCCATTTCTTCTCGCGGTCCAGCGCGTTCACCTGGATGCCGCGGGTGATCCGGTCCCCGGCCAGCGCGCGGATTCGGGTCAGCGGGCGCTGAATGCCGTCGAAAATGGATTCGATCAGACCCGGCGCCAGTTCCACCGACAGCGGCGCGCCGGTCGATTCCACCGGTTCTCCCGGGCCGAGGCCCGCCGTTTCTTCGTAAACCTGTATCGATGCGCGGTCGCCGCGCAGTTCGATGATCTCGCCGATCAGCTTTTGTTCGGATACACGCACCACGTCGTACATCGTGGCATCGCCCATATGCTCAGCGACGATCAAGGGGCCGGCGACCTTCGTGATAATTCCCTGCGCCATCTCCTCAACCCTCTTCCTTAAATAATATGTCCGCGCCAATGGCTTTTTCCACGTTTGCCCTCACCTGCTTCATGCCCGCCCCGGTCGCGCCGGAGGCCGCCGGAATCGGGATGATCGCCGGGAGCGCCTGCGTTTTATAGCGCGATATGGTCTCTTCGATCCGCTGCGCCCACTCTTCGGTGATGAAGAGCACCGCGTACCCCTGGCTTGCCAGATCGAACACCGCGCGGGAGGCTTCCTCCGCCGTATAGACCGGCACGACGGTAAGCCCCAGCGCGCCGAACGCCAGTACGGTTTCTTTTGACCCGATGGCCGCTATCTGTGGCATCCTCGCACCTCCCGCTCAATACAGCCTGCGCGTGCGCCCGGCGATTTCCTCCGCCGGCACGCGCGCGGCCTTTGCCGTAATAATCAGCCGCACCGCGCCCGCCTCCCGCTGCCTGGCAACCAGATAGCCGATCAGCGGCAAAACGCTGTCGTTTCTGTATTTGCCCGGCCGGAGCAGCGACAGCAGGTAATCGTCCGTCGCCTTTTCAAGCATCGGCAGGTTCACCGGTTCGCCGCGCAGCACCGGCAGCACCTGTGCCGCGTACGGCCTTGCCGCCACCTGCGACGGCGCGGATTCCGCCTCTTCGGCGATATGGACGAATGCGTCCAAAGGAATCCTTCCGCCGGCAACCAGCAGATCCCGCGCGAACGCGCCGTTCTTTCCGAGCCTCGCGCAGCGCAGCGCGATCATCAGATTCGTCAGCTCCGCCTTCGCCTCGAAATATCCGCGCACCTCCGGCGACTTGACGAGGGGCAGCCTGTCCTGGACGAACGCGAACATCGCCTTGTCCAGCTCCGCGTCCACGAACAGCGGATCCGGAGCCATCGCCATTCGCTTTTCGATGCGCTCCATCGCGTCCTTCAGCCTGGGCGGCAGATCCTGGTAGCTGTTTTCCGCGACCGCGCGGCGCAGCTTTTCCGCGTCCAGCGTGCCTGCAGGGGACAGATCCGCATCCGGCCTGCCCAGCATACGGCTTTTGATCAGCGTCTTCAGGTTCAGGATATCGTACTGTATCAGGAAGCAGTCCGTCGTCTGCTGTTCCGGGCTCAGTTCCTTCACCGTTTTGCAGGCGTCCAGCACATGCCTGTCGCACAGGCGTTCGATGTCCTGCCTGGTGGACGCCTCGCCCCAGCCCGCGTCTGTAAGCAGCCTCGCGGCCTCTTCCACGCTGCCCGCCTGCGTCAGCTGTTCAAGCGCCGCTTCGCTCAGAAGCGACAGCGACAGAACCCCCACGCGGCCCGCTGCGTATCCGTAGCTCTTTTGAGGCATTCCATTCACCAGCCTTGCATCCGTCGTTATGTTTCCTGAAACAGCATCGCTGCCACTTCGCTTTCCAGCCCCGGGCGCGCCTGGCCGATGACGGAAGCATAGGTGCAGTTGATCTCCATGCCTCCCTCGCGCAGCGCGAAGCCGCCGCCCAGTTTCCTTGCGCCGCCCGGCCGGACCGGCTTCTTTCCCGCCTGTGCGAGACAGGCGTTGATCCGGTCCATGAACGCGTCGTCGTACAGATCCTTTTCCTCCTCCGACACGATCAGTTCTTCCCCGCCGGCGGCGCTGTCCACCAGCAGCCGGCACAGATACGCCTTCTTGTCGGCCGCGTCCATTTTCCGCATGCGCTCGAGCGCGTTATCAAAGGCCTCGTCGATCACCTGGCGTTTGACGGCGAGCATCGCTTTTTTCTGATCCAGCTCCGCCATGCGAAGCATGCGGTCCCGCATGTCGCGAACCTGAACGCGAAGGCTTTCGTCCGCCTGCCCGCGCTTGTGCGCCAGCTCCTCTTCCGCCTGTATGCGCATCTGTTCCGCCTTTTCGTCGGCTTCCTTCAGCAGCGCAGCAGCCTGTTCCCGCGCTTCCTCCATGATTTTCGCCGTGATGGCATCGGTATTCACTGAACGCTCCTCCTTTCCGTGGCTTTCGGGGTTTCGGAAAACCCGTAAGCGCTCCCTGATTACGCCGCGAACCAGACCATCAGGAAGGAGGCCAGAAGCGCCAGAACCGCGTAGGTTTCCACCATAACCGTCATGGTGATGCCCTGACCGGAGGATTCCGGGCGCTTGCCCAGCATCACGATCGCAGAAGCCGCGACCCTGCCCTGCGCGATGGCGGACAGCAGGCCGACCACGGCGATCGGCAGGCAGCCGGCGAAAATCCACAGGCCCTGCCACAGCGTGATGTCGGCGATGGCGGCGACGCCGCCGAGGACGTTCAGCTTGATCAGCACGATGAAGCCGATCAGGAAGCCGTAAATGCCCTGTGTGCCGGGCAGAAGCTCCAGAACCAGCGCGCGGCCGAACACCTCGGGATTCTCGGAAACGACGCCGGCAGTGGCTTCGCCGGCGATGCCGACGCCACGGGCAGAACCGATGCCGGCCAGGAAAACGGAGATGGCTGCGCCGAACAGCGCGATGATCTGAGCAATAGACAGCATGTTGATTTCCTCCTCAATCTGTTTGTGTTGCTATCCCTGCATACCCGAGGGATACAGAAACGACGATTCCGCATCAGTCCGCTATGTCCACATAGCGCGTGCTGTTGGTGAGCGGCATGAAATCCTTGCCGCCGTCCTCGTAGAATTTGTTGAAGAATTCGATGTACTGAAGCCTGCAGGAATGCACGTAGGCGCCCAGCGCGTTGATAAACAGGTTGAACGTGTGCATCGCCACCAGGATCACCACCGCCAGAATGTTTCCGAAGAAGGAGCCGGAAACCAGCGTGGCCAGCATGTTGACCACCATGCCGATGACGCCCGTCGCCAGGCCCATGCCGAACAGCCTCGCGTAGCTCAGAAGATCGGACAGGTAGCTGGTCACGCCGTACAGCGCGCCCAGGCCGCCGACGATCTTCTTGAGGAAATTTCCTTCCTTCGCGCGGCCCGCCGTGAGCAGGATGCCCACCGCGCCGGCGATCGCCAGCACCTTGCCGACGGTTCCGTTCACCAGCATCAGGCCAAGGCCCGCCAGCAGCATCACCCAGAAGCCCTGATCGAACAGCGCGTCCAGCGGTTTTCCGCGCTTGATGTTCATGTACGCCGCCACGCCAAGGCCGGTCAGCAGGTGAATCGCGCCGACCCCGACGCACAAAAGCAGCACCTTGATCGCGTCGTCCATCGGGCTGAGCACCCGCGCCGGAACGCTTACGCCGAACCATCCGCCGTAGAACGCGCCCCAGAGGATGGTGGACAGGCCGCCCAGCGCGATGATGAACGCCATCTGCCCCAGTCCCTTGCCCTTCAGCTTCCACCATACGAACGCGCCGCCCAGGCCCATCAGGATTCCGTAGCCCGCGTCCGAAACCATCATGCCGAAGAAGCAAACCCAGAACGGCAGCATGATGAACGACGGATCGATACCGCCGGGATCCGGCGTCGAATACATCCTGACGATGGATTCGAACGGGCTCACCGCCTTGCTGTTGTGCAGCATCGTCGGCGGCTTTTCCCCCTCTTCCGGATCGGAGAACTGGATTTCGCAGACCGGCGATATCTTCCTGGCGGCTTCGGCCAGCGCCTCCGCCCGGTTTGCCGGAACCCAGCCGCGCAGCAGGAAGGTCGAACGCGTGTCGGTCGCCTTTCGGGCGGCTGCGAGCTGGTCGCGTTCCACCGCCAGCGCGTCGCGCAGGATGCGCATCGTGGACAGGCGGTCGGCCATTTTGATCTGCTCCTGCAGCAACGCCTCGCGCTCCTGATCGGCGTCCTGCATCCGCTGCCCGATCACGCCGAGCGCGTCCACCGCCGTCCCCTTGTACCCTTCGAAGCTTACGCGGGAGATGCCCAGCTCCCGGAACAGTTCCTCGGCCTTTGCGTCGTCCTCCAGGTGCCAGGCGGCCAGCGCCCGGACGGTGCCCTTGCCCTCGTTCCCCGTCAGCGTCTGAACCGTCAGCGACGGCACCTCGAAGAGGCGCGCTTCGAGCTTCTCCCACGCGGCCCGGGGGGATTCCACCGCGTAAACCGCGGCTTTGCGGGTTTTGCCCAGCTTCTCCAGCGGCTCCTGCATGGTGATCCAGGGCAGAAGCTGTTCTGAAAGGGTTCGGTCCCTGGCGTCCTGCGAGCGCATCTCGCCCCGCCTGCGCTCGATTTCTTCAAGCCGCTCCACAACCGCGGTGATTTCGCCCCGCGCGGCCAGCGCGGCGGCGACCTGGTCCTGGGTAACCTCCGGCCGCGGTGTGAGCATGCCCTGTTTGACGGGATCATACGGGCGGAGCTTGCCGATCGCGACATCGAGCCTGGCGATCAGCTTATCGATGTCCTCCTCCCGCTTCTCGCTCTGCGCGTCCTGCATCGTCGTCTCGTCGGGCGGGCGCTGCGTGACTTCCACGCAGCCCATCTGCTGCATCTTCTTCAGATACCGCATCTTGTCCCGCTTGAGACCCAGCAGCTCCACGCGCTTCATCTCAACGATTGCCATCGCTCACGATCCTTTCGAAAATCGCCTCGCCGGCCAGCGGAACCCGGACCCGCGCCATGGTTCTCAGGGCCTCGTGCTCCGCCGCGCGGCGCATTTCCAGCGATTTGATTTCGTCCTGAATGCCGGTTTTCGCGTCCTCGACGCGCCGGAGCATTTCCTCGTGCAGTTCCGCTCCGGCCTGACGGCCTTCCGCCGCCACCGCTTCGCCGACCGCCTTGACAATATCACGCGCTTCGCGCTGGGCGGCTTTCACCACTTCGTCCGCCTTCGCTTCGCACTCTTCGATCTGTCCGATCAACGAATTCGCCAACTTCGTCACCTCGCTTTACACAGAATTGCCGGCGGGTTATTTCGTTCCGAACAGGCGGTCGCCGGCGTCGCCCAGGCCCGGAACAATATAGCTGTGCTCGTTCAGCCTTTCATCGATCGCCGCAATGTAGATATCCACATCCGGATGGATCTCCTGAACCGCCCGGATGCCTTCCGGCGCGCCGATCAGGCACATCAGCTTGATGGAGCTGCACCCGCGGTCCTTCAGAAACTGAATCGCGGCGGTGGAAGACCCGCCGGTCGCCAGCATCGGATCCACGATGATCAGTTCCCGCTCCTCCACGTCCGGAGGCAGCTTGCAGTAGTATTCCACCGGCTTCAGGGTCTGCGGATCCCTGTACAGGCCGATGTGCCCGACCTTCGCCGCCGGCACCAGCCGCACAATGCCGTCCACCATGCCCAGGCCCGCGCGCAGGATCGGAACGATGCCGAGCTTCTTGCCGGTGATGACCTTTGATTTGCATTTGCAGATCGGGGTTTCGATTTCAATCTCTTCCAGCGGAAGATTGCGCGTGACTTCATATGCCATCAGCGTGGAGATTTCTTCCAGCAAATC
Organism: Clostridia bacterium; assembly: GCA_017512675.1. Lineage (GTDB taxonomy): Bacteria > Bacillota > Clostridia > Christensenellales > Aristaeellaceae > RGIG5678. Next base: position 2,904 of record JAFWEY010000007.1, on the reverse strand, counting down.
GCGGAAATCCTTGCATCCGGTTTCCTTGTTCCGCATCAGAGTCAGCTTGTGCTGAATCAACGGATGGTCTATGACGTGTACGGTGCTCATAACATCTCTCCTCCTGATCGAATCGGATGTCCGCCGGCGAATGCCGTGCAACAGGCCATAATATCCCAAATTCAGTATATCGCAAACCCGCCCGCTTGGCAAGCGCCGATTCCCCCTTTCGAAAAACTTTGCGCAAACGGCGCAGCGCCGAAGCCTCCGTCCTGCGGAAAAATCCGCGCGGTTTCGCGCTTGATTCCTGCCGCGTTTGATGTATAATGGAAGCCGGTGTGCGCGACGGGTCCGATGTCGGGCCGCCGCGCTGTCCAGCGACAAGGAGGGGATTTATCCATGCCATTCCGCGACGATTTCTATTGGGGATGCGCGACGTCCGCGCACCAGATCGAGGGCGCAGCCTTCGAAGACGGCAAAGGTCTCAGCGTGTGGGACCGCTTTTCGCATACGCCCGGCAAAATTCTGGAAGACCATACCGCCGACGTCGCCTGCGACCACTACCACCGGATGGAGGAGGACGTGAGGCTGATGGGCGAGCTCGGCATGCAGGCGTACCGCTTCTCCGTGTGCTGGCCGCGGATTCTGCCGGAAGGCACCGGGAAAATCAACCGCCGCGGGCTGGACTTCTACAGCCGCCTGATCGACGCGCTGCTGGAGTGCGGCATCCGGCCGATCATCACGCTGCACCACTGGGATTACCCGCAGGCGCTGGCTGACAAAGGCGGCTGGCTGAACCCGGACAGCCCCCGGTGGTTTGCCGATTTCGCCGCCCTGTGCGCCGGATCCTTCGGCGACAGGGCCAGGGATTTCATCACCATCAACGAGCCCCAATGCCTGATCGCCCTGGGCTACGGAAACGGCGCGCACGCGCCCGGGCTGCGCCTGCCCTGCTCCTTTACGGTTCCCATGTCGCACAACGTGCTGCTGGCGCACGGCCTCGCCGTGCAGGCGCTCCGAGCCAACGCCAAAGGCTGTCTCGTCGGCTACGCGCCCACCGGAAACGCGTGCATCCCGGCGACGGAAACCGACGAAGACATCGAAGCCGCGCGCAAAGCGTATTTCTCCACGCCCGACGGCGATCTGTGGGCGTTTACCAGCGCGTGGTGGAGCGATCCCGTCGTGCTGGGGCGCTATCCCGCGGACGGGCTGGAGCATTTCGTGCAGTACCTTCCCGCCCGCTGGCAGGACGACCTCCCCGCCATCGCGCAGAAGCTGGATTTCTACTGCCAGAACATTTACAACGGAACGCTGGTGCGCAAAGCGGACAGCGAAGCCGGATATGAAATCGTGCGCAAGCCGGCGGGCACGCCACAGACCGCGATGGGCTGGTACGTGATGCCGCAGGCGCTGTACTGGGGCCCGAAATTCCTGTACGAGCGGTACCGCCTGCCGTTCGTGATCTCCGAAAACGGCATGGCGGACACGGACACGGTTTGCCTGGACGGCAAGGTGCACGACCCGTCGCGCATCGATTACATGCACCGGTACCTGGCCGCCTACCGGCGCGCCGCCGAGAGCGGCGTGGACGCGAGGGGATATCTCGCGTGGTCATTCATGGACAACTTCGAATGGAGCGACGGCTATTCCCGGCGCTTCGGCCTGGTGTACGTGGATTACCGGACGCAGCAGCGAATCCCGAAGGATTCGGCGCTGTGGTACCGGGACGTGATCGCGCACAACGGCGCCAATCTGTGAGCGGCCCCGCCGGGAAAGGAAGTCATTCGATGAATCACGCGAATTTTGCGCTGCCGGACGACGCTTCGGGCTTCGTTTCGCTCAGCGAAGCGGTGCCGGACGCCATTCCCGAAATCCGGTACCATTCCACCTACAACTTCGTCGGCGACCGCATCGACGGATACGATCTGCCCGCGGCCCTGCTGACCCGGGAGGCGGCGCGGGCGCTGAAAGCGGCGAGCGGCGATCTGATCCGGCGCGGCTTCCGGCTGAAAATCTACGACGCGTACCGCCCGCAGTCCGCCGTCGATCACTTCCTGCGGTGGGCGAAGGATCCGGCGGATACGCGGATGCAGGCGTATTTCTATCCCGGCATTGCCAAGGAATCGCTGATCCCCCAGGGCTACATCGCCGTCCGGTCCGGGCATACGCGGGGCAGCACCGTGGATCTGACGCTGTTCGACATGGCTGAAGGAAGGGACGCGGATATGGGCAGTCCGTTCGATTGGTTCGGCTGCGAATCCCGCACGGATTATCAAGACCTCACCCGGGAACAGTCCGCCAACCGGACGGCGCTGCGCAGCGCGATGGTTTCCCGCGGCTTCCGGCCGTACAGCGGGGAATGGTGGCATTTCACGCTGGAGAACGAACCGTTTCCGGACACGTACTTCACGTTTCCGGTCAGCGCGGTCCTGCGCTGAAGCGCCGCGCCCGGCAGGCAGACGGCAGCCCGGCACCCGATGCCCGCCGGTACGGAAGACGAAGGCGAGCGGGCGCCCGGGACGGCAGCCGACTGATGAGACGGGATTCGAGTCCGAAAGAAATTGCGGGCGCACCGCGCTTCGCTTGGAGCGCCCCTGCAACGGATTCGGAATGCTGCGCCAATTGACCAACGGATCTTCAAAACCGGAAGAGATTGCGGGCGCACCGCGCTGCGCTTGGGGCGCCCCTGCGATGGATTCGGAATGATGTACCGGCTTGATGGATCGGGATTCGGTGCCGGAAGTCCAACCCCGCATCTGCAAACTTCGTTTCGTCACGGCACTATGTAAACGTACCGTATCTTGAAAGACCCGCCGCGCAGCGGCTTCGGCTTCGCATTCTCCTTCGGATTCGGATTTGGATTCGGATTCGGATTCGGATTGGATTCAGGCGGACAATCCGCGGCAATCCGCCGCAATCTGCGGC
>JAFWEY010000066.1 GCA_017512675.1 Clostridia bacterium | reverse complement strand
GGCCGAAACGGTCGAAGAAGCGGCGGAAGCGGCCGAAGAGACCGCGGAAGAAGTGACCAAAGAAGCGGCCGAAACGGTCGATGAAGCGGCGGACGCGGCCGAGGAGACCGCGGAAGAAGTGACCGAAGAAGCGGCCGAAGCGGCCGAAGAGACCGCGGAAGAAGTGACCGAAGCCGCCCAGGAAACGGCGGAAGCGGTCGAAGAAGCGGCCGCTGCAGTGTATCCGGAGCTGAAAGCAGGCGTCGAGGAACCGGAAGCGGTCAAAGCGCTGCAGGAACGGCTGAAGGAACTGAACTGGTATCAGGGTGAAGCGGACGGGATCTATTCAGAGGAAACCCAGAAGGCAGTCGAGGCGTTCGCGGCGGCGGCAGGAGCTGCTTCAGACGGAACGGCGACGGAAGACTTGCAAAAGCTGTTATACGACGGAAACGCGCCGTCAAATACGGCGCAGGCGGAAACGGAGGAGGCGGACGCAGTTCAGACTGCGTCCGCAGCCTTTTCTCTCTTCCCGCGCGCTCTTGCCGAGGAGGAGAAGGCAAACGGCCCTGCGGTGACCGATTCGCGGGTTTTGTATATCCCGGAGGGGAATCTTATTATCGGGCTGGACCTGCATAACGAGTCCTTTCGCCCGGACGGCGTGGTTCTGACCGGTTTTATATACGCCGACGCTGCCACACTGAACAGCGTGGAGATCGAACAGATCACGCTGCAGCCGTTTGACATGCCGACCAGCATAAACGATCTGAGCAAGGCGTTTTCCAGCGTCGGCAAGGCCAAGGACCCGGTTGTCGTGGAGCTTCCGGCAATCGACGAACTGGGCAGCAAACTGGAAACCGGCATCGTGCGGGTCCCGCGCAGCGCAGTATCCGCGTGCGGCGCCGCGCTGCTTGAAGCCCACGGCGATATCGAACCGGATTCGCAGCGCGCGGGATTTGTGATCGTCGTTGAAGGCCAGAAGCTGAAAGCGGGCAAATATACGGCGGACGTGTTTTTGACCATCGACGGCGAGAGAGTGCAGACCTGCGGCATGGTCATCAACGTGTCGAAAAAAGGAAACAGGATCAAAACCTCCCAGGTGCAGAAAACGATCGAAGAATGGGCGGACAAAGCCTGATTCTTTGAAATGCAGCCGCCCTGCCGTTTCGGCAGGGCGTTTTCCATCTATGTCACATGTCCGCGCCGGTCTGCGTTCGGGCCCTTTTCGGCGGGGTAGCCCTTCGCGGAATGTCCGGCATCGGGGAACGGTTTCGGGGGATCCGGTTCCCGCCTCAGGACGCGGCCAGGTGCTCAGACCGGACGGGGGGAATGCTCTGGCAATAGAACTGGGTGGGCCGATCGCCCGATGCCGGACGGCGGGCGCTGTGGAAGCTGCGAACCGGCAGGGAGGGATCGAACCCGAGCAGAAACAGGATCGCATAGAGCTCCTCGGGGGACGGGCCTTCTCCGGCCCGGGCGGTCACGGAGAGCGTCCGGCTTCCGGATGACGCCATGCCGCCGCCGGCTTCCCGGCAGGAGCAGTCCAGAAGAACGCGGCTGCTGCCGTAGGAATACGTGGAGATGGTATGGGCCCCGCTGCGCTTGACACCGCGCAGGATCAGATTGCTTTCATGGAACATGGCCTGGTCGCCTCCTTCATTCATTGTGCGTCCGCCTGACCGGTTCGGCGGCGGAAATCCGCGACTTCTTCATCGAGCGCGCTTTCGAGTTCTTCCGTTTCTTCGGGGGCGGCAAAATCTGCCTCCTGCGCGATGCCCAGAACGACGCCCAGCACGCGCACCTCGTCGTCCTCATAATGGTCGCCGAACGGAAAATCGTCGTTCAGGGAAAAGAGCCCCTGTTTGCCGACCCGTTTGATGACTGCGCCGTCCGCTGTGGAACAGACCACATCCTGCCCGGCCTCAGCCCGGTTCGCGTAACGGATCAGAACAAGATCGCCGCTGTGGTAAACGGGCTCCATACTGCGTCCGCTGACGCGGATCAGCGCGTCTGCCCGGGCGGCCGCGCCGTCTCTTCGCATAAACCGGTATTCCGCGGTTTCTTCCTCGAACGGGCACCCGGCACCGGCGGCTGCGGGGGTCGAATACAGATCCACCAGACGGAATCGGGACTTCAGATCGCGGCGGCGTGCGGCTTCTTCCTCCTGAAGAATGACCTTTACCATGCGGGACACGGTGCGCTGACCCGTTTCGCTCAGCTGGTGAAAGCGCCTGAGCAATGCCGCGTCCGGGGCAGAGACAGCCTCCGGCATCGGAAGACCGAGCAGCTCGTGCGCCGGGATCCGAAGGCATTGGCAGAGCTTTCTGGCGATTTCCCAGTCGGGATGGCACTTGCCGCTTTCCCAGTTGACCACTGTATTGCGGGAAACGTTCATCCTGTCTGCCAGGTCTTCCTGGGTCATCCCCGCCGCTTTCCGGTAACGGCGGATGGTTTCGCCCGACGGGACGGGCGCATGAGGGAAGTGAAGGGTGTTCGGCATCGGCGTTCCTCCGCGGTCAGTTTGTATGTACAGGATAACACACGCGCGGGAAAGATACAATAACAAAATGCACAATTTAATTTTGCAAAAATATTTAATATGACAAACAGAACTTGTCAATTTGTTTCGGTTCTGACTGCCTGACGGCGGAAAAACACAACACGGCTTTGCATGAACGCGTCCGGGAAACAGGAACCGGAACGGAAGAAACCGCGGGAAATGCCGGCTTTGCGGTGCGTCATGGATGTTCCCCCGGGCCGAACGGCGGGGAATACAAAGCAGCCCGGAATCCGCACAGCGGACACCGGGCTGCAATTCTGGCTATGAACGGGGTCAATCGCCGGTGGAACCGAATCCGCCGGTGCGGGAGGCGAAAGCATCGTCGTCCTCCGCCACGCCGTAAATCTGGAAGATCCCCTGGCAGAAGCGGTCGCCGCGGGCAATGCGGATGACCTGATCGCTTTCGCGGTTGACGAGCTTGACAAGGATGTGGCCGCCGGTTTCACCGGAAACGAAGTCGCTGTCGATGACGCCCACGGTATTTGCCAGCCGTACGCCGTATTTAAAGCCCATCCCGCTTCTCGGATAGAGCGCAAGGAACCAGCCCGGGCGCATCGGACAGCAGATTCCGGTGGAAATCACGGCGCTGCCCGCCGGCGGGATTTCGTAATCCCGGTCGGCGAAGAAATCGTAACCGGCGGAACCGGAGGTGGAACGGCGCGGCAACGGGATATCCCGATACAGCCGCAGCGCTTCACTGTCGTCCGCTTGGGCTCCGGCAGCTTTGGCATACTGTGCGAAGGGAACCTTTTCGAACCGTCCGGCAACCGGTGGAAACTCGTGCATGATTATCGTCTCCGTTCAGACAGAATGCGGCGGGAGGAGGGAGAATCAGCGCTTTGCCTCTTCGCCCAGCGACCTCGACGCGGGCACCTGCACCAGCGTGTCATAGCAGACGAACATCGAGTCGACGTCCGCGCGGTTCATGCGCGGCGTGATCAGGCTGATGATCGGAACCAGGATCAGGCCGCCCACCATCGCGAACACGCCCGAATACAGGGAATTGGTGAAGACGAAACCGAGGAAGCCGCCCTGTATGGTCAAAACGCCCATCGATTTCAGCATCTGCACGATCATCAGCCCCGCGCCGTAGATGAAGCATACGGCAACAGAGGCCTTCGTCGTGCCCTTCCAGTACAGCCCGTAGAGGAACGGGGCGAGGAACGCGCCGGCCAGCGCGCCCCAGCTGACGCCCATCATCTGCGCGATCATCGAGAAGTTGAACCGATCCTTCAGAATCGCGATGACAGCCGAGACGACGATGAAGAACACGATGAAAATCCGCATGGTTTTCACGGTGTCCTTCTCGCTGACGCGCTTTTTGCGCAGCGGCAGGATCACATCCAGCGTCAGGGTCGAGGAAGATGTCAGAACCAGCGATGACAGCGTGGACATGGAAGCCGAAAGCACCAGCACGACGACGATCGCGATGACGATGCTCGGCAGGGTGGACAGCATCGCCGGAACGATGCTGTCAAAGCTTATGACCGCGCCGGTTTCGGTTTTGGCGATTACGCTGTCGTAAAGCCTGCCGAAGCCGCCCAGGAAATAGCAGCCGCCGGCGACGATGATGGCGAAGAACGTGGAGATGATCGTTCCCTTCTTGATGTCCGCTTCACTCTTGATCGAGTAGAATTTGCCGACCATCTGCGGAAGCCCCCATGTGCCGAGGGAGGTCAGAAGCACCACGAACAGCAGATACAGCGGCTGGGTGCCGAAGAAGGAGATGAAAGCGCCTTTTGTTCCCAGCGTGTCCGCGTAGGGGGATTCGATCAGGCTCAGACTGCGGATGGCTTCCAGCAGCCCGCCGTTGCTCTTCACCACCGCGCCGATCACGACGCAGATACCGAACAGCATGATCAGGCCCTGCACAAAATCGTTGATGGCGGTGGCCATATAGCCGCCGAATATGACATACACGGCGGTCAGCGCGGCCATCACCACGATGCACACCCAGTAGGGAAGGCCGAATGCCATGTCGAACAGACTGGACAGGCCGTTGTACAGAGAAGCGGTATAGGGAATCAGAAATACGAAAACGATCACGGAGGCCGCGATCTTCAGCGCCCTGGAATCGAAGCGCTTGCTGAAAAAGTCCGGCATCGTCCGGCTGTCCAGATGCTGCGTCATGATGCGGGTTCGCCGGCCCAGAATGTTCCAGGCCATCAGCGAGCCGATCACCGCGTTGCCCAGTCCGATCCAGGTCGAAGCCAGGCCGAAGCTCCATCCGAACTGCCCGGCGTAGCCGATGAAAATGACCGCGGAAAAATAGGATGTTCCGTATGCGAAAGCCGTAAGCCAGGGGCCGACGCTGCGCCCGCCCAGCACGAAGCCGTTCACATCCGTCGCGTGACGGCGGCAATACAAACCGATGCCGATCATCAGCGCAAAGAAAGCGATTAACAGGACTGCCTGTACTACCATACTGCCATACTCTCCTGTCGTGTTCGGGGCGTATCCGAATCGGATCGTTCCCTTTATGCATTCCCGCCCGCAGGCGGTATGGAGCGTATTGTATCATGTGAAGGAATGACTGTCAAGCACGATATGTGAAGCCCGGACCGCCGCAGCCGGTCCTTGCTCAGCGCCGCCGCGGCGGAAGCAGTCATGGAGGAAACCGCCGTTGTCAGCGGCAAATGTGCGCAAACGGAACGGAAAAGCTGCTTTTCATGGTTTCGAAAAGCGGTTGGGACCGGCCAAAACCGCCGTTAATTTCTGAAAACAGAACTTGACAGCAGCGGGAGCGGCGTGTATAATATACTTGAACAATTGAATGATTGTTCAAATGAAGTTGCCGGAGGAAAGGGGATCGGTACCGTGAAGAAGACCTACAAGATCGAAGTTGACTGCGCGAACTGTGCGGCAAAGATGGAAGAAGCCGCAAAACGGACGCCGGGTGTCGCGAACGCGGTGGTGAATTTCATGACGCTGAAGATGATCGTGGAGTTTGACGAGGGCGCGGATCCAAAGCAGGTGATGCCCGCGGTGCGGAAGAACTGCAAAAAGGTCGAAGACGATTGCGAAATCTGGCTGTAACGGGGTTTTCCGGGGAGAACTGAATGGGCTGAACGGGCCGTGAGCGTTTTGCGCAGAACGGCGCGCGAACCGGAAAAGAGGAGATGGTTGCGTGAATCGCAAACAGAAGAAGATGCTGATTCGGGTGATTGCCGCCGCGTGTCTGGTGCTGATTCTGGCTTTTGTACCGGTAACGGGCATCTGGCGGTTTGCGCTGTACATGATTCCCTATCTGCTGGTGGGCTACGACATTCTGCTGAAAGCGGCGAAGGGGATCGTTCGGGGCCAGGTATTCGACGAAAACTTCCTGATGGCCGTGGCCACGGTCGGCGCGATCGCGCTGGGAGAGTACCGGGAAGGCGTTGCCGTGATGCTCTTCTACCAGATCGGCGAACTGTTCCAGAGCTACGCGGTCGGCAAGAGCCGACGCAGCATTTCCTCTTTGATGGACATGCGGCCGGATTACGCCAACGTCGAAACCGGCGGAAAGCTGGAAAAGGTGGATCCGGACGAAGTGGAGGTCGGCACGGTCATTGTGGTTCAGCCCGGCGAGAAGGTGCCGATCGACGGGGTGGTGGTGGAAGGCACGGCCACACTGGATACGGTGGCTCTGACCGGCGAAAGCGTGCCGCGCACCGCAAGACCGGGAACAGACGTCCTGTCCGGATGCATCGTGCTGGACGGCGTTCTGAAAATAAGGACCGCCCGCGAATTCGGGGAATCCACGGTATCGAAGATTCTGGATCTGGTGGAGAACGCGTCGAGCGAAAAGTCTTCTTCCGAAAACTTCATCACGCGCTTTGCCAGATACTATACGCCGGTGGTATGCCTGTCGGCGCTGGTGCTGGCGCTGCTTCCGCCGTTGGTGCGGCTCGCAGCGGGATATGGGCCCGAATGGGGCCGGTGGGTCTACAGGGCACTGACGTTTCTGGTCATCTCCTGTCCCTGCGCACTGGTGATTTCGATTCCGCTGACCTTCTTTGCGGGGATCGGCGGCGCGAGCAGGGAAGGGGTGCTGGTCAAGGGCTCCAATTATCTGGAGGCGCTGTCCAAGGTCAAGACGGTGGTATTCGACAAAACCGGCACCATGACCAAGGGCGTCTTCGAGGTGCAGGGCGTGCACCACAACCGATTGCCGGAAGGGCGGCTGATCGAGCTTGCGGCGCTTGCGGAATGCGCATCCTCGCATCCGATCAGCAGAAGCCTCGCCGCGGCCTGCGGAGAGGAGCTGGACAGAAGCCGGGTCAGCGAGATCGAAGAGATTCGCGGCGAGGGCGTGACGGCGCTGGTGGACGGCATTCGCGTCGCCGCGGGCAACCGCAGGCTGATGGCCCGCCATCACGTCGCCGGCGCGGTGGACTGCAGTCACGCGGGCACCGTGGTGCATCTCGCGCTGGACGGAGAGTACGCGGGGCACATTCTGATCACCGACGTGCTGAAGCCTACGACCAAAACGGCGATCCGGCGGCTTCACGGAATGGGAATCGGAAAGACGGTTATGCTGACCGGCGATGACAGGCGCGTGGCCGAACAGGTGGCAAAGGAATGCGGCGTAAAGGCGCACTACGGCGAATTGCTGCCGGAGGACAAGGTGCGCATGGTGGAGCAGATGCTGCGTGAAAAACCGTCCGGGAGCATGCTGGCTTTCGTCGGAGACGGCATCAATGACGCTCCGGTGCTTTCGCGGGCGGATATCGGCATCGCCATGGGCGCGCTGGGTTCGGATGCCGCCATCGAAGCGTCCGACGTGGTGCTGATGGATGACGATCCGGAGAAGATCGCAAAGGCGCTCGGCATCGCGCGCAAATGCATGCGGATTGTCTGGCAGAACATAATCTTCGCGATCGGCATCAAAGTGATCTGTCTGGTGCTGGGCGCGCTGGGTTACGCGAATATGTGGATGGCGATATTTGCGGATGTGGGCGTCATGGTGCTGGCGGTGCTCAACGCGATCCGCGCACTGCGCACGAAAAACCTTTAAATGCGGCGCCGCGCGATTCCCGGGCGCGTTCGGCGGCGAAGCTTTGCCGGTATCACCGGTGGAAACTGCGTCAGGGACGCCTGAACATTCACTCGTCAGCCGATCGCATCGGTGATGCGGCGCGGCATGAAACGCGGAGGAGAACATGGAGAAGAATCGCATTGAACTGTGTGATATGACGGAAGTGCACGCGGATTTGACAAAAGAGGTGCTGGAAACCCTTCCCTCGGAAGAAGAACTGTATGACCTGTCGGAGCTGTTCAAGGTGTTCGGGGATTCCACGCGCATCCGCATTCTGTATGTGCTGTTTGAGGCTGAGGTCTGTGTATGCGACATGGCGGCAATTCTGGGCATGACGCAGTCGGCGATTTCTCACCAACTGCGCATCCTCAAGCAGAACAGGCTTGTGCGAAGCCGCCGGGACGGAAAGTCGGTGTATTATTCTCTGGCGGACGATCATGTCAGGACCATCATCGGGCAGGGCAGGGAACACATTCTGGAATGATTTGCCTGCCCCGCGGGAACGTTCCTGTGCGCCTGCCGCGCTGAACGGCGGGCGCGGGGGCAGCCCGGGCGGGGCCGGACCGGCGGCTGCCGGGCGCACACGGGAGGCAACAAAAACATAACAGGAAAATTCCCTGGGAAAGCATTTACAAATCCGGTTTTCGATGATATAATCTTGTCTGTTCGCGAGGGGCATTAGCACAGTTGGTAGCGCGCTACGTTCGCATCGTAGAGGTCAGGGGTTCGAATCCCCTATGCTCCACCACAACAGGCAGAGACGAACACAACCTGGTCGATCAGCATGATCAAGGGGGTGTTCGTCTTGACTGTCTATGAGAGTATCAGGTAAGCAAAAAGCCAGGGACGGACGGCGATTGTCCTTCCCTGGCTTTTTGTAGTTCATGATTTCTTAATAACGTATTCCGTTAGAATCTAACAATATCCTGCGGGAAAACTCCACGTTTGCTATCATGGCTGTAAAGGGGTATAGCTATGAT
>JAFWEY010000065.1 GCA_017512675.1 Clostridia bacterium | reverse complement strand
GTTCGTTCAGCTCGATGCCGTTCCCGATGCTGTTGTTGATGTTTTCCATTTTCATATCCTCCTTTGAAGGTCGGGTGTGTTTCTCGTTTACGGGTGCAGTATAACAGACGGCCCGTCACAGAACTGTCACACGCCGGCCGCCCGTGAAAAAGCGGCTGCCGCCGCGGCGTCAGCCGGGCGAAGCGAAGCGGAGAGTTCAGTCCGGACGGGCGGCGCAAGCGCGCAGGGGCCGAATCCGGCACCGGCAGCGCGATGCCGGGTTTGCCTTCGGACGGATTATATGGTATAATGTCCGGGCAGCGGCGAATGAACTGTCTCAATGCGGGGGAAAACAGATGTACCAGGTTTTTGTGGTGGAAGACGAATCGCTGATCCGGCAGAGCATCCGCGACGCCATCGAGGGAATGCAGGGGCCGTACGCATTCTGTGGGGAGGCGTCGGACGGAGAAATGGCGCTTTCGATGATGCAGGATCTGATGCCTGACATCCTCCTGACCGACGTACGGATGCCCTTCCTGGATGGATTTGGCCTGATCCGCCACGCGCGGGCAATGATGCCGTGGCTGAAAGTCGTGATCATCAGCGGATACGGCGATTTTGACTTCACGCAGAAGGCGATCTCGCTGGGGGTGGATCAGTACCTGCTCAAGCCGGTGCGGCAGGCGGATCTGGTGCGCGTCATCGAAGAGATGGCGGCGCAGATCGAAAAGAGCAAAGCGGCAAAAAACGCGCTGCCCACCGGTCTGGACGAGGAAGAGGTCCTGGGCGCGCTGCGCCAGCAGTTCATGCAGCGGCTCCTGTACGGCAGCGCTGGAACGGCGGAGCTGCTCGAAAAGGCCAGCACGCTCAAGCTGGACATCGTCCGCAGCCATTACCTGGTCTGTGTCCTCTCGTTTGACGCCCCGTGCGAAGATCAGGCCGCGCTGCGAAGCGCGGTGCAGAGGGCGCTGGAGGGGATGGACGCGCTGTCCTACTGCTTCAATACCGCCGACCAGATGACGCTGCTCGCCTTCGACAACGATCCCGAAGCCCTGAGCGAACGGGTATACCGCCTGATCGGGATCCTGCGGCATGAGCTGAACGACGTATGCCCCGTGATCACGGCGGTGGTATCGCGGGACGTCGTGCGGCTGAGCGCCGTCAGCGAAGCGTACAAAACCGCCTGCGGGCTGCTGAAAACCGTCAGCGGCTTCGCGGCCGGCCAGGTGGTCAGCGTCGGAGACACCGCGCAGTTCACCGCAGACCTGGTCCGCTTCAGCACCCCGTTCGGGGAGGATTTTCAGCGCAAACTTCTGTACGCCGAAGCCGGGAACGTGCCGCAGCTGCTCGACGAAGCGCTGTCGGCGGCCGGGCCGAACAAGTTCGACAGCCTTTTCGTGCGCTACAACGCGCTGATCGCGCTGATGCGGCTGTCAATTCACCTGATCGCGCGAAACGATCCCGATGCCGACGAAACGGAAATCGCCGCGCGCATGAACGCGGAATTCGACCTGCTGACCGCGGCAGCGGACCGGCAGACCGCCCGCCGGGTCGCCGAAAACATGCTCATGCAGGCGCTGAGCGCGCACAGAAAGGGCGCCGAAAGTGTCAAATTCAATCCCGCGGTCAGCCTGGCGGAGAAATACCTGCGGGAGAATTTCTGCGATCCCAACATATCGCTGATCAGCGCGGCGCGGCATGTCGGCATGAGCCCGGCGCATTTCAGCACGGTGTTTTCGCAGACCACCGGGCGCTCGTTCATCAGCAGCCTGACCGCGCTGCGCATCGGGAAGGCCAAGGAACTGCTGCGCGGCACCAATATGCGCCTGGCTGACATCGCGATGGAAATCGGTTACAACGAACCGAATTATTTCAGCCACGTATTCCGTAAGCTCGAAGGCATCACGCCCAAAGAATACCGCAGTCGCAGGGCGCAGCAGGAAGACGCTGAATGACGCGGGGCTCCCATCAGTAGCCCCGCCCGGAAATGGTTTCCTCCGTCAGCGTGTCCGCGTCGAAGAACGTTTCTTCGACGTAGGTGTACTTGAGCGGCGTTTCGCCCCGCTCCAGCTGTTCGATGACCGCCCGTACCCGCGGCCCGTGCAGCGGATTGCACTCCACGTCCAGGCTGATCTCTCCTTCGAGGATCAGGCCGAGCGCGGTGCGGCTGGAATCGAACGAGATCAGCGTCACGTCTTTCCCCGGCTGAAGCCCCGCCGCTTTCAGCGCGTCGATGGCGCCGTACGCCATATTGTCGTTTTCTGAAAAGATGACGTTGAACGGCGTTCCCTCAGCCAGCACCGCTTCCATCAGTTCCTGTCCCTTGGCCTGCGTAAAATCCCCGGAATCGCGGAACACCAGGTTCCAGCTGCGGTGGGCGTCCAGCCCGGCGTCCAGCCCTTCGGTGCGTCCGATCTGCGCAGACGATCCGATGTTGCCCTGCAGGTGTACGATCTCAAGGGGCGTATCGCCCAGGTGCTGTTCCATCCACCGGACGGCGGTATCGCCTTCCCGGCGGAAATCGCTGCCGATCCAGCAGGTGAAAAGCTCCGCGTCGCTCACCTCGATCATCCGGTCCACAATGATGACCGGGATCCCCGCGGCTTTCGCTTCGGACAGCACCGTCTCCCAGCCCCGTTCCGTGGTCGGTGCCAGTACGATATAATCCACGCCCTGATTGATAAAATTGCGGATCGCGGTGACCTGCTTTTCCATTTTCTGCTGTGCGTCGTCCAGAATCAGTCGGTAGCCGTTTTCCGCGGAAAGGGCGGTTTGCATGCTCAGCGTATTGGCGTTGCGCCAGTCGCTTTCCGCGCCCACCTGGGAAAACCCCACTACGATCAGGTCGGCTTCAGCTTCCGGAACGGCAGGCGCGTTGGGTGCGCTGCATCCGCCGAGGACCAGGCACAGGATCAGAAGCACCGGTAAAAGCAGTTTATTCATCTGCGGATCCCTCCCTGCGGACGGCGACGCCGCCCTTCGGCAGAAACACCGTGACCGCAGTGCCGCTGCCCTGTTCGCTTTCAAAATACAGGCCGTACGGCTCCCCGCAGTACAGCCGGACGCGCTGGTGCACGTTTTTCAGCCCCAGCCCGCTGTGGTGTTCCTGGTAGACGCCCTTCTGCAGCTGGATAAGCTGCTCCGGGGCGATGCCCGCGCCGTTGTCCCGCACCCGGATCTGGATGCCTCCGTCCTTTTCTTCGCCCGTGATCTCGATTTTTCCGCGGCCGCGGCGGTTCTTGATGCCGTGGTACAGCGCGTTTTCGATCAGCGGCTGCAGGATCAGCTTGGGGACCATCCGGTCCAGGATGTCCTCGGAAACGGAAACGGACCATTCGAGGATGTCGCTGTACCGGATTTGCTGGATTTCAAGATACGATTTTGCCTGGGCGATTTCAGAACGCAGCGAAATGATATCCTCTCCACGGCTCAGAGAGTTGCGGAAAAACGTGGACAGGCTGGTTACCATGTTCACCACGTCTTTTTCCCGGTGGGATTCGGCCAGGATTACGATGGAATCGAGCGTATTGTACAGGAAATGCGGGTTGATCTGCGCCTGCAGGAGCTCCAGCTCGGCCCGGTGCAGCGACTGCTGATCCTGCCGCTGTTTGTCGATCAGCGAATTGATCCTCGCCGCCATTTTATCGAAATTCCGGTCCAGGGTCTGGAGCTCTTCGATCACCGTCTCCACCGGCGCGCCCTGATAATTCTCTGCGCCGAAGCGCTCGGCCTTTTTGGACAGCGCCCGGATCGGCGTGGTGATGCGCCGAACGACCCGCATCGAATACAGCACCAGCACCAAAAACAACAGCCCGGACGCGGCGACGGTCGCGATGATGAGCACGGTGCTCTGGCGGTTGATTACGCCGCGGAGCCGCCCCAGCTCCCGAACCTCGTCGCCCAGAAAATCGTGCATATAGCGCTCGATCAGTGCCGTCAGCCCGGTTTCGCCGCGGATGTTGCGGTCCAGCAATTCCATCCGCAGGTCGTAGGATTCGGTATCGGCGATTTCTATCATATAATTGCGCAGGTTCCTGCACATGTCCAGCATGCTCTTCACCCGCCAGCGGTTGTCGGGCAGAGAGGTTTCCGCCGAAAGCCGGTTCAGCACCTCTTCGGCCTGGTCCAGTTCCGCCATCGGCAGCTCTTCCTTTGAGCGGTCGGTCCGCGGGCGGATCACGTGGTTGTACATCGCAAGGTCCAGCGTGCTTTTAAATTCCTGGTTGAAATCGGCAGCGGTGTTGGCGCAGGAAAGCACCCTGGTATACTGGCCGTTGATCGCGACCAGGATCAGGGTGAGTACGATGATGATCGCCGCGATCGCGATGGTCGCCGGGATCAGCAGGCGGTTGATTTGTTGTTTGATGGTGCGCACAGGCGCCCTGTGCGGCCCGGAAACAGCCATTTTTTCCTCCGGTTCAGATATTGGCGTATGAGGAATTATAGCATAGTTTTTCCTTTGTGGACAGGCAGACGCCGGGATTTCAAAAAAAAGTGTCAGCATTCCAAAAAAATCCGCATCCCGGCCGTCTGTCCGGCAAAAAGGGAAAAATGTTCCCGCTCTGATCAAAAATTAGTGAATGTTTCTTTGCTTTGGAGCGGATACAATGGCATCATCAGGGATCCGTGCAGGATCCACTAATCGGGAGGTAAGACCATGAAGAAAATCGCTGCTCTGCTGCTCGCGCTGGTGCTGCTCTGCTCCGTGGCCGCTATGGCCGAAGGCATCAAGGTAGGTATCATTAACTTGGATCCCTCGGAGTCCGGCTACCGTCAAGCCAACGTCAAGAACCTGACCGATACCTTTACCGCGGAAAACGGCTACGACGCGACGTTCGTCACCGCTCCCACTGCCGACAAGCAGCTGGACGCGGCCCGCGGCTTCATCACCGACGAAGTTCAGTACATCCTGGTTTCCGCCGCTGAGACCACCGGCTGGGACGAAGTTCTGGCCGACGCTCAGGAAGCAGGCATCAAGGTGTTCCTGTTCGACCGCATGATCGACTGCGACCCCAGCCTCTACACCGCCGCTGTCGTTTCCGACATGCGCAAAGAGGGCGAAACAGCCGTTGCGTGGCTGGAGAGCCTGGAACTGGACGAGTACAAAGTGCTGCACATTCAGGGCCAGCTCGGAAGCGCCGCGCAGATCGGCCGCAGCGACCCGCTGACCGAGAAGATCGCCGCTGACGACAAGTGGACCATGGTGCGTGAAGGCACCGGCGGAGACAGCTGGGATCCGAACGAAGCCCGCAAGATCGCTGAGGCCGCCATCAACGCCGGCGAGGACTTCAACATCGTGTACGCTGAGAACGACGGCATGGCCGACGGCGTTGTGGCCGCGCTGGATGCCAAGGGCATCACCCACGGTGTGGACGGCGACGTCATCGTCATGGGCTTTGACTGCAACAAGTGGGCGCTGGAGAAACTGCTGGCCGGCGAGTGGAACTACGATGGTCAGTGCTCTCCGTTCCAGGCTGCCGTGATCGACGAAATGATCAAGACGCTGGAAGCCGGCGGCGAGATCGAAGGCCTGAACGAGCTGAATCAGATCATCTCCGATGAGAAGGGCTTCGATGCCCGCACCATCACCCAGGAAGACATCGACACCTACGGCCTGTAATATCACGGGACCAAGCCGCGCGGTATGAACGCTGGGAAATGCGCGTTCATACCGCGCTTTTTAAAAGATCGGATCTGCCTCAGGCTTAGGCAGGGGATCGGAAGGAGCAATCCGTCATGCAGAATGATGCGGTTTTGAAGATGCGTGGAATCTGTAAGCAGTTTCCGGGCACCCGAGCGCTCAACAACGTGGATTTTACCCTGCGCAGGGGAGAAATCCACGCGCTGATGGGCGAGAACGGCGCCGGAAAATCCACGCTGATCAAGGTGCTGACCGGGGTATACGAAAAGGACGGCGGTACCATCTGGGTGGAGGGTACCGGGGAAGAGGCGCACATCCATTCCCCGCAGGACGCGCAGAACATCGGAATCAGCACGGTCTATCAGGAAATCACTCTCTGCCCCAATCTGACGGTGGCGGAAAACATGTTCATCGGCCGGGGGAAGGGCCAGCTGGTCCATTGGAAGGATTATGAGGACCGGGCTGACGGCATTCTGCGCAGCCTCGGCATTCCGGCCCGTGCAAAACAGGAATTGTCCCGTTGTTCCCTGGCCGTGCAGCAGATGGTCGCCATCGCGCGGGCGGTGGACATGCAGTGCAAGGTGCTGATTCTGGACGAGCCCACATCCTCCCTGGACGAGAAGGAAGTGGCAATGCTCTTCGACATGATGCGCGATCTGAAGAGCCGGGGCGTGGGCATCGTGTTTGTGACGCATTTTCTGGAGCAGGTTTACGAGGTCAGTGACCGGATCACGGTGCTGCGCAACGGCGAGCTGGTGGGCGAATACGTAATCGAGGATCTGCCCCAGGTGGAGCTGGTCGCCAAAATGATGGGCAAGAACCTGAACGACCTGGCCGATCTGGAGCAGGTGGGCCTGAAGAGCCAGGGCGGGCAGGAAACGGTGTATCAGGCGCAGGCGCTGTCCAGCTCTGAAAGCAGGCCTTTCGATTTCAGCATCCGGCGCGGCGAGGTCAACGGTTTTACCGGGCTTCTCGGCTCGGGCCGCAGCGAAAGCGTGCGGGCCGTATTCGGCGCGGACCGCATCACGGGCGGCAGGGTGCAGGTGAACGGGAAACCCGTAAGGATTTCCAAGCCGCACGACGCGATGAAAAACGGCATCGGATACCTTCCCGAAGACCGGAAGAGGGACGGGATCATCGCCGATCTGTCCGTGCGGGAAAACATCGTCCTGGCGCTGCAGGTGATGAAAGGCTTTTTCCACCCCATGTCCAAGGCGCAGATGGAGGCGTTCGCGGACGAATACATTCAGGCGCTGCAGATCAAAACGGCTTCACAGGACACGCCGATCAAGTCCCTGTCCGGCGGCAACCAGCAGAAGGTCATCCTGGCGCGCT
Organism: Clostridia bacterium; assembly: GCA_017512675.1. GTDB lineage: Bacteria > Bacillota > Clostridia > Christensenellales > Aristaeellaceae > RGIG5678. The sequence goes on along the minus strand of JAFWEY010000065.1, from coordinate 9,872 downwards.
GGCTTTTGACCCATCCGGATTACCTGATCCTGGACGAGCCCACCCGCGGCATCGACGTCGGCACCAAGCTGGAAATTCAGAAGCTGGTGCTGAAGCTGGCGGAAGAGAACATGAGCGTCACGTTCATCTCTTCCGAGATCGAGGAAATGCTGCGCGTTTGCTCGCGCCTGATCGTGATGCGCGACCGGAAGATCGTGGGCGAACTGACCGGCAGCGAACTGACCCAAGCCAATGTCATGAAAACCATCGCGGGAGGTGAGCAGTAACCATGGATAAGCAGAGAAAACTGTTTGCCGGCATCGGTCAGCTGATCATACCGCTGGTGGCTTTGGGGCTTCTGATCCTGTTCAACCTGTTCCGGGACCCCGGTTTCTTCTCGATCGGCATGGCCGTCAACAACAGCGGCAACCAGGTGCTGACCGGCAACCTGATCAGCATCATCGACAGCGCCAGCGAACTGGCCATCATCGCCATGGGCATGACGCTGGTCACGGCGGCCTGCGGCGGGCAGGATATTTCCGTAGGCGCGGTCGGGGCGATTTCCGGCGCCGTGTTCGTAAAAGTGCTGCTGGGCGCTCCGTCCATCACCCCGGGCATCGTCGTTCTGGGAGTGATCCTGTGCTGCCTGGCGACCATCGCCTTTATGATGTTCAACGGCACGCTGGTTTCCGTCTTTAAGATCCAGCCGATGATCGCCACGCTGATCCTCTATTCCTGCGGGCGCTCGATCGCCTACTGGATCAACGGCGACGCCACGCCCCAGCTGAACAGCCCCATCATCACGTCCATCGGCATGACCATTCCGGGCGTGCCGGTTCCGACGCCGATTTTCGTCGTGATCCTGGCGGGACTGCTGCTGCTGCTGATCTTCAGGCGGACCACCACCGGCCTGTACGTACAGACCGTCGGCATCAACCAGGGTGCTGCCCGGCTGAACGGCATCGATCCGGTGCTGATCAAGCTGCTCAGCTTCGCCCTTCTGGGTGTCTGCGTATCGCTGGCCAGCGTCATAGGCGTCGGCCGCCTGGGGCAATTGAACCACAAGACGCTGCTGGTCGACATCGAGATGGACGCGATCCTGGCAGTCGCCATCGGCGGCAACAATCTGGGCGGCGGGCGCTTCCGGCTGAGCGGCAGCATACTCGGCGCTTACATCATCCAGATGCTCACCACCACGCTGTATGCGATGAACGTGTCCCCGGTCAACGTGAAAACCTACAAGGCCATCGTGATCATCATCATCGTTGTCGCCGGGTCTCCGGTCGTCAAGAACAGGCTGTCGGCGCTCTGGAGCCGGATGCGTTCCGGCGGCAGCCAGGCTGCCGCGTCAAAGGGGGCGGGCTGAGTGACGGGCATGGAGAAAAAGCGCAGGGAACCGCTGACCGACGCACAGCTGCTGATGACGATCAGCATCGGCATCTTTGCCGTGATGTACGTCGTGGCGATGCTTACCCTGAGGCGGCTTCCTGAAGGCCCAGCAGATCTTCGACCTGCTGAACGACAACGCATATCTCATCATCATCGCCTGCAGCCTGACCGTCGTGATGATCGGCGGGGGCATCAACATCAGCGTGGGCGGCGTCATCAGCCTGACGGTCATGAGCTGCGCCCTGTTCCTGAACGGCAGCGGGATCCAGAACGGACCCGCGGGCATCGCGGCATCGCTGCTGCTGGCACTGGGCATCGGACTCGCGTTCGGCCTGCTCGAAGGGTTCCTGGTAAGCTTCCTGGAAATCCAACCCTTCATCGTGACGCTGGCGGGAATGTTCCTGGCCCGCGGCCTGACCACGATGCTGTCGGTCAACCCGGTGAAGGTGGCCAATCAGGAATTTCTCTCCCTGGTGCAGACGAAAATCAAAATTTCCTGGCTGGGCTATACGGCCAAGAACGGCAACCTGATTCCGGCGAAGCTGGAAATCGGCGCGGTCATCGCGCTGTGCGTCGTGGTTCTGATGTACCTGATGCTGCGCTTCCTGCGCTTCGGGCGCAACATCTACGCGGTCGGCGGCAACCAGCAAAGCGCGCTGATGCTCGGCATCAACGTGAAGCGCACGCGCTTCATGAGCTACGTGGTCAGCGGGCTGCTGAGCGGGCTGGCGGGCTTTGTGTTTATCATGCACAAGCCGGCAGGCAACGCGTCGGTGGCCATGCGCAGCGAGATGGACGCCATCGCCGCCTCGATCATCGGCGGCACGCGGCTGACCGGCGGGGTGGGCAATGTGATCGGCACCTTCTTTGGCGTCATGATTCTCGCGATCATTCAGAAGATCATCACCCTGAGCCCGCTGAACGAATCCTGGTGGCAGGAAATGGCCAACGGAGCCATTCTGGGCTTGTTCATCATGCTGCAGAGCGTGGTGCTCTCTTCCCGCGGGAAAGGAAAGATGCGCCTGCCCGATTGGCTGAAATTCACCGGAAAAACGAAATAGGAGATGCGTATAGCGAATGCGGGAGCTGTCTCAAAGAAGAGGCAGCTCCTTTTGCATGTCCGAGCCCGCTCGCCGTTTTTCTCCAGTGTGCATTGGGTATGGACAATTCGGGTTTCAGTGGGTATAATTGACGTCAGGGGAACGCGGGCGCGCCGAAAGCCTTTGCCCGCGCGGCCGGAGGAGGGGGCCCCTCAGGGCCCGAACACAACGGATTTCCTGACGCCGCTGACGGAGCGCAGCGGCCGCGGCAGAGCATTTACAGTGGAGGGTTGGATATGAAATGTCGCACCGGAGTGGTTCTTCTGATTCTGGCGCTGTTATTTGCGCTTTCGGCATATGCCGAGACGTCGTGGACATGCGGGAAATGCGGGAGAAGGGTTCAGGCGGTTTTCAGCGACGAATGCCCGTACTGCGGCGCGAAGAGGCACGTTCACAGATGGCGGGAAGCGACCTGCACCGAACCGAAGACATGTGCGGAATGCGGGGCGACGGAAGGAGAAGCGCTGGGCCATCAGTGGGGCGAAGGCAGGGTGATTCAGGAAGCGACCTGCCTGGAGACCGGTGAGGAGCTGTATATCTGTACGGTCTGCGGATTCATTCAGGACAGGATCATTCCGAAAGACCCTGACAATCATGCGGGCGGAACGGAGGTAAGGGCCCGGATCGAAGCGACATGCACGGGGAACGGCTATACCGGCGATACTTATTGCAAGGGCTGCGGGGAGCTGATCGGCAAAGGAAGCGCGATCGCCGCGCCCGGCCATCAATGGGGAAAAAGCAGGGTCATCCGGGAAGCGACCTGCTGTGAAGCCGGAGAGGAGCTGCATACCTGCACGGTGTGCAGATCTGCACAGGTTGAAGAGATCCCGAAGGATCCGGACAGCCATGTCGGCGGAACGGAAGTGAAAGGCCGGATCGAAGCGGCATGCACTGCGGACGGCTATACCGGCGATACCTATTGCAAGGGCTGCGGGGAAGTGATCGTCAAAGGAAGCGCGATTGCCGCGCCCGGGCATCAGTGGAGCGCAGGCAGGACAATCCGGGAGGCGACGTGCCGGGAAGCCGGAGAAGAGCTTTATACCTGTACGGTCTGCGGATTTGCGCGAATTGAGGAGATCCCGAAGGATCCCGGGAACCATGTCGGGGAAACGGAGACAAGGTTCCGGGAGGAAGCCACCTGCACCAGGGACGGTTATACCGGCGATATCTACTGCAAGGGCTGCGGGGAACGGATCGGCAAGGGAAGCGGGATTGCCGCGCTGGGCCATCTCTGGCAGGAGGCGACCTATACGGCACCGAAGACCTGCGCCCGATGCGGGGCGACAGAGGGCGAACCGCTCAAACGGATCCCCGCCGTCGGCGATATCATCGCCTTCGGCCGGTATCCGCAGACCGCTTCGGGAGCGGACAGCACGCCGGTAAAATGGATTGTATTGGATATACGCGATAACAAGGCATTGCTGCTCAGCAAATACGGTTTGGATACGAAACGGTACAACGATCAGCATAAAGAGGTCACCTGGGAGACCTGCACCCTGCGCAAGTGGCTGAACGGGGAATTCATGAACAATGCCTTCAGCGCGGACGAACAGGCGAAAATCGCAAGTACGGTGCTCAGGAATCCGGGGGAGACTCTGTTCAAAAAAGCAGACGGGAACGATACGGATGACAGAATTTTCCTGCTGAGCTATGTGGAGGCGAACCTGTATTTCGGCGTAACCGGTCTGACCGCACAGAACGAAAGAGTAAACAATCTCAAGCCGCGCGCGTCCGTAACGGAGTACGCTGCCGCGCGGGGAGCGTATTCGTACAGCGATTACGAAACAGCCGAAGGGGAAGCTGCAGGAGCGTGGTGGCTGCGCTCGCCCGGCTACGAGTATTATTACGCTGCGCTTGTCGATTGTGACGGCACGCTGTGGCTCAACTATGATGTGGACGAGGACGTAATCAGCGTCCGCCCCGCGATGTGGGTAAAGCTGGAATCCTGAACCCCCGATTTCGGCAAACGCCGGCGCCGCGGCGGCAGGCCGGGAGACCGAAGGAAGCCGGGAATCGGGCCGCGGGAATTCGTGCTGTTCCGGCCATGCCGGAATCATACCGGAAACGTTGATTCGCCGGAAAGGGTTCGGCGCAAAACACTGAATTGCGGAGATGCTGAATGCCATGAGGATACGGGAGCTTCGGGATGACGAGAACGGGCTGCTGAAGGACCTGTTATACGAGGCGATCTTCGTGCCGAAGAATGCCAGGGCGCCGCATCGGTCCATCCTGGAGCGCCCTGAATTTGCCGCCTACTATCAGGGGTTTGGAAGCGGTTCCGCCGACAATTGCCTGGTGGCCGAGGTTGACGGCCGGGTGGCGGGCGCCGTCTGGACCAGAATCATCGACGAATTCGGTTGCGTGGAAGAGAATACCCCCTGGTTTGCGATCGCGCTCTACGCCGGGTACAGGAATCAGGGGATCGGGACCGCCCTGATGCGCCGAATGCTGGAGCTGCTGAAGAAGCAGGGCTGGAAGCAAGCGGTTCTCTCGGTTCATAAGGCAAATTATGCCGTTCGCATGTACAAGGCTCTGGGGTTCAGGACGATCCGCGACAAAGGAAAGGAATACATCATGCTGCGCAGATTCTGATGTGCGGCGCCCGACAGGACATCCCCCCGCGCGTTGGAAGCGCGGGGGGATGCTTTTGCGTTTTGCCGTTATGCGGGCTTTGAGTATTCCGGGAAGACCCGGGCGGCCCTCCCTGCACAGCGAATCCTGCCGCGCTGCGCTTGTCCTTCCTCGAATACAGCTGTTCGGCCTGGCTAGCTGTGCGTCATTTCAGGCTCAGCCAGAGAACGGGACGCACGCAGTTTACGGCGTAGTCGACCTGGCCGCCGAAATCGGTGAGCAGGCCGGCTTCGGTGACGCGGACCGCTATGTTCTGGAAGCGGCCCGGAGAGCGCAGCCACCAGCAGACGCGGCCGTTTTTCACGGAAGCCCCGCTGCTGACCGCGTGCGCCGTGGGGACGGCGGCGCGTTCGTCTTCCGAGGAAAAGTACTGTGTCGCCTCGTCAGTGCTCAGCAGGAACACCCTGTCCTTTGCGAGGCTGCCGCCGCTGGTGCCGAAGGCCGGATTGTCCGGGGTCTGGTTGGCCACCTGCACGATTTTCGCCTGCTCTTCCGCGCTGAACGCGTTCTTCAGGAACGCTCCGTTCAGCCAGGCCCGGAGCGTGCAGTTCGCCCAGGTGACGTCAGCGTATGTATCGTTGTAGGCCTTCGCTTCCAGCGCGTACCGGCTGATCAGCAGCGCTTTGGATCCGTCGTTCGCCAGCACGATCCATTCGACCGCTTCATTCGCGTATTTGCCGAAGGTCACGATGTCGCCTTTGTTGTACGTGGGCGCTTTCTGCCCGTAGGGAATCGCCTGCTTGCCCACCTGAAGCGACAGCGCGCTTTCGTCGAATACGAACAGGAGCTGCCCCGCCAGCGCGTCCAGGAAGCAATTCTCAGGAGCGTTTCCCGTCAGCGTCACCTTGAAGGTCTTCACCGCCTGTTTCTTGCAGGCGACCTTGACCTTGGCGAAGGACTGCTGCGCGAGCACGTTCTCCGGACTGCCTGCCGCGACGGTCAGGTTCAGATTGTTGATCCGGGAGCTCTTTGCGTTCGTACCGTTGACCAGGTAGAATTCGCACACGACATTGCCGCCGGTGATCTCGGCCGATTTCGGCAGCAGCATCCAGCTGCCCCCGGCGGCGTCGATCGCGTCCTTATCGGGCGCGGGGCTGAGATTGTCGGTTTTGTTGGGCGTCACCTGGATGGATACCGACGCTTTCTTCTTGTTCTTCGTCGTCGCCGTGATCTTCGCCTTTCCGGCCTTCAGCGCGGTGATATTGCCGTCGGCGTCGACCTTCAGGACCTTCTTGTTCGAGCTCTTCCAGGTGTATTCCGTCGTCGCCCACTCCGGCTGCAGCTTCAGGGCGCCGGCCAGGCTCAGCGTCTGGCCCGCGTACATCACCGCGGAAAGCTGCGCGGGATCGAATGCTATACCGGTCGGCAGGTAGGGGTCCTTTACCGTCAGGGTGACGGTGAGCTTCTTTTTGTTTTCCAGCACCGCGGTGATCTTTACGGAACCGGGCTTGTTTGCGGTCACGGTGCATACGTCGCCGTTTGCATCAATGGACGCGACGTCCGGCTTGGCTGTTTTCCATTCCGTGACGGGCTTGACGCAGGTGATTTCCAGCGTATCCGTGCAGTTCACCGAAGCCTTCGCGTTTTTGCTCAGGGATAGCGAAAGCGCAACCGGCTGATAGGCTCCCTCGCCTTTCGGGACCGCTCTGCCGATCACCTTGGGGATGATCTCTTCAGCCTCTTGCGACGGGGCCTCGCCGTCGCCCTGCGAAACGTCCGCCGCGCCGCACCGGATGCAGACCCCGTCCTCGAACTCGTGCCCGAGCGGAGGCAGTGCGGCGCTGTAGCTGTCGCCGCAGTCGCATTCGAAGATTTCCTCCCCGGCCTGTGTGCAGGTCGGGTTTATGCTGACGTAACTGAAATAGCTGTGCGCGTGGTCTTCGCTGAACCATTCCTCAGCCGACGCGGCGCCGCCGGACAGAGCGCAGACGAGCACGACGGCCGTCAAAAACACGGATAAGAAGCGGTTTTTCATAGCAATCCCTCCCGCTTCCATTATACCAGAGCCCCCTCCAGACCGCAACTGAAACTTTCCTACCTTCCTGCCTTCCTTCCGCTGGGGCGGCTGACGGTAAACAAGCCGGTTTCTGTTGACAAACCAAAAGAAGAATTCTATAATACTGATAAACTGTCGATAATCATATTAAGCAATAACGATTTCCGATGGCATTCCGCTTGGAATACAAAAGGGAGGAAGCATTATGAAACTGTGGAAGATCCTGTTGGCAGTGAGCTGCCTGACGATTGCGCTGGCGGCCGCCGCGTCGGCCGAAGTGGCGGTGGACAAAACGAACTTTCCGGACGCTGTGTTCAGGAGAGAGGTCACGGACTGGGAACGGTATTCCGGCGACGGCAACGGAGTGCTGAGCGATCAGGAGCTCGAGGCATTCACCGACCTGTATCTCTACGGCTCTGTCGCCAATCTGACGGGCATCAAAAAGCTGACCGGATTGACGAACGTCATCGTATACGATTCCCCCAAGCTGGCCGGGGTGGACGTCAGCGGCATGGCTTCCCTGCAGGAGCTGCAGGTGGTCGGCTGCGGGGTGAAAACGATCGATGTGAGCGGCTGCACCGGGCTGACTTACCTGAACGTTTCCAGCTGCAAGCTGACGGCGCTGGACGTGAGCAGCTGCAAACAGCTGCAAACGCTGTACTGCAACGACAATCAACTGACCGAACTGGACCTGAAGGGTTTGACCGGACTGACGGCGCTGGGCTGCGAAGCGAACAGCCTGACCGAGCTGGACGTCTCGGACGCGCCGAAGCTGGTGGAGTGCCTGACGGAGGCGAAGCTGGTGACGAAGCTCGTCACCGGAAAGTTCGGCGGGGTGTTCATCTACGAGATCGACGAGTGGACCAGCCTGTATGTCGACGGGACCGTAAAGGTGATTCCCGAACCGACCTCAAAGCCGGAGGAGGGCGCCAGCGACGTCTGCGCCGTATTGACAAAGAAGATGAATGTGACCGCCAACATCTTCGAGAAGTTCCGGGTGGATCTGTGGGGTTCCGAGGAAGTGGATTTTGGCCGGCTCAAAACGGTATCCGTGAATAAGAAGCAGAAGGACTACGTCGAATGGGAAATCGTCAAAGAGCCGAACGTGGATTTCGATCCGGAATACGACGACGAAGAGTCCGCTTTCATCGACGTGCTGTACATCACGCCGCTCAAGGAAGGCAAGGCGGATATCACGATCAAAGACGACAGAAGGCATACCGTCACGCTGAAGGTCACCATCGCCGACCCGAACGCGCCGCAGTCGGTGTTTATCTCCGAAGGGGCTTCAGCAGAGGTCCCGATGGAAGGCGTTCTGCAGCTGAACGCCGGCGTGGTGCCGGAAACCGCGCGCAAGGAAATCACCTGGAAGTCTTCCAGCGCGAAGATCGCGACGGTCGACGAAAACGGCCAGGTTAAGGGAATCAAGGCGGGTACGGCTGTGATCACCGCGACCTCGGACAACGGCAGGAAGGCGAGCATCAAGGTAGCGGTTTACGATCCGACGATACCGCAGCGCATCAGCATCGATCAGGCGGCGGAGGAACCGCTGGCGGTGTACCTTGGCAAGCCCGGAATTCAGCTGACGGTATCCGCGGAGCCGTCGGATACCGCGGACGCCAGCGTGACCTGGAAATCCGCGAAGACGAAGATCGTAAAGGTAGCTTCGGACGGAACGCTGATTCCGGTGAAGGCCGGCACCGCGAAGATCACCGCGACCAGCAAGAAGAACAAGAAGATCAAAACGACGATTACGGTGAACGTGATCGACCTGACGGTGCCGGCGGGCATCGAAATCACCTCGGAAACGGGAGAGAGCACGGTCGCGATCAAAGGAACGCTGTCGCTGAAGGCGGCGGCGGTCGCCCAGGCGGCCGCCCAGGATCTGGAGATCGAACCGGTCAAGACCGTGACGTGGAAGACCGGCAACAAGTAGATCGCGACGGTCGACAAGAACGGCCTGGTGACCGGCATTAAGAAGGGCACGGTGAAGATCACCGCGACCAGCACGAAGGACAAGACTGTGGTTGGGGAATTTACCGTCGAGGTCGTCGAAGCGATCCCGGGCGAAGCGGAAGCCGCCGAGCTGCCGGACGCCGAACCGGCGATCGAAGAGCCGGAGGCCGAAGAGCCGCTGCCGGAGGAGCCCGCAGAGGAAGAACCGGACGCCGGGGAAGAGCCTTCCGCCGAACAGCCCGCGCCGGAGGCGCCGCTTCCGGAGGAAGAGCTGAACGACTGGTACGGGGAAGACGCCGATACGCCGGAAGACTGGTGCGAGGAATTCTGAACGGAAGCCTGAAACGAAACGGAGCCTGCCGGCCGCACGGCCGGCGGGTTTTCTCCGCCCCGTCACGGCGGTTCCGCAGCTTCCGGCCGGAGAAAGGCGCTGCGCCGTGACCGGTTCAGCCGATGAAGCAGACTTTTCCGGTCCGGCCGTATCAGCCGGCGCAGCGGATTCGGACAGAGCCCTGCTGCTGGCAGCAGGGATTCTCCTGTGCGAATCTGAGCGGAACCGGATTGCGGGGGATACGGTGCGCCGGCTTTGATGCGGTACAGGAAGAGCGTTTGCGCGCCGGGCGAACGCCCGCAAACATCCCCCTGCCCTTCGCGGGAGCAGGGGGAATGTTGTCCTCCATGTTTGCCGTCATACGATCTTCGAGTACTTGGAGGAGACCCAGGCGGCCTTTCCGGCGTAGCGGACCTTGTACCAGACCACGCCGCGCTTGTCCTTCTTCAGTTCGCCCAGGAATTCCAGCTCCGTGCCCGCGGCGACCGTG
>JAFWEY010000064.1 GCA_017512675.1 Clostridia bacterium | reverse complement strand
GCGGAGAAATCCCGGGTCCGCATCCATTCGCTGTAGTCTTTGTACTGGACCTTCAGCGGGGGAAGCTCGTCGCCGTTATAGAGAGCCGCGAACTCCCGAATCAGAATGTTGACGGAGAAGCCGTCCGAGATGATGTGGTGGATATCCACCATCAGCAGGTATTCGCCCTCGCCGCGCCTGACCAGGCACATTCTCAGCTGGGAAGGCTCAAGCACGTCGAAGGGACGCACGAATTCGCTCAGCAGCTGGGTTTCGGAAGCCTTCTCCTGCACGATATACTCGAAACGCGCCGGAACCTGTTCGCAGATTTCCTGCATGGGTTCGCCGTCCACGGTGATAAACCTCGTCCGGAGAATTTCGTGGCGGTCGACCAAATCCTGCATCGCATGGCGCATCCACTCCGGATCCACTTCGCCGTGGAGGCGGAACGCGGCGGGCATGTTGTAGGAGAGACCGCCTTCGTCCATCTGCACCACCAGGTACGTGCGCTTCTGGGTGGAAGACATGGGATAATAGGCCTTCTTCTCCGCAACGGGAATCGGCTCGTAGGTCTGGGCGGACATCTCGTCCACGCGCTCTGCCAGCTGTTCCGGCGTGGAATGAACGAATACTTCCCGGAGCGCCAGCTTGCATCCGGTGCTGGCTTCGATTTCGTTCACCAGCCGCGTGGCGCGCAGCGAATGGCCGCCGATTTCGAAGAAGTTATCCCGGATGCCGACTTTCTCGAGGCTCAGAATCCGGGCAAAGATACCGCAGATGAGTTTCTCGGTTTCCGTCGTCGGCGGGATGTATTCTCCGGTGATCTGCCCTTCAATCTCCGGCAGCTTCCGCTTATCCACCTTGCCGTTGCCGGTCACGAGGATCGTGTCGATCTGCATCATATAGGAGGGCAGCATGTATTCCGGCAGGGATACGGCCAGTTCGGACCGCACCGCGTTGATGTCCAGCTTGCGGTCGCTCACCAGATACGCGAAGACCGCCAGCGAACCGCCCTTGTCCTTGCGCACGATCACCGCGCAGTTGATGATTCCGTCCAGCTTTCGGATCGCGTTGTCGATTTCCGCGGGTTCGATGCGGAAGCCGCGGATCTTGACCTGCTCGTCCACGCGGCCGATGAAGACGATATCTCCGTTCCTGTTCCACATGGCCAGGTCGCCGGAACGGTACATTTTCCCGGGACCGAAGGGGTTGGGCACAAACTTGCTTTCGGTCATCTCCGGATTGTTCAGATAGCCCAGCGCCAGGCCGTCGCCCGCCATGCACAGTTCGCCGGGCATGCCGATGCCGCACAGCTCGTCGCGGTCCATCACGTACAGCTGCGTATTGTTGACCGGGCAGCCGATCGGAATTTCCCCGTCGATTTCCCGGATCGGGTACTTGGTGGTGAAGGTCGTGTTCTCCGTGGGCCCGTATACGTTCTTCAGGTCGATTTCCGGATAGGCCGCGCGGAATTTCTCCACATGCTGAATGGAAATCTTTTCGCCGCCGGTCAGCACGGTCCTAAAGCCGCTGAAGAGTTCGAGGTAGTTGTCCGTGAAGTAGTTGAACAGGGCAGTGGTGATGAACATGACGTTCACGCCGTTGGCCTTCGCCATCCGGATCACCGAATCGCCGTCCAGCAGCTCGTCGCCTTCCGGCAGGCACAGCTTGCCGCCGTTGAGCGTGGTTCCGAAAATCTCGAAGGTGGAGGCGTCGAATGCCAGCTGGCCGGTCTGGATGATCACGGTATCCTCATCCAGCACCGCGTAATCGCACTGTCTGACCAGGCGGACAATGCCCGTCTGGGGAATCATTGTTCCCTTGGGGCGTCCGGTGGTGCCGGAGGTATAGATGCAGTAGGCGAGATCCGTGACGCTTCCCTGAATCCCCAGGTTCTCGTCCTCGCCGGTGAACACGGCGGGGTCTGTCAGGTCGATCACGGGAACGTTCGCTTCCATTCCCTCCGGCAGCTGGCCGCGGGCGGTCAGCACCGCTTTGGGGGAAGCGTCCTTCAGCATGTATTCAATCCGGTCCCGCGGGTACTTGGGATCGATGGGCATATATGCGCCGCCGGCCTTCAGGATGCCGTAGATCGCGACCACCACTTCCAGGCAGCGGCTGCTGAAAATCGCAACGAAATCGTTGGCGCCCACCCCCAGCGACCGCAGAGTGCGCGCCAGCTGGTTGGCCTTTCGATTGAGCTGGTCATAGGTCATAAACTGTTCGCCGAAGACCACTGCCCGCCGGTCGGGCCATGTGCGCACAGCGTTCTCGAACAGCCTGACCACAGTGTCCTGCGGATCGTAGTCCACATGCAGGGAGTTGAATTTGTGCACCACGAGATCGGCTTCTTCCTCCGAGAACATGCACAGCCTGCCGATGTCCGTATCCGGCTCTTCCGCCGCGTTTTCCAGCAGGCGCACAAAGTGCTCCGCCATGTATTCCACGGTTTCCTGTTTGAACAGCGCGGTGCAGTAGCCCAGATTCAGGGTATAGGCCCCTTCCTTCGCCTCCAGCGTGAAGGTCAGGTCGAACTTGGCCAGGTCCTCGTCGTATTCCGCCGTGCGAATCTGCGCGCCGCCCAGATCGAGAGCGACTTCCTCGTTGTTCTGCACGGCCAGCATCACGTCAAAGATCGGATTGCGCGAGAAGTCGCGGATCACGTCGGCTTTTTCGACCAGCTGTTCGAACGGGTATTCCTGATTGGCGTACGCCGCCAGGCACAGCGCCTTTATTTCCGCAAGGAAAGCGCTGAACTTCTTCCCTTTCTCCGGCCGTCCGCGCATCGCGAGGGAATTGACGAACATGCCCATCATCCCCTCGGTATCCTGATGGGTTCTGCCGCTGATGGCGCTGCCGATGACCACGTCCTCCTGCCGGCTGTAACGGCCCAGCAGAACCATGGCCGCCGCCAGAAACACCATGTATTCCGTCAGGCTGTAGCGGGCCGCGAGGCTGCGAACCGCGCCGTCGGCGGCCTTCCCCAGCGCCCGGACAACCTTGCCGCCCTGATAGGACTGCTTCTGCGGCCGCGGATAATCCAGCGGCAGATCCAGCACCGGAACTTCGCCCGGGAACTGGTCCAGCCAGAATTTCTCCTGCCCGGACAGGTCCCTGCCGTTCATCCATTCGCTGTAATCCTTGTACTGATGGGTCAGCGGGGCCAGCGTGCGGCCGTTATAGAGCGCCGAGAATTCATTGACAAAGATATTCACGCTCATGCCGTCGGAAATGATATGATGCATATCCAGCAGCAGGAGCCAGCCGCCGCGGCGCTTTTGCAGGTGCATGCGGATCTGGGAAGGCCGGGAAAGATCGAAGGGCCGAATGAACCCGCTCAGCAGGGCCTGTTCGTCGGCTGTTTCGTCCATGTCGCATTCGAAATCCGCGCGCACTCCCGTGCACACCTTCTGCACGGGTTCGCCGTTTACCGTCAGGAACGCGGTGCGCAGGATTTCGTGCCGGTCAATCATCCGCTGCATGCAGTCCCTGATTCGTTCCGGATCCACATCGCCGGTTATGGTCAGGCCGCCCGGCATGTTGTAGGCAATGCTGTCCTCCTCCATCTGGCACACCAGATAGGTGCGCTTCTGAGAGGAAGACATGGGATAGTATTCCGCCTCCGCAGCCCTGGGAATGGGCTCGTACTCTTTGGCCTGGGACGCCTCGATCAGCCTTGCCAGCCCCGCCGGCGTGGGATCCGCGAAGATCTGCTTCAGCTCAAGCCGGCATCCGGTGGCTTCCTCGATCTGGTTGGCCATTCGGGTTGCGCGCAGCGAGTGCCCGCCCAGATCAAAGAAGTCGTCGGTGACGCTGACATTGTCCACATCCAGAATTTCGCCAAAGATCCGGCAGACGGCTTTTTCCGTTTCGCTTCGCGGAGCGACGTATTCCTTCTTCACGCTGTCCAGAATGTCCGGCAGCGCGCGCTTGTCCACCTTGCCGTTGCGGGTCTGCGGGATCCTGTCGATCTGCAGCAGATACGCAGGCACCATGTATTCCGGAAGAGTTCGGCGCAGCCGGCCGCGGATTTCGGCGGCATCCAGAACGCCGTCGCCCACCACATAGGCGCAGATGGCCTTGTCGCCGGTCTTGTCTTCCCGGGCGATGACCGCGCAGTCCTTTACGCCGTCAAGGGCGCGCAGCGCGCTGTCGATTTCTCCCAGTTCGATGCGGTATCCGCGAATCTTGACCTGTTCGTCGATCCTGCCCATAAACAGGATGTTCCCTTCCCCGTCCCACATCGCCAGGTCGCCGGTGCGGTACATGCGGCCGCCGCCGAAGGGATTGTCCACGAACTTCTCCGTATTCAGCCGGTCGTTGTTCAGGTAGCCTCTTGCAATGGAATCACCGGCAATGCACAGTTCGCCGATCATGCCGACGCCGCACAGTTCGGCGCCCTTCAGCACATACAGGCAGGTATTGTCCATCGGTTTTCCGATGGGAACGTTGACGGGAAGCTCTTCCGGACAGATATACGTCGTGGCGTTCACACAGTATTCCGTGGGGCCGTAGGTGTTCAGAATGGTGCGGCCCGGCTTGTGCCAGCGCTTCAGAACGCCGGGATTCGCCTCGCCTGCGCCGGTTTCCAGAACCCGTACGGATTCAAACAGATCCGCATCCAGCTCGTTGATCACCGCCGGAGTCAGCGACATGGCCGTCACCCGGTTCTTTTGGCAGTACTCTCCGAGCATTCTGGGGTTCAGCAACATATCCCGGGACGCCAGCGCCAGCCTCCCGCCCACCAGCAGGATATTGAAAATATCCCATACGGACTGATCAAACGCGTAGTTGGCGGCCTGCAGCACACAGTCCTCCTCGGTAAGCCCGAAGACCTTCGTGTAGGCGTGAACCAGGTTGTTCAGGGCCCTGTGTTCCACCATGACGCCTTTGGGCAGGCCCGTGGTGCCGGAGGTGTAGATACAGTACGCCAGATCCGAGGTCTTGTTGACGTGCGCCGGATTCGGAGCGTCTCCTTCCCGGAAACGCGCGTCCGCCAGGTTAAAGGCCGCAATTGGCGCGTCGGTTTCCGCGCCGAAGGTCAGAACCGCCCGCGGCCGGCAATCGTTGAGGATGTACGCTTTCCGGTCCTCCGGATAGGAGGGGTCGATCGGAACGTACGCGCCGCCCGCTTTCAGGATGCCGAAAATCCCGGCGATCATCTCCGGGCTCTTTTCGGTCAGCATGGCCACAAAATCATCCGGGCCGATGCCTTCCTCCCGCAGCGCCGAAGCGATTCGGTTGGCCATCGCGTTGATCTCGCCGTAGGTGGCGGTTCTGTCCGCACAGATGACCGCCGTCTGATCGCGGCGGCGGGCCGCTGTCTCCTCGAACTGTTCCACGATGGTCCGCTTCTTATCAAATTCCCTGCGGGTATCGTTGAATTCAACCAGCACCTGACGGCGCTCCTCGTCCGTCAGCAGGCTGACCTGTGCAACGGGTCCTTCTGCCCGTGCCAGTTCGCCGATCAGATGGATATACCGGCCCATCAGCCGGTCGATCTCCTCCGCGGAGAACTTATCGACGTTGTAATCAAAAATCAGCGCCATTTCACCGTTGCGCATCAGTTCCGTCAGCGCAATGGATACGGAACCGGTCTGGGAAACCGTGGGGTACCACTTGAGGAAGCGGTACGGCACGCTCAGCGACTGCACAAGATAGTTGAAGGACACATCCGCCAGCTCTGCCGGATGGCCGCCTTTTGCGCGGACCGCGTCCATCACCTCATCGAACGTGCATGCCTGATGCCGGTACGCGCCCATAACCGCCATGGCATTGGCCCTGACATTTTCCAGAAAACTCTCCCCGTCGTTCAGCCTGTACTCGATCGGATAGGTGTTGACGAACATGCCGGGCGTTTTCAATTCTGTCGCTGTGAAGCGGTTGTGAATGACCGAATTCAAAAATACGTTCTGCCCCGGGAAACCGGCCTGCTTTTTCAGGAAGACCGCCGTTGCCGCAGCGAAAAACTGGCCCATGGTCACCCGGTTCTCCGTGCAGAAGGCTTCCGCCTGCGCCAGCACCCGCTCCGGGATTACAGCAAAGCGCCGGGTGAAGGTGTCTCCGGCACCGGTCTTTTCGCAAAGATGAACCGGATCGGCGCCGGCGTATGCG
>JAFWEY010000063.1 GCA_017512675.1 Clostridia bacterium | reverse complement strand
CGTCGCCGTACTTCACGGTGTACGTCTCGTCCTTGTGATTCTCACCGTCGTACGTCCACTCGTTCGACGCGGACGTGATCACGATCGCTGTCGTATCTTTCGTGATCTCAAGTTCGCCGTTGACCGTCGTTACCAGATAGCCGCCGATCGCCTTTTCGACGCCGGTCTCAACCGCCACGCCGTCCACCGTCGCGATCACGTTCGGCTGTGTGCCGACGTTCGTGATTGTGCTGTCTGCCGTCATCACGACCGTGAAGGTATGATCGTCGCCGTCCGCCAGCGCGCTCGTCTCGAACTCGGGCTGCGTCAGCGCAGTGCCGTCATAGGTCTTGCTCGCGTCCTTCGCCGTGATCGTGACCTTCTTCGGCTCAATCGTCAGCGTGCCGTTCGCCGTCGTCACAGGCGTATTGTAATTGGAAGAAACATCTTCCCCATCGCGGGTGATCGTGATCGCCGCGTTTGCGAAGCTGCCGTTGGTGTAGGTGCCGGCATTCGTTCCCGTGGCGGGGGTATAGCCAGTGACGGTCAGGACATCGCCTTCTGCCAGGCCCGTAACCGTGTAGTCATCCGTCGAAATCGCACTGCCGGTGCCGGTGATTGCTCCGTCGACGGTATATCCGCTCTGCTCCTGGCCGCTGTACGGCACAGTCTTATCCTTGACCGCGATGGACAGGTTCGCCTCGCGCACAGTCAGCTTCCCGTAGGAGGACTTGACCGTGTAGTTGTCCGGGTTGACGCTGCCCCAGTCGATCGTATAGTCGTTATCGCTGGTGCCGACATCCGTCTGGCTGCCGGTAATGGTGATTGTCACTACGTCACTGCCGAGCAGATCCACGGATGACTCTTCGCCGGGCGTGAGCGATTCGGTATGATTGCCGAAGGTCGCCGTGCCGGGCGCTGTCAGCGGCGTTCCGTCGTAATCCTTGCCTGCCAAGCCGGTGGTAACGCTCAGCGTCGCCGGCAGAATCTGCAGGCGGCACTCGCGGACAAACAGGCTGACGCTGTAGTTGTCGTTCTGCGGCAGGTCGGCTTCCGTCAAACCGATGTTAGTAGTATAATCTCCCGCATCGGTCTGCGCGATCGCGTAGTATCCCAGGCCGGCGCCGCCTTGGTGCAGCTTGCCTTGAATTGCAGCCCAAATGTCATCCAGGTAGGCATCCTTATAGCCTTCATGGCTGATCATAATGTACTTATCAACGGTTGTTTTGTCCGGATTTGTGAAACCGGCCTTGTATTCGGTTCCGTCGTATACGACTCCCGTCCAGCGGTCAGGCTCCACGCGGATCGTCACGTTGATCTGCGTCACCGTCAGCGTGCCGCTCAGGTAGGATACTTTGTAGTAATTCCCCGACACAGGGCCGCTGAACACAGCGTTCTGCGGCGTGACCTTCGCGACACCCGCGTTGACGCGGCCGTCGTGCGTGTCGTTATCCGTATCGGCATAGGCAAGACCGATGCTGGTAAGCTGATGGCCTTCCTTCAGGCCTTCAACCGTCACCTGGCCGTCGATGTCCGCCGGCATTTTCAGGGCCGTTCCGTCGTACTGCTTGGAGAAGCTGTTGGCGGTGATCGTCACTTTCTTCTGGTAGAAGAGGGTGAACTCGCGCTCGTTGCCGAAGGAGTCTGTGATTTTGTAGGAATTGAGCGCCGCAGTTCCGTTATAGGCGGTTCCCTCGACCGCTTTGTTCAGTTCCCAGCCCGCGATCGGCGTGCGGCTCAGCGCGAAGGTTCTGCCGACCTTCAGCCGCTGGACGTCGCTGTCCGCGATCTGGTTCCCGTCCATGTCGACGAAGTGCACCGTGACGGCCGTGTTCTTGAAGCTGGAATAGTAGAAGGCGAATACATTCTGGGCAGGGTCCGCCGACAGAACGCACGTCTTCTCCACTTCGTCCGGGAAGAACTCGATGCCGTCGAGCTCCGGATGTTCGGCGTAGAGCGCGGAATAATTCACCGCCGCCGCCGTCTCGATGACGGACGCCGTATCTCCCTGTACGTTTTCAACCACCAGGTCCTCGTGCACCTGGAAACCGCCGCCTATGGTTTCAGACGGATCGATGATGTACTTCACCCTGTAACTGGTGGTAGCGGCTTTATGGGTATAGACGAAGGTGAGCGTGTTGCCCGACTCCGCAAGTACGAGTTCCTGGCTGCTCACATTGGGCCGGAAGCCCGCGACGGCGATCGCCTGTTCGGTGATCCTCTGTCCCACGACAAAGTTCGGGTTGGTCACGGTCTTGTCGTCGGCCACCGGGTTTCCGTCTTCGTCCACATAATGGACGGTGTAGCTCAGCGTCGCCCGCGTCCAGTGGGCATAGATCGTGGTGTCCTCCGTGATCTGGTTGTTCCAGTCATAGAGCGTCTCCCCGCCCGCGGTGGTATACCAGCCGTCGAAGACATAACCGGACTTCGTCGGGCTGGTCTCCGGCGCGGAAACCTTCTTATACTTCTCTACGGTTTTGCTGTCGTATACCGTCGAGGTATTGGCACCGTCGACAAAGGTTACGGTGTACGTCGGCGCGTTCCACTTGGCGTACAGTACCAGTGCAACACTGCCGTTGCTGGCACCAGCAGGCATTTTGCCAAAGGAGTAAGGTGTCCCTTCACACGCCGCGTTGTTATACCAGCCGCCCCATATGTAATCGCTGTCTACTCCGCACTCTGCCCTGGTAGGCGTCCAGTTATAGGTGCTGCCGGTAATCGTAGCATCGTACTTAACATTTGAAATCGTCTTGAGCTTGTCCGTGCCGTGATAGTACTCAATCTTGTAGGCATGCCGGTTGTAGTAGAAATTGTATGCTGTAATCGTTTGATTATACCAAGGACCTGATGTTGTATTCTCCTCATGATCATAGGTATAGCCGGCAATCTCTTTGGGGCTATAACTGCCGGACGGGGCGGTTTGGCTGTACAAGGTCGAAAGGGTGTACCCGTCATCATCAGCATTCTGGAGATAATAGTTCACCGGTATCGTGCCGCTAGTGGTTCTCCAGGTGCCGGTAACCGATACATTTGTCCCGGAGTTCGGTAACAACGCTTCAGTGATTCGAAGTATTTTTGAAGCATAGCCCGTCGACTGGCAATTCCAATAATAGAAATAGTAATCGTTGTTATTATCCCATATTGTTGCGTTTCCGCCGTTGCTCGGCCAATCGGCAGAGACGTCCTGACCCAGCTTAGCGGTAAAACTATACTTATCACTGCCTCGATAAGTCGTTCCTTTAATGGTCATCCGGTATCTGTTGTTGTTGCTGCTGCTATTGATGGTAAAGGTAAATGTATATGTTGTCAGCTTGTAATACACCATCAGCACAGCGCTGCCGTCCGCTGTAATGACAACACTGGATGTTGAGTTCCTGGCAGTATCTTTCTCCCAGCCTTTCTTTGTCTTATTCGGGATCGAGCTGTCAGTGGCAACGACCGTTGCGCCGACTGTGCCGCGGCCCGTTTCAGACGAGTCGAAGACGTAGCTGGATGCCGTGCCCGCGTCGTTGAACTTTTCGAACATGTACACGATGGTATAGTCCACCGTATTGCCCGTCCACTTCGCGTAGAGGGTGGTGTCGCCGTTCACCTGCACGGTGGAACCCGCACGCTGGGTCAGGCCCTCGTCCAGATACCAGCCGGCGAAGGTATAACCGGTTCTGGTCGGCACCTCGGCCGTGACCGCCTGCTGCGTGCCGTACGGAACCGTGACGCCGGCGACGTAGCTGCCGCCGTTGGTTTCGTAGGTGAGCTGGAAATGCTTGCGGGTATAGAGAACATCCAGTTCCTGGCCGGACGCCTGGTTAATCGTCGCGCCCTGCACCTGCTCCAGCTCCGCGTAATCGTAGGTTTTGACCGCCGGCGTGACATAGCTGTTCAGAACGCCGTAGACGTGGGTACGCTCGATTTCCGTATAGCCGTTGCCGGTCAGGTTCTTCAGCTTGTAGACGAAATCGTATTCCGCCGTGTAGGCCACATACTGGATCCGCACGGTGGCGTTATGGTCGGTGTCGAAATCGTCCAGCTCCACTTCGACCGTCGGGGTCGACGGGTAATAGATCGGCGCGCCCGAAACCTCGTCGGGATGGGTCTGCGTCGTGGAAGGCGCCGTAATCGTGTACGGAAGATCCTTCTCCTCGACCTGCATCAGGTCCCTATTGAAGACGACTTCGCCGCTGTTGCCGATGTAGTAATACTCCGCGGTAATGGAGTAAACCGTGATCTCGCGGAACACGGCGACGGCAACAAAGCTTTCCTCTACGACCGTTTCAGCGGTTACTTGTTCTCCGGTGTCTTCCCGGACCCATTTTTCGAAGACCTTTCCCGCGATAAACGGATTCTGCGGCAGCACTTCGATCGCTTCGCCGGACCTGCGGAAATACTGATGCAGGCGCTCGTCGTCGCCGGAGCCCGTGTCTTCGGCTTTTACGATGAACGTGACAGAGAGCTCATCGTCGAATTTCGCCACGAGATCGAGATCGGAGGTGACGGGTTCGCCGTTGGCATGCTGGGTATCGCCTTCAAACCAGCCGATGAATTCCTTGCCCTCGACCACCGGATCCGCGGGCAGGGACAGGGTATCGCCGGTGTAATAGGTGTCGGTTTCGTATTCCTCGCCGTCCACCGTATAGGTGACGGTGAAGATGTTCTGTTCATACGCGGGCCGGATGTAGAGCACCTTGTCCGTCCCGGCGTTTTCCTTGATATTGACCCTGTTGTTGAAATCGGCCGCAGGATCGCCGTATACCCACTTTGCGGTATAACCGGCCTTTTCGGGCACAGCAGGGATATCGTTCAGATAGTAGGAGGACGTCACGTCGACTTCCACATCCTGCAGAACCGATTCGTCTTCCTTCAGGAAGCGCGCGGTGTACTGGATGGGTTCGTAATCGGGAATGATATCCGTATCCTGATTCGGTTCGAAGGGCGCTTGGACGCGATCCCCCGCCTCCCAACCGGACTGCCCGCCGGTCTGACTGCCGATCGCCCAGTAGGCATTATAGCCGTCCTGATCGATTACCGGGGGGAAGTTTGCGAGGGGGTGGCTGTGTGCGACATGATAGGTGTGAATGACAACGAAGTCACGGTTGCGGAAGTTGACCGTGTAGAATCCTTCGGCATTCCATTCCGCTTCGAAAACTTCCATGTTTTCCGTGACCACGTAGTCCTCGGTGATCGTGGCGCCGGTATTATTCCTCCAGCACATGCCGTCGGAAGCGCTCGGCAGCTGGGACCCCAGTGTTCCGCCGTCCGCTACGTAGAACGTTTCCGGATTGGTGGGGTCGTTCGCGGGCCGGAACGTAACCTCCCAGGTCGTTTCGCCGCGCACGTCGTCATTCGCGCCCAGCTTCCACTTGCCGGGGGCGTTTTTCGATGCCTCCTGCTCCTGCGCCGTGTTCTCCGCCAGCGCGGTCGCCAGCACGTTCAGCGGCGACGACTGGAAGAGCAGCAGCACCGTCATCAGGATGGCGATCAGTCTCTTTCCGGATCTGTAAGAATAGCTTGTCATCAGTTTATCCTCCCTTAATGGTTGGGGAATGTCTTTCCTTTGTGTCAGTGATCAGTGGTCAGTGGTCAGCGGCGTGATGCTGATCACTGTCCACTGATCGCTTTTCGGTTCCAAACGGGGTTCGTTCCCGCGGGGTTTCGCGGGCGGCGCGTGCGCCGCTCCCAAAGCGGATTGCCGGGTTCCGCAGGGAAGGCCCGCGCAGGCCCGGCCAATTGCGCCGAAGGCGCGGCACGTTCTGCTCCCCGCAGCGTGCCGCGCTTTCGCGCTTTCGTTACCTGTAATAGACGTTCAGGCGCCAGTTCCAGGCGAGGCTTTCCCTGCTCGCCTGGAACGAATAGCTGTCGCCGTTCGCTCCGTCGATCTCCTGGAAGCCGCTGCCCTTGTCGCACTCCCACTGGTACTTGATCTCGTACCCGTCGAAGCCTTCGATTTTGCTCGTCAGGCGCACCGTTTCGCCCGGCTTCATCACCGTGCGGCGGGAGGTGAACACCGTCACCTTCATCTTCGCCGTCGGATCCGCCGCGTCTTTCACGGTTTCCTCTTCTTCTTCCTGCTCGAAATCGATGCCCTCGATTTCGTCCTTATAGATGTAGCCGCGCGTCACGACGCCGTCGATTTCCACTTCCACGGCCACCCAGTCACCGTCCACGCCGATCACCGTCAGCTCCGTGCCTTCCGGAATCGTCGTGAAGATTTCGCTCAGGCCGTCCGCCGACACGCGCACGCTGGCGTCCACCGCCGCGGTGACCTTTGCGGTCTCTTCGGCCGGCTCCTCAGCCGGCTCCTCGGCCGGCTCCTCAGTCGGCTCTTCGGTCGGCTCTTCCTCCGGCTCCTCGGTCGGCTCTTCCTCCGGCTCCTCGGTCGGCTCTTCCTCCGGCTCCTCGGTCGGCTCTTCCTCCGGCTCCTCGGTCGGCTCTTCCTCCGGTTCCTCGGTCGGCTCTTCCGTCGGCTCTTCCTCCGGCTCCTCGGTCGGCTCTTCGGTCGGCTCT
>JAFWEY010000062.1 GCA_017512675.1 Clostridia bacterium | reverse complement strand
GGCAGGGGGGAGTGAACGATGTATACACCGGCTGAAGGGCGCTACGATGCGATGCAATACAACCGCGCGGGCCGCAGCGGCCTGAAGCTTCCGGCGGTTTCCCTGGGCTTGTGGCACAACTTCGGGGAGACGTCGGAGCTTGAAACCATGCGCGATATGTGCCGCGCGGCATTCGATCTGGGCATCACGCACTTTGATCTGGCCAACAATTACGGGCCTCCGTACGGGAGCGCCGAACAGAACTTCGGGCGCATCCTGAAGGCCGATCTCATGCCCTGGCGCGACGAGCTGATCATCAGCACAAAGGCAGGCTACGATATGTGGCCGGGGCCTTACGGGAACTGGGGAAGCCGCAAATATCTCCTTGCGTCGCTGGATCAGAGCCTCAGGCGCATGGGTCTCGATTATGTCGATATCTTCTATCATCATCGGATGGATCCCGAAACGCCGCTGGAAGAAACGATGGGCGCGCTGGCGCAGGCGGTCGCGAGCGGCAAGGCGCTGTACGCCGGGCTTTCCAATTACGACGGGGAGAGGCTCGCCGAAGCGGAACGGATTCTGTCGGACTTGCGGGTGCCGTTCGTCATCAATCAGAACCGCTATTCGATCTTCGACAGGACGATCGAGAACAACGGCCTCAAGGAGACGTCCCGCCGTCTGGGCAAGGGGATCATCGCCTTCAGTCCGCTGGCACAGGGCCTTTTGACGGACCGTTATCTGAACGGGATTCCGCAGGACAGCAGAATCCGCAGGGACGGGCGCTTCCTGAAGGAAGCCGCCCTGACCGCCGGGCGGCTGGATCAGATTCGCAGCCTGAACGGCCTTGCGGCGGAAAGAGGGCAAACGCTGGCGGAGATGGCGCTCCGGTGGATTCTGAAGGACGGGGATGTCACCAGCGTTCTGATCGGCGCGTCCTCCGCGGCGCAGATTCGCGTCAACGTCCGCGCGGCGGCGGGCGCGGGCTTTACTCCGGAGGAACTGCAAAGGATCGACGGGATCTGCGGTCTGGCCTGACGAAGGGTTTCGAAGACAAACGACACAAGCGAAGGGGAATCAGAAAGTGCGATTTGACGGACGGGAGAATACAGAGCTCCGGCCGGTATGCATGCATCCGGGCTTCACGGAGATGGCGGCAGGCTCATGCCTGATCGAATGCGGCCGCACGCGGGTGCTGTGCACGGCGTCGGTGGAGGAAGGGGTTCCGGCTTTCCGAAAGGGATCGGGGCTGGGATGGCTGACGGCTGAATACGCGATGCTGCCCGGGGCGACGCCGACCCGAAAGGCGCGGGACGGAATCAAAAAGGACGGGCGTTCCGTGGAGATCCAGCGGCTGATCGGCCGCGCGCTCCGGGCGTGCTGCGATCTGAGCCGGCTGGGGGAAAGAACGGTTTATCTGGACTGCGATGTGCTGCAGGCGGACGGAGGAACCCGAACCGCAGCCATGACCGGCGCTTTTGTCGCGCTGTGCCTGGCGGTGAAGAAGCTGCTGGATGAAGGCAGGATTGCCGACTCGCCGGTGGTAACGCAGCTGGCGGCGGTGTCCGTCGGCGTGGTGGACAATCAGCTGCTGACCGATCTGGCCTATCAGGAGGACAAAGGCGCACAGGTGGACATGAACGTGGTCATGACCCGCAGTCCGGACGGCAGGAT
Source organism: Clostridia bacterium (assembly GCA_017512675.1). GTDB lineage: Bacteria > Bacillota > Clostridia > Christensenellales > Aristaeellaceae > RGIG5678. The sequence goes on along the minus strand of JAFWEY010000062.1, from coordinate 8,607 downwards.
GGAGTTCGTGGAGGTGCAGGGCACCGGCGAGGGACGCACCTTTTCAAGGCCGGAGCTGGATCAGCTGCTTGCGCAGGCGCAGGATGGAATCCGGGAGCTGATGGACGCGCAGCTGGACGCGCTCGGCGATACTGCCGGCGTGATCGGCAAAAAGCCCAGGCTGATTCTCGCCAGCGGCAATTTCGGCAAGCTGAAGGAAATGCGCATGCTGCTGGGCGACCGCTTCGATGTGATTTCGATGAAGGAAGCCGGCTTTGACATCGAAGTGGAGGAAAACGGCGAAACCTTTGCGGAAAACGCGCTGATCAAGGCGAACGCGCTGATGCAGGCCAGCGGATGCGCGGCGGCAGCCGACGATTCCGGGCTTTCGGTGGACGCGCTGAACGGGCGCCCCGGCGTTCATTCCGCGCGCTATGCCGGGGTGCACGGCGACGACGAAGCCAACAATAGGCTGCTGCTCAAGGAAATGGAGCAGGTGCCGGACGATCGGCGCACCGCGCGGTACGAATGCGTAATGGCGCTTTGCCGGCCCGGCCGCGAGCCGATCCTCGCGGGCGGAAAATGCGAAGGGAAAATCCTGCGTGCCTATGTCGGCACCGGAGGCTTCGGATACGATCCGCTGTTTTTGTCGGATGATCTGGGAATAACCTTTGCGCAGGCGGATCTGGACGCAAAGAACCGGATATCGCATCGGGCAAGGGCGATCCGGGCGCTTCTTGAAAAGCTGGAGGAGGAATCGTGATCCGGCTGGGGATCGTATCGGACAGCCACGGTGCAACATCCAACATGGAGCGGGTGCTTCTGCTGCTGCGGGACTGCGATCTGATCGTGCACCTGGGGGACCACAGCTGGGACGCGCGCCGCATGCAGGAGATGAGCGGCAGGCCTTTTCTGTTCGTCCGCGGCAACTGCGACGGCAGGGACGACGCGCCTGACGAGATCATTACGCACTGCGCGGGGTACAGGATTCTTTTGTGCCACGGACACCGCCTGCAGGTAAAATTCGGGCTCTTCCGCCTTTCGATGCGCGCGCAGGAGGCCGGAGCGCAGATCGCGCTGTTCGGACACACCCACGTTCCGCAGGTCGAGCGCGACGGCGGCGTGCTGCTGGTCAATCCCGGAGCGCTGATGAGCGGCTGCTACGCGACGCTGGAAATGCGGGAGAATGGGCCGGTTCCGCTGCTCAGGAGGTTGGATTCGTGGAAATGACGGTCATTGCCACGGCGCGTACGGATTTTGCTTCGTGCTTCGGCATTCCGCGCCAGAGCGGGCTGGCGGAAGAACTCGAAGGGGAAGTGATCTTCGAAAAGCCGTATCGGAACCCCGACGCAGTGCGCGGGCTGGACGGATTTACCCATATCTGGCTGCTGTGGCAATTCTCCGAGGCGAGGCGCGATACCTGGTCTGCGACGGTGCGGCCGCCGCGGCTGGGCGGCAACCGCCGGCTCGGCGTGTTCGCAACGCGTTCCCCGTACCGGCCGAATCCGATCAGGCTGTCCTGCGTGCGGCTGAAGGGCATCGAGTATCGCAGGACACAGGGCCCGGTGCTGCTGATCGCCGGCGCGGACCTGATGGACGGCACCCCGATTTATGACATAAAGCCATATCTTCCGGTGAGCGATTGCCGGCCGGAGGCCTGCGGATCCTTTGCGGACGAACAGAGGGAAGACCGCCTGCGGGTGGTCTTCCCCGAAGAACTGCTCAAGCGGATTCCGGCGGAAAAACGCCGGGCGCTCACGGCGATGTTGGCTGCCGATCCGCGTCCGGCTTATCAGGATGATCCGAACCGGGTTTACGGGTTCCCGTTCGCGGGATGGGACGTCCGCTTCCGGGTCGAGGGCTCAGTTCTGAACGTGTGCGAAGTGGAAAGGCTCGCTTTGTAAAGGGAATCCCGCACAATTCCCCGGCGCGCCAGGCAGCGCCTTCTGTGCCGTTCGTTTTCCCGGGAATCTCCGATTTCCCTCGGGAAGCCCCCGAAATCTGCAGAAACGCAAAACCCGCTTGCCGGCCGGCTGCCTCATTTGCGCGGGATTGCCGAACCGGTTACAGGTACCGGATCATCTTCTGCGCGTCGGCCAGAGAAGGCACCGCGCCGATGCGCTCCATCGCGCACAGCGCCGCGCCGAACGCGGCTTCCTCCTCGTGTGCGGGGACGCGCAGCGGCAGGGCGAACATCTCTTCCGCCAGCTGCCGCATCAGCGGGTTCCTGCGAATGCCGTTTCCGGAACCGACCAGATGCGCGGCTTTTCGGTTCAGCACCCTGCACATCTCGACGTACTCTTCATACAATTCACCCAGAATGCCCTGCATCACGCCGACGGTCATGGCTCCGGGCGTGAAGTTTTCGATGCCGATGCCCTGGATGCTGCCGCGCTCATCCGGATTGTGCCGCGTGCCGGAGAAGGTGGTGCGCACCTGCCAGGCGGCGTTCTTCCCGTGGGTTTTCAGGAACTCCTCCGCCTGCGTCTGCATCGCGGCGTAAAGATCGCTCTTTTCCATCCCGGGAACCGTTTCGTAGAATTTCTCCAGCATCGCGTAGGCGCGCCCTCCGCACAGGCCGGATCCCACCAGGATAAAGCCTGTTTCCCCGCAGGGGCGCAGGTCGATGGAGCCGGAAAGATCGAGGAACCGGTCACAGCCCAAAGACACCTGGCTGCCGGTGCCGATATTCAGAAGCACACTGCTGTTCATATCGTCCAGCGAGCCGATGACGCTTGCCTGGTTGTCGCCCAGAGAACACAAAACCGCGCAGCCGCCCGCGGTTTCCCCGGCGACCGAATGGCTTCCGGTCACCTCCGGGAGAAATGCGGTATCCACGCCGGCCCGTTCGAGCGCGGCCAAACGGAACGCGCCGTTTTCCAGATCAAAGCATCCCCAGCTGGCGGCCATGTCGCGGCCGATCAGCGGCGATTTGCGGCCAGTGAGACGCATTGCCGCATAATCGCTGATCGTGACCATCTTCCACGCGTTTGCGGGGATCGCGCCGGTTTTCTGCAGATAAAAGTGCGTCGTCAATCCGAACCCGGAGCTTGCCGCTCCGACGCTTTCGCCGAGAATCTGAGAGCACGTTTTTCCGCCGTCGACCGGCACGTTGCCGGAACCGTCCTGCCAGGTGTACAGCGGGCTGACCGCATTTCCGTCTCTGTCGATGTAGAGCATCCCGTGCATCTGACCGCTGAAGCCGATCCCCTGGGCCTTGCCGCAGCGGGACTGCATCTCCCCGACGGTGTCGGAGACGATTTGCACCATCCTGTCCGCGTCCTGAATCTTGTGGTACGGCGCGCCGCCCTGAATAAACGCGCCGTGGGAAATGGTGCGCTTTTCGAGAATGGTGCCGCTGCTGCAGTCCGCCAGCACGATGCTGATGGTCGTGGTTCCCATGTCAACGCCGAGTACTCTCATGATCCTTCTTCTCCTTTCATTCCGAAAGCGCACAGGCCGGGAAGGCGGTATGTTCCCGCCTGCCAACCGCTGCCTGACGTGTTCTGTGTTTTCAAAAGCTCAAACATCTTTTCCGCCATGCCGGGAAAATCCTGCTCGAGAATCAGCATGTCCGTTTCCCGTACGCCCGGCGCGCCGCCGATCGCCGCGGCGGGGCGGCGGGGTCCGCTTTCGGCAGAGGAGAGCAGCGCGGCGGCGAGCTCGCCCACGCCGAAGAGAAACCCGTCGCAGGACGCGGTTTGCTCCAGCAGCCGCCGGCGGGTTTCGGGCGGGATGTCCTCCGGCCTGCTATGGTAGAGGTAGGGAACCCTGACGACGGTTCCCTGCGGGCACAGCGTCCGGAACGCGTTTTCCCGCTCCGGCACGCTGTCGATCTCCGCCGCGTCCCAGCCGACGTATGCCGGACGGCGGCATCCGCGCGCGCGCAGGCATTCAATCAGCCGTCTGACCGCGTCGGGGTTGTCCAGCGTCACCGCGTCCGCGTACGGCGTATGCCGCGTGCTGTCGAAGAGGACCATGCGCATGCCCAGCGCGCACAGCCGCTTCATCGCTTCCGGGGGAAGATCCATGCCCTCCTTCCAGAGGATCACGTTGCGCAGGCCCTTTTCGTAGATGCGGAACAGGCATTGCGCCAGAGTCATCCCGTCCGGCTTCTGCCGGTACAGAACCAGCGCATCCTCCTGTTCGGCCCGCAGCTCGATCGCGTCGATCAGCCGGGAAAAGAAGGCGTTGTGGGCGGGAGCGATCAGCGTGATGATGTCCATGCTCCCGCTGTGCGCTTCACACTTCAGGGTTACGCGGGTCCCGCTGCCCTGGGTGCGCTCGATCACGCCTTCCTTTTCCATCTGTTCCAGCGCCTTGCGCACGGTAATGCGGCTTACGCCGAGCGTTTCGGTGAGCCGCCGCTCGGTCGGAATCCGCTCGCCGTCCTGCCATGTCCCTTCATAGATGCCGCGGCAGATCGCCAGCTTTACCGATTCGTACAGTGAAAGGGTTTCATTCTCCTTCTCCATGCCCGCCGCCCTTACGCGCTCAGCGCGGTGGAACGGGGATCCAGGCGCTTGATGATGTCCTCCTGAATCTCGGGGGACAGATCGAGGAAGTTGACGAACGTGCCGTGAATGCGCACGATGTATACGCCGCTGGGCGCGTATTTCTTCGGGTTTGCCAGCACCTTGCGCAGCATTTCCGGCGTCGTCACGTTGACGTACAGATAGAACGGGGAAATCCTGTCCTTGTCGAAGGGATTGAAGAACAGCGGCGTGAAAATCTTGTCCCTGAATTCCAGCCCCTTGTCTTCATAGGTCGCGCCGCGGAAATACCCCGGATCGATGCCGAAATGGGAGGCATAGCCCCCGTTCATCAGTTCGTAGGGCAGATTCCGGCCGGACAGCATGCGGACGCCCAGGCCGCCGGAGGCGTCCCCGAACAGCGGGTCCACGCCGTAGTTCAGCATTTCCCGGGCCATGCGGCCGTCCGGCGTCGCGCCGACCCAGTAACCGTACATCAGATGGGTGGACGGAGAGGAGAAGTCCGGACGGAACGGATTGCCGAGATCGTTCCTGCGCGCGGCGACTTTTTCCGCCGAGAGGCGCGCGACCTCCGCCGCTTCGCGGTCCACCTTTTCCAGATGATTGCCGAATTTGTCGCAGCCGAGCAGGTACTGGTGCATCTCCTCATCGTGCGCGAAGTTTGTGCGCAGCGCCTCCAGCATGCGGTCCGCATCCTGCGGCCTCTCTTCGAGGAGCGTGTCAATGGCGATGAAAGAATCCGCCAGCACGTTCATGCCGTGAATCAGGCAGCCGCTGCCGTTGTATTTGGTGCCCTGCCGGCGCACGTCGCGCATATCGATGCCGCTTTCGATTCCGCCCATCATCGAGGAGAGGAACGGCACCTGATACAGAGAAATGGCGCGGGTCGCCGCGTTTGCCGCGTCCGTCATCCGGTCGATGTACAGATCAAGCTCTTTCCAATAGATTTCGCGGATGTTCTTCAGCAGGTCCAGGCTGCTTAAGCAGCCCATTTCCTTCCAGATGCGCCCCAGCTGCCGGCCGGTGATTTCGGATTTTCCGTCCTGCAGCACCAGTTCCAGCACCTTGGGCAGGTTGAGCCAGGTATTGGTGGTATTGCCGTTGTCCTTGCCCATGATCAGCGGTTCCTGGCAGCCGGCGATCGAATAATCCGGAAGATCGGCCTCGTCCACGCCGTGGGCCTTCAGGATTTCGAACAGCGAGTCATCGTTGAACAGCGACGGGGTCAGCACGCCGGGAGTGAAGAAAAACCTTCCCATTTCGCGGTACAGTTCCTCCGGCGTGTTCCGGTGCAGCTTGACCGAGAGAATCGGCTGCGGCAGGTTCATGTCGTAATAGGCGTCAAACAGCGCGTAGGAGGAAGGATTTGTCAGGTCGTTTCCCTGTACGTCGCGCCCGCCGATGATCAGGTTCTGGGAAATCGCCCAGCTGCGGTCGGCGACGTTGAAGAATACCAGCATGTGCTTGAACAGCGCGGCGGCGCAATCGCGTCCGGTGTCTTCCATCGCGCGGTACGGTTCGAAGATGCGGTCGGCGTTGCCGACGGAAAACGCGTACGGGTTCGGCGTCTGCTCGAGGCACATCGTCTGCCACACCAGCAGGAAGGACTGAATGGCTTCGAACAGGTTCGACGCGCCGCGGGCGGGCACCTTTTCGAGCGTTTGGGCCATCAGAAGGAACCGGGCTTTCATTTCCCCGTCGCTTTCTTCCGCTTTCCTGAGCGCCAGCTCGCGATAGCGTCCGGCGAGGATCAAAAGTGCGTCGATGGACAGATCCATTGCCCGGTAAACGGATTGCTTCCCGGCGTCGCTTTCCGCCGCGCGGCGGGAAGCGATCTCCGCCTGAATCGCCAGCGCGCCCTCCTTCAGATAACGGCGCACGTCCGGAATGACGTGTCCGGTAACCTGCTCCAGAAAGAACACCGCTTCGCCGGTCAGGCTTTCGACGGGATTGTACGCTTCCGTCAGCGCCCTGGCGAAATCGTTGTGGGAGTAGTATTCTTTGACGCGCGCGATGCGCTCGGAAGGAATTTCGTCGGTCGGGTCGATATCGCCGAATACCGCGACCGGATCGCAGTAGCCCGCGAAGGTCCTGACGGTGAAGTTGGGATTGATCAGCGCGTAGGAACGCGCGAACGCGTCGTCCTGGGTTCCGGCAAACAGGTGGTAATCGCCCAGCGTCAGCGGAATCCTGGAGGCGACCTCCTTTAACGTCTTCCCGATGCGCACCGCGTCGGGATCGCCTTGAAAGGCTTCGTCACATTCCATCGCGATTTCCCGCGCGAGGAACCACCCTTCCAAATGGTTGAGCGAGCGCTCTTCCCGAAAGCGTTCCTTTGCCAGCGCGGTGATTTGTTCCGGATTCAGCAGGTTTTCGATTTTCATCATGGGTTCCTCCTCGTCGATGATCGCACGGTTCAGGTTCTGATGGTCGGAATATGGCAGCGCGCGAGCGCGCTTTCGAACATCTCTACGGTTCCGGGCGCGATGCGCGCGTTCGGCATCGGGTACGAAAGACCGCACTGGGCCCATTTGGCTTTTCCGTACTCGTGATAGGACAAAAACTCCACCTTTGCGCCGCTTCCCTTCAGTTTCCCGGAGAACAGCCGGGCAAAGCCCTCGGCATCCGCCTGTGAATCGTTGAAGCCCGGGATCAGCGGCACGCGGACCAGCATATCCCGGTGCACCGCGGAAACCGTTTCGAGATTTGAGAGGATCGTACGGTTCGAAACGCCGGTGACGGATTTGTGCTTCTCGTCGTCGTAATGCTTGACGTCCATAATCCACTGATCCACCAGCGGAATCCATTCCGCGAGGCGCGGATGGGTGCCGTTTGTCTCAATTGCCCGGTGAACGCCCGCCTTGCCCAGCCCTTCGAGCAATTCCGCAGCCTCCTCAAACTGCAGGCTGACCTCGCCGCCCGTCAGCGTCACGCCGCCGCCGTCGAAATACATCGGAAGGCCTGACACGCATTCCCGCAAAAGCTCCTCGACGGAAATCTCGCTGCAGGACAGGCGAACGCCCCTCTGGCCGCGCATGCGCAGACAGGGACGGTCCGCGCAATTCCGGCAAATCTCCCGATTCAGCGCCCTTTCGCGAATCGCCCCGTGCGGGCAGACGTCCTCCCGCAGCCGGGATTCGTCGGTCATCAGCGCGCCGCCCGCCGGAATGCCTTCCGGGTTGGAGCACCAGGGACAGCGCATATTGCAGCCCTGCAGATGCAGAATCAACCGGTTGCCCCGGCCGTCCTGCGAGTAATTGAAACCCTTCTGGAAGACTTTCATTCCGCGCCTCCGATTAATTGGTATCATCTGGCAAGACCAATCTGATGTCAATATACCATACGGCGCCGGGGCTGTCAACATATCGATAAAAGCTAAAATGAATTTAACAAAAGCCGCGGTGTGACGGCATTCCTTTTCAAGGCCATAACATATGGCGGCGGTTTTGCCGGCGTCCCGCCGAACGGAGAAGCCGCGGCTTTCCGGGCCTGTCCGGGCGGGAGGGAGCACAGGCAAGGGGGATGAAGGCTGAGAAAACGGCGTCGGACCGGCATGCGAATCCGGCGCTTCCGAAGAAACGGGCGTATCCGGAAAACGCGCAGGGGAATTTGAACAGGCGGCCCGGGGGAAGACACGGCCGCGCGGCTTGCGGATCAAAAAAAGCCCGCCGTATTTCAGGCGGGCTTTGGAGGTGCCACCCGGATTCGAACCGGGGAATGAAGGTTTTGCAGACCTTTGCCTTACCACTTGGCTATGGCACCGGGATCAAAAAAATGGAGCGGTAGACGAGACTCGGACTCGCGACCTCCACCTTGGCAAGGTGGCGCTCTACCAACTGAGCTACTACCGCAAATGGTGCCTTGGGGCGGAGTCGAACCACCGACACGCAGATTTTCAGTCTGCTGCTCTACCAGCTGAGCTACCAAGGCGAATGGCGACCAAGAAGGGGCTCGAACCCTTGACCTCCAGCGTGACAGGCTGGCATTCTAACCAACTGAACTACTTGGCCATATGGTGGGAACAACAGGACTTGAACCTGTGACCCTCTGCTTGTAAGGCAGATGCTCTCCCAGCTGAGCTATGCTCCCGCATCCTGCGAACCCGTCGTATTTACAACGACTTTATAATAATACT
>JAFWEY010000061.1 GCA_017512675.1 Clostridia bacterium | reverse complement strand
GACGGCAAAATGCGCAGGCTGACGCTGTCGGGAGAGATCCTGAATGTCTGGCTGGACGCCGGACGCACGTATTTTACCGTGTCGTCGGACAGCGAAGGCACGCTGACGCTGACGCCTGCGGAGCAAAGCCGAACGTGGGTGCTGGCGGGCGACGCGCTCAGCACGCTGAACCGCAGCGGCGTCGAACGGATCTGCCTCACGATGGATGACGGAGAAGTATACGGGCTTTCGACGGACATCGCGCTTTCCGGAAGGCTTTACGACCGGCTGCGCAGCAAGGGCTGTGTCCGGAAGGATTTCCTGTATAACGTATCAGCCGACGGACTGACCGTTGAGGTGGCAGGTGTCACATATCTGCTGAACGAAAACGGCGAACTGGAAGAAAAGGCAGGCTGACGGGCTGTCCGTACGCCTTGCTGGCTGCCGCGTGACGGATGATCGCCCCGGAGAGAGGGAAACATGAAACGATTTCTTTTGTATTTGATGGCATTGACGCTGGCGTGCTCGCCGGCATGCGCGGAGATCGCGAACGGTACGACCGGCGTGCACAATACCGTGCCCATCGTCGCGCAAAGCACAGGCATTCTCGAATCTCTTGCTGCTGAAGCGGGGCAGAGGGTCTCGGCGGGCGAAACGATCGGAAGAATCTGCGAGACCAGGGTTTTCGCCGAACAGGACGGGAAAATCGCGTCGCTGAACATTCGCGCCGGTCAGAGGGCCAGCGGAACCGCGCTGCAGATCACCCCGGACTGCCGCTATACGGTTTACTGCACCGCCGACGACGCGTATGAAACGGCTGAAACGATGTTTCCGCATTCCGGGGAAACGGTCTATATACGCTGTACGGCAAACGGGACCCACCGCGGGATCGGCACGATTACGCTGATGGAGGAAGACGATTATCTGGTGGAGCCGTTCGGCGGAGAGTTCCAGATCGGCGAAACGGTGAAACTCTATCGCAGCGCGGATTTTTCAAAGAAGCAGTGCGTCGGCAAGGGAACCGTAGTGGCCGCAGAGGCGATCGGTTACGAATGCGAAGGCACGATCGGCGAAGTGTATGTGGTCAAGGGCGCACAGGTCGAAAAAGGGCAGCTTCTCTACACGTACGTTTCCGGTGAGACCGGGACGATTTCATCTCCCGCGGACGGCATCGTGCGGGAACTGAACGCAGCCGCAGGCGATACGGTGACGGACGGACAGATTATCGGTGCGGTCGCCGCGTACGGGGACATCCGGATCGCCGTAAAGATCGGGGAATCGGCGGCGGGCGCGCTGCGCACAGGGGCAAAGGTCGAATGCTCGGCGGCCGCCGGCAAGGAAGAAACGACTGCCGCCGGTACCGTCGAATCGGTCGCGGGACCGGATGAGGACGGGCTCTTTACCGCGTGGATCGTTTGCCCGGAGCTCTGTGACAGGCTGGGAAGGCGGGTCGAAGTGCGCTTCTGAGACCTGCTGAAGCGGATTTTGGCCCTGCATGCTGCGGATCGGCAGAAAGGCGGCGCCCGCGGGAACGCGTACGCCGCCTTTCGACCGGAACGGAACGGCCGGCGCGATCCCGGGAAGCATTCCTTTACTGTATCGTCATATCGCTTTCGTTCCCGTACATCGCGGTGAACAGCGCGGCCGGGTGCGGGGACGATACGGTATCGTGGGTGCCAAGACATTTAACATCTTCGGAACAGGCTCTGCGGTTGACAGAAGACGCGGAATCGGATATACTGCCTCGGTAAGCCGCTCGGAAGAGGCTTTTTAACATATGTCAAAATATGGCCTGCTTCCGGCGAGTACTTCTTGAAATGGAGGTGTATTGCGTGTACGCAGTCATTCAGACGGGTGGCAAGCAGTACCGTGTCCAGCAGGGCGATGTGATCTACATCGAGAAGCTGAACGAAGAGGATGGCGCGGAAGTCAATTTTGACGTTCTGCTGCTTGGCAAGGACGACGGCGCCGTCATCGGCGCGCCCGTGGTGGAAGGCGCAAAGGTCACCGGCAAGGTGGTCAAGCAGGTCAAAGGCGCCAAGGTCGTGCTGATGAAGTATAAGTCCAAGAAGAATTCCCGCAAGAAACAGGGACATCGTCAGCCGTTCACAAAGGTCGAAATTACGTTCGTAGGCTGATGACCACCTGCATCTTCCACCGCAGCGGAGAACTGATCGACGGCTTCGACATAGCCGGTCACAGCGGATATGCTGAAGCGGGAAGCGACATCGTCTGCAGCGCGGTTTCAACGGCGTCCCATATGGCGATGCTCGGCATCGAGCAGGTGTTGGGAATCCGGTGCAAATCGCATCATGACGCGAAAAAAGGCAGAATGCGCTTTACAGCCTCCGATCCGGAAAAGGCACAGCCTTTCTTCCGGGCGCTGGAAGAGGAACTGGTGGAAATTGAACGACAGTATCCCGAGTATTTTCGGGTAGTCTCGTAAGAACGGAGGGAAAAGTATGTTCCGGTTGAACCTTCAGCTCTTTGCGCATAAAAAGGGCATGGGCTCCTCCCGCAACGGGCGTGACAGCCATGCGCAGCGCCTGGGCACCAAGCGTGGCGACGGGCAGTTCGTTACGGGCGGAAGCATCCTGGTCCGCCAGCGCGGAACGAAGATCCATCCCGGTCTGAACGTCGGAAAGGGCAGCGATGATACCCTGTACGCGAAGATCGACGGTGTCGTGCGTTTCGAGCGCCTCGGCAGAGACCGCAAGCAGGTCAGCATCTATCCCCGCACGGAAGCGGCAGCTGAATAACCTGAATCAGAG
>JAFWEY010000060.1 GCA_017512675.1 Clostridia bacterium | reverse complement strand
GGGTTCTGGCCCAGTTCATCTTCGACGGCGCCATCAAATACTACAAGGGCGAAGAAGTTGAGCCCAAGACCAACATCGCCCTGTTCATGGTTGACAGCAGCAACGTCGAGGACTTCTGGACCTTCGACTGATCGATGGATTCACGGGAAAAGGGGCATAGCGCCCCTTTTCCCATCTCTGTGCGTTTCCCGTTTGGACGCGGCGCGCGGGGCCGGGCCGCGCGCGCCGCGTCCGTACAGGAGACGGTATAGCGCATGATCCGAAGGAGGGAAGGCTTATGGGTAAAATCCGCTGGGGCGTGATCGGCGCGGGCGGCATCGCCGACCGGCGCACGATCCCCGGGATGATGCTCGCAGGCAACGCGGAGCTTGCCGCGGTTATGGAAATCAATATGGACCTGGCGGAAAAATGCCGGGCGAAATGGAACTGTCCCCGGGCGTACGACAGCGAGGAAAAGCTGCTGGCGGATCCGGATGTGGACGCCGTGTACATCGCGTCCCCGGTGGTGCTGCACGCGAAGCAGGCGATGATGGCGGCGGACGCGGGCAAGCACATCCTGATCGAAAAGCCGCTGGCGATGACCTCCGAAGAGGGGCAGAAGGTGCTGGAACACTGCGAGGCCAGGGGCGTGAAGGTCGCCGCCGGGCTGATGATGCGCTTCGGATCCTATGTGCAGGTGATGAAGAAGGCCGTCGCCGAGGGCAAAATCGGCCGCGTCGTGTCCGGCTATTCCCAGTTCACCTGCTGGTATCCGGATATGCCGGGCGTATGGCGCCAGAGCAAAAAGAGCGGCGGTGGCGGCGCGATGATGGATATGGGCGTGCACTGCATCGACCTGATGCAGTACGTGCTGGGCGCGAAGGTCAGGCAGGTTGCGGCCTTCCACGACACGCTGTCCTTCCATTACGAGGTGGAGGATTCCTCGATGGTCATGCTGCGGATGGACAGCGGCGCGATCTGCGTGGTGCAGTCAAACTTCAACATCCCGGACGAAGCGGCCAAATGGCGCCTGGAATTCTTCGGCGATCAGGGCCGCCTGATGGGCGAAAACGTGATCGGGCAGGTGGACGGCGGCACGCTGGACGCGCTGTTCCTGGGCCCGCAGGGCGGGTACGACGCGGTGCAGAACGTCAAGGACGCAAAAGGCGAGACCATCGACGTCGAATTCGGAAACTGCTATCAGCGCGAAATCGAGAGCTTCTCGAATTCGCTATTGACCGGCGCGCCTCTCGAGGCGCCGGCTTCGGACGCGGTGCAGGTGCAGCGCGTGATGGAAGCGGCGTACCGGTCCAACGACACCGGCAGGATCATCGATCTGTAATCAGATCCGCCGCGGGGAACAGCGAGGACAAGCAATGGATTACAGCGATCGTTGTGAACACGGGTTTTTCAACTGCTGCCGCGACCCATAGGACGGCCCGCGCCGCCGCATTCAACAACCGGTCAATGCAGAAGGGAGAATTATCATGGCTGAGGAAAAGAAAAAAGCATCGGATTTCAGATACAACACCGGCGAGACCAGGGTTCCGTGGGCCGCTGTCGGCGAGAATTACAACAAAGAAGACGTGATGGAAGTCATCCGCTTCATGATGCAGGGCAAGGGCGAGGAGTACGACCGGATCCTCGCCGACGTCGAACGGGACATTTACGCGCTGGACAAGGTCTCGGAGCCGCCGGCAAAGCTGTCGCTGGACAACGTGGTGGCGCGGGCCGAAAGCATGTGCGACGAATACCTGCATACCACCGGCTCCACCTTCGTCACGAACTGCACCGCCGGGTTTGAAATCGCCTACAAATACGCGAATCTCGGCCCCGGCGACGAGGTCATCGTGCCCGCGATCACCTTCATCGCGACCATGGCGTTCCCGCTGTTCCTGGGCTGCAAGCTGGTGTTCGCGGATGTGGACCCGGTCACGCTGAATATGGATCCCGCGGACGTCGCCCGCAAGATCACCGACAAAACCCGCATGATCGTGCCGGTGCACATCGGCGGTTACCCGGTGGATATGGATCCGCTGATGAAGCTGGCGAAAGAGCACGGCATTCTGGTGCTGGAAGACGCGGCGCACGCGTTCGGCGGCATGTACCACGGCAAAATGCTGGGCACCATCGCCGATTTCGGCGCGTTCAGCTTCCACGAAGTCAAGAACATCACCTCGTTCGGCGAGGGCGGCGTTCTGTGCACCAACATCGAGGATTTCAAGAGCGACATGCGCCGCGCCCGCTTCCTGGGAACGGACTTCTCCCGCAAAATCAAGGACTGGCTGTACGACGTGACGGCCTGCAAGGGATGGAAGCACCCGTTCGTCGCGGGCAACGCCTCCACCACCGAAATCCAGGGCCTTGGCCTGTGCCAGCAGATCAAGCGCATCGACGAGATCATCGGCGCGCGCCGCGCCTGCGCGACCTATCTGAACGGCCGCCTGAAGGAAGCGGGAGACGCGCTGATTCTGCAGGATCTGGGCGGCGAGGACATCCGGCCCACGTTCCACCTGTACAAGCTGCTGGTCAATCCCGAGAAGGCCGGAGGCGACGTGCAGCTGCTCAAGAAAAAGCTCGAGGCGCGCGGCGTCACCAACATTCCGCACTTCGGCCCGCTGTACCGGTTCAGCATCATGAAGACCTACGGCTACGACGAAGACGCGATCGCGGAGACCTGCCCGAACTGCGAAGAGGTGTTCTACAAGCGCTTCACCCATTTCCCGGTGTACGGTCTGACCCAGGAACAGGTGGACATCATGGCGGATTCGATCCTCGAATCGGTATACGAGATGCAAAAAGGAATCTGAAGGCGCATTGCCCGACCGGAATGAAATCTCCGCTGTGCGGGGATTTCATTCCGCTGTTTCGGGCTGTCCGCACCCTGCGCGGCGGCGCTCTGCGGGAACGGGCCAGGGCCCCTCAGCCGCCTGCGGCAGGAGGCTTCGGGAAACAGCCCGCGGCTTCGGGTGCCGGTTGATGGACGGACCTTCCGGATCGAAAGAAACTGCGGGCGCGCCGGACGGGCGCCCCATACGGAGAAACGATGAGAGAATACACGATATGCCGCTTCAGCGGCTGGGAAGCAATTGAAACGCTCCCCATCGACACCCGGCTCTGGTGCCCCGAGGTGGAGATCCGGGCCTTCGCGCAGATCGCGTGGGACGACGCGGCGCTGCACGTAAGGCTGACAGCGGAAGAGAAGCAGATTCGCGCGGTCCACACCGGGCCCTGCGGCATGCCCTGCGAAGACAGCTGCCTTGAGTTCTTCCTGGCGCCGTTTCCGGAGGATCCGCGGTATATCAACATCGAATTCAACCCCAACGCGTGCTGCTATCTGGGCCTGGGCGGAAACGGGGAATTGGTGCGCCTTCTTCCGGAAAAGGACTGGCTGAGCCCGAAGGCGTTCTTCACCGAAACCGGCTGGGGAATCGAATACCGCGTGCCGTTCGATTTCGTGCGCCTGTTCTTCCCCGGCTTTGCGCCGGCGCCCGGGTGCGCGATCCGGGCCAATTGCTTCAAATGCGGCGATCTGACGGAAACCGAACACTATTTCTCGTGGAACCCTGTCACCAGCCCGACCCCCAATTTCCACCGCCCGTGCGATTTCGGGCGGATGGTGTTCGGGTGATCGGGCCCGAACTCCAGGCTACTCCCCGCACAGAATCACCGTCTTGATGGCCGGCGCGTCGTTTCCGTACAGCCCGGCCAGTTTTTCTGTGCCGGTCAGCGGCACCCGGTGGGTGATGATGCGCCCGGCGTCGACGCGCCCGGACCGGATCATCTGAATGGAGAGCGGGAAGTTTTCGGCGGGCTCCGCAAAGGAGGTGAGCAGCTGGTTCTTGTTCAGCACCATCGCGCTGACGTCCAGCCGCGCGAACGGGTCGCCGCCGAAGGTGACCCCCTGGCAGAGCACGTTGCCGCCGTATCCCACGACGCGCATCGCCTCCCCGCACAGCGACGGCGGCGCGGCCACGATCGCCGCGTCGAAGGCGCCTCCCTTCAGCATTTCTTCCAGATAGCCGTCCTTTCCGGAATAGTGGACCTCGTCGGCACCCAGATCCGCCGCGGCCGCCGCGGCCGCGCGGTTCCTCAGGCTGTCGGGGTCCCGGGCCACCATCGCGATGCGGCCCGCGCCCATGGCACGGGCGTATGCGGCGGACAGAAGCCCGATCGCGCCCATGCCGAAGATCGCCAGCGAGGCAAACGGACGCAGGGCCAGCTTGGTTACGCCCCGAATCGCCACCGCCAGCGGCTCCACCATGGAGGCCGTGACCGGATCGATGCCTTCGAACGGGTTCAGCATGTTCTCGTGAACCACCATTTCGTCCGCCATGCCGGGCTGGCCGTCCAGGTTATAGCCGCTCCTGCACAGCCGGTACTGCCCGGTCTTGCAGGAAGGACACGCGCCGCAGGGGCTGACATCCTCGCAAATGACCGAATCCCCGACCTTTACGCGGGTCACTTCGGGCCCGATTTCCCGAACGACGGCCGAGATTTCATGCCCCATCGGCGTGTATTCGTCCATTTCCCGCAGAAAGTGCAGATCCGTACCGCAGACGCCGCAGGCGCGAACGCCGATGCGCACCATGTGCCCGGCCGCTTCGCGCTCCGGCAGCCGGCGCAGCTGAATATCAAAATGCTTCTTCCCGTACAATCCTTTCATCAGGCGCCTCCCTCTGAAAACACAGCTGGAATAAACGTAAAATTAACCGATGGAATTATAGCATCGCGGCCACGCTTCTGTCAAGGCAGCGGGACCTCTGTACCGATAGATGAGCAGATCTTCGATTCCGGAAGAAATTGCGGGCGCACCGCGCTTCGCTTGGGGCACCCTACAGTGGATTCGGAGTGTTGTATCGATTGATGAATGGATCATAGGATCCGGAACAAGCCTTCTCCTATGGAGAAGGTGGCTCGCGCGAAGCGCGAGACGGATGAGGTTT
>JAFWEY010000059.1 GCA_017512675.1 Clostridia bacterium | reverse complement strand
TTCCTCGCGCTTCTTGTCTTTCTTTTCCGATTTCTTTTGTTTGGGCTCCTCTTCCTCGAAGTCTTCGTCGTCGGTGTATTCCTCGTCGAAATCGGAATCCTCGTCGGCGTAATCCTCGTCGGCGAATTCCTCGTCCTCTTCCCCGAAGGGCAGCGGCGGCGGGTTCATGCCTTCGCCGTCCGGATCGTCGCCGATGTAAATCCACTCTCCGTCCACCAGTTCCCAATTCTCATAATTGATCCGATCCTCTTCGGCAAACGCGGCAAACGCCGCCAGCAGCGACAGGACCACGACCAACGACAGGATGATTCTGTGCATTTTTCGTTTCATAAAACGCTCCTTTCCGGCCGCAGAAAAAAAGGCCGCGCACGGCATCTTCAACCGTTTAAACAGTATTTAGACGCGGTGCGCGGAGAAAAGTTTATGGTTCGAATCCGATTTAACAATCGTGTGAAACGACCCGTCCGGCTTCAAGCCGGGTTACGGTATCGCACAGGGACGAAATGTCCTCGGTGCTGTGGCTGGCCAGCAGAATGGTTCTCCCGCCGTCCCGCAGGCTCCTGAGAATCCTGCGCACCTGGCGGACGCCGGCGTTGTCGAGCCCGTTCATCGGTTCATCCAGGATCAGCAGCTTTGGGTTTTCCATCAGCGCCTGGGCCAGCCCCAGGCGCTGGCGCATGCCGAGGCTGTAGCGCGAAACCCATTTCCGGCTGTCCGGATCCAGGCCCACCCGCTCCATCGCCTTCCGGATGCGCCCGCCGTCGATCCGGCCGCGAACGTCGGCGAGATACTGCAGATTGCGCCAGCCGGAGCAGTTGGGCAGAAACCCGGGGTTCTCGATAATCAGGCCCACGCTCTGCGGCATCTCAAGATCCCGCCCGATCTCTTTTCCGTCCACGACAATCCGGCCTTCGGAAACCGGAACGATGCCGCAGACGCATTTCAGCAGCACCGTCTTCCCGCTGCCGTTCCGGCCGATGATCCCGTGGATCCGCCCGGCGCCCAGCTCCAGCGATACGTCCCTGAGCACCGGATTCTTGCCGTAGTATTTGCTGACATGCTCGATTTCGATCATTTGGGCGTCACCTCCTGGGGTTCCCGCACCCGGGCAATGAACAGCGAAAGCGTGCCCAGCGCCGCGCACAGCGCCAGCAGCGCCGCGAACGCCCAGGCAAGCGTCGGCCGGTCCATCGCGTCGCCGTAATCCAGCGCGGTCAGGCGCGTCAGGGAAACCGGGGAAAACCAGTACCACGCTTCGGGCAGGTATTCGACGATCCAGGCGTCAAACAGCAGCGGCAGGCATCCGGCAAAGAAGCCCGCGCGGCCGGGAAACGCCAGATTGACACAAAACAGCAGGCATCCCAGCGCCGCATAGCCCAGCACGTGCAAAAGCGCGCCCAGCAGGCATGCGGTCCACGGAGTGTACGCCCGCAGGATCCACGGATCGTAATCGATCATCGTATCGTATTCTTCCCACGCGCCTTCTTCCGTAAACTGCCTGATTCCCTCGCTCCAGTCCTCGCTGTACTGCCCCGCGGGCCCGAAAGCCAGCGCCAGAACCAGCAGCGCAAACACCAGATACACGGCCGCTGCCGCGGCGATGTACATCAGCTGACCGGCGGCCCAGCGGCGCCGGCCGGCGCGAACGATCAGCAGCAGATGCATTTCGTCGGCAAACGGCGCGTCGAACAGAATCAAAAGAAACCCCGCCCCCAGAAGCAGCGTAACCTGCGAATCCGCCAACAGCAGACCGGCGAACCCGGGAACCGACGCGCGAAGATTCATATCCGCCAGAAGCGCTTTGACCGGATCCGCCAGGTTGGCGAGATACAGCCACGTCAGAATCAGCACCGCCCAGACGCGCGGCGTGCTTCCGACGCGCAGCAGCGAATGCCTGGCGCAGGCCCATACACTACGCAACGCGCCACCTCCGCTTCATGCCCAGACGGAACAGCACATACAGTGCAGCTATGTAGAACGGGAAAACCGTCACCCCGGCCAGCATCGTCGGCCAGAAGCTCAGCCCCGCAGTCGCCTCCGCGAGCCGCGCCGGGCTCAAAAACGCGGGGAACGCGACCGCCCCGCCGATTTCGTCGACAAGCCGGTACAGCACCAGCGGCGCGCAAAGCGCGAGCGGCGCGTTGGGGCAGTACGCGGAAAACGTGATCGCCACGCCGGCCCAGAACCCGCCGGCCAGAAACTGCAAAAGCAGCACGCCCAGAAAAAACACGGCGACGTTTCCAAGCCCTCCGGCTTTCAGGATATCCCTGGCATAATTGGTGTCGACCCACCGGGACACCCGGGAAAGATCGCCGGGATACCGCAGCACGAGAAAAGCCGCGTAGAGCAGCATCGAAAGGGCTGCCGCCATACCGCCGGAAAGCACCGCGGCCAGAAACTTGCTGTTCTGATACCGCCCGCGCCCGGATCGGCTCACCGTCAGCAGCCAGAATCCGCCGGAGAAATCCTCTGCCAGCGTCGTCGCGAACGGGATCGCGCTGACCAGCGGCATCAGAAGCGGCGTATAGCCAAGAGCCCTGCTGTATTCAAAGAACAGAAGCGCGTCGCCCTGCATATCCAGCAGCGCGGTATACAGATTGGACATGTACAGCGCCAGATTGATGCCGGCGGCGGCGAGGAACCACCACCCGAAGGCCCGTCTTCGATCTGAAGGCAGCACGCGCCCGTCCTCCTTTCTGCCGGATATGAAAGCTTACGGCTTTTTCCGCCGGAAAACCCGCCTGAGCCGGCCGGTATAGGGCTTAAGCCGGGCCAGGCACTCCTGATAAACCGGAGACCGGCGAAAGATCAGCACGATCACGGAATTGGGAATCACGGCGCAGAACAGGATCCGAACCAGGAAAGCGGGCAGCTTTTCTCCGATCTGCGCGTCGGCCGCTTCGCTCAGCAACAGCGTCGCCGCAATGCACAGCAGCGTGACGCAGGAATAGGAGAAGTAGAGTTTCCAATAGTCCTTCACCGGCCTGTGGAAAACCTCCCTGTAGATCAGGTATGGATCATACCACATCTGCGTGGCGATTCGGGAAATGCTTGTGGCCGCCAGCACGCCGAAGATTCCCAGCGGTTTCAGCAGCGCAAGCGAAAGGAACACGTTGAGCACCGCCATGGCCGCCGGCCGCCAGCGTCCCTGCACGAACAGCCCGTTGGCGTTTCGGAACGAATTCATCGGGCGCATGAATGCGCCGATGTAGAAATCGAACACCAGGATTGCGGGAATCGAGAAGGGCATTGCGTAGTGGGCTTCCCGCAGCCATATATCCCGTATGAACGGCGTCAGCAGCGTAATCAGCGAAACGGAGCAGAAGCACAGCACCCAGAAGGTCATGAAAAACAGAATGCGGAAAACGTGATACTGTTTATCCGCGTCCTTCTCCACCGCCAGATTGCCCAGGCTCGGGGTCAGCGAAAAGAAAAACTGGTTGATCACCGCCTGCACCGTGGAGATGATGTGCCGGTAATTGGACAGGTATCCGATGGTCGCCACGCCGAAGCTCGAAGCCGCGGAGATGATGATGGAGTCGGTGCTGGAGAGAATCGTCGCGTTGATGCGATAGATCGACAGGGCGCCCACGTCCCGGTACAGCGCTTTCCTGCTCTCGTCGTCCAGCCGCTGCGGCTTCAGCTTCTTCACCTCGGGGAACTTTTTGTCCGCCTTGCGGGATATGATCCAGTTGGAAACCAGGCTGTAAGCGATGCCGACGGAGATATACAGGTAGAAGCTGCGGAAAATGAGCAGCACCGCGCACTCTGTGACGGAACGTACGACGGTGCAGAGCAGCTGAATGCGCAGGATGTAATAGCGCTGCTGGTTCGCGCTGAGCAGGGTTTGCTTATAGGCCAGCAGGTACGAGGAAGAAGTGCGCAGCACATACAGGAAGAAAATGACGTAGATGCTTTCCTTGATGTCCGGAACGTTGCGCACCAGGCGGGGAAGGAACGGCATCAGCGCGAATCCCGCAATCATCAGGACCCCCGCGATCACCAGGTACGCCTTGCGGTAAAGCCCCATCAGGTCCGCGATTCGCTGGTTGTCCTTTTCCCGAATCGGCTTGTACAGCGCGTAGGCGATGGCGGCGCTCAGTCCCAGCTCCGCCAGCTCCATCATGGCCAGGATATCGGTGAACAGGCCCGCGGTACCGTTGTAGTTGTCGCCCAGGGTCTTGATAAAAATGGTTTTGACCGCGAACTGCAGAATATACGTCGCGAATTTCAGAATCAGGCCCATGGTTGAGCCGAGCGCGACGTTCTCTGTCCGGGATCTTGCCATGAAAAGAAACCTCTTTCTTCGATGCTTGGAGCGGCGGGGTTACCTGTCCCTGCCGTCCATATGCGCGGAAATGCGTTCCGCCGCGGCATCCGCGCCGCCGCCGGTTTCGTACATCCCGTAAAGCGCTTCCACGCCGAGGCGCTTTTCGTGCCAGTCGATGCCGTTCAGACGGCGGAGAACATCGTCCAGCTCCGCCTCGCTTTTCGCGGTGACGTACGGCGATTTGTCGATATCGACGTACAGCCCGCGTTCGTGGGACACGTAATCCTCGTAATCGGGAATGTAGAGAATCACCGGTTTTTCCAGCAGTGAAAAATCGCACGCGCAGGAGGAGTAATCGGTGATCAGCGCGTCGCAGGCGATCAGAAGATCGTTGATGTCCTCATCCGCCGTGTGGTCCTCGATCCGCGGATCCGCCGCGATGCCGCTGAGCCCCTTCACCACATGATGGGCGCGGGTAAACGCGCGCCACGGGCGGCCGTCCGCCTCGGTCAGCACGTCCAGCGCGTGATCCAGGCGCAGCGCGCTCACGTTCTGCGTTCCGGTTTTTGCGCCCTCGCGCATTGTCGGCGCAAACAGCAGCACGCGCTCATTTTCCGCAATGCCCAGGGAGGCGCGCAGCCGCGCACGCGCCTGGGCGTCTGCCCGCAGCATCGGCTGGTACTTGGGTTCGCCCGCCATCAGCAGCTCTCCGCTGTAGTGCATTCTGTCGCGGTAGATGTATTCGCCGGTTTTGGACCCGGTAGTGCCCAGATCCATAATCTCAGGATCGATCATCCCCGCCTTCCAGGACTGTTCGAGGACCAGCTTGAAACCGCACAGCCCGTGCCAGACCTGGATGTACATCTGCCCCGGATGCTTGGAGAAGTATTTGGGCACCATCGTTCCCATGACCCAGGTGCCTGCGGTGCGCAGCATGCGGATGCCCCTGACGGAATGAATGCGAACGCACTCGACGTACGGCGGCACCACCTGCTTCTTGCTTTCAGGGTCCGTAAACAGCCAGACGATTTCCGCGTCCGGCCGCAGCGCATGCAGCGCTTCGGAGACCGCGCGCGAGCTGCTGCTGTAGCCGCGCCCGCCGAAGCTCTCAAAAACGACCCGTTTGGGCCGAACCCGCCCCGGCAGGCGCATGATGCAACCGCGCAGCCAATTGACTGCACGGAGCATTTGCTTTTTGAAATTTTGAACCGCCGCCGCCATCTTACATCACTTCTGCCAGCCGGATGCCGTCGTCGACGATCTTCTGCGGAAGCTGATCGAACATGCTGTTGATGGACTGGGCGTTGTGGTAGCGGATGATGGTTTCACCGAAGATCGGCGCTACCGAAACCATCCGGAACTTCGGCTGCCCAATCACGTTGGGATTGTACACAGTGTCGGTCGAAATGACTTCGTCGATCGGGCTGGAATTGATCAGATCGACGCCGGCTTTTGAGATGATGTTGTGCGAGAGCATCGCTTTGATGCTCCTGACGCCGCGCTGTTGAAGCGCCTTGGCCACATTGACCAGCGTTCCGCCGGACGTGGTGAAGTCGTCGACAATCAGCGCGTCCTTGCCCTCGACGTGGCCCAGAATCTCGAGCAGTTCCGGGTTTTCGCTGTGATCGAAGCGCGTTTTGTCGCCGATGGCCACCGGCAGCCCCAGCTTGTTGGCATAGCGGCGCGCCTGCTTGGCAAAGCCCGCGTCGGGCGAGACGACCACGGTGTTGCTCAGATCCTCGCGCTGAATGACCTGGCAGAGCATCGGCATCGCGTAGAGGTGATCCATCGGCTTCTTGAAGAAGCCCTGTACCTGCGGGGAATGAAGATCCATCGTGATAAAGCGGTCGCAGCCGGCCAGTTCCATCGATTCCGCGCATACGCGCGCGCGGATGGACACACGGGGTTCGTCCTTCTTGTCTCCCTTGGCATAGCCAAAGTACGGCATCACCAGTGTAACCGAAAGCGCGTTGGAGCGCTTCAGCGCGTCCACAAAGAACAGGATCTCCACAAATTCGTCGTTCGGACTGGTTCCAATCGGCTGGACGAAATACACATTCCGGTCGCGCACCGATTCGTTGATGCGCACGAATGTATTGCCATCCGAAAAGCGAATGACCTGGGAAGAGCCGAGCTTCTGCCCTATGTATCTGCACATGCGTTCGGCAAAAGCGTGACCGCCGCTGCCCGCGAACACCGCGACATTTGAATCTTCAAACACCAAACCCACGCCCCTTCTGCGTATATCTCCTGCCGGTTATTCCGGCTTGGGCTCATCCAGACCGTGTATGCCGACATAATAGGTCGGTTTCAGCGGTTCATAGCTGTCCGTCGCAAAGATTTGCCGTTCGACCAATTCCCCTGTTGTTTTGTCGTAATAGTCCCGGTAGGCATGGCTTCGTCCGCCGTTCTTGCCTTCCGATTTCAGCACCAGTTCGTCCACGTACCAGGCATGCTTGCCGCTGGTGTCCTTCTCGGTGCGGTATCCCCTCGGTTCGATGACGCCCGTTTTGACGGAATCCACGACGATGTCGTACTGGCTGGGAGGACCGTAGATGGTGATGTAAGCGGCGTCCGAATCGCAGGCAGTGTAGATGTAGATCGGATAAGCAAGGTTGTTGGTAAACTCCAGATCCTTGCCGGTATCCGAAACCGCGGCATCCAGCGACGCCTTGCAGTACGATACGGCCATGCTGTGGTTGGAACGGACGTCCACATCGATGCCCGCCATCAGCAGTGCCGCGTACAGTGTGGAGGACGCCTGACAGGTGCCGCCCCCGACGCCGTCGATGACCGAGGAACCGTCAAATTCCTTCGCCTCAAAGAAACCGTTTTCCAGCGTGCGTTTTCCGACCACCTTGTTGAACGAGATCCGCTCTCCCGGCTTGACGATGAACCCGTTGAACCGGCTCAGCGCGCGCCAGACGTTCTTGTTGCGCTGGGCGGAGGACTGTTTCAGCGAGGTCGAATAAAACACGATCTTCTTTGTGTTCTTTTCCAGATCCTCCGTCGTGTACTTTGGCTGGAGCACCGACGGCTTCAGCTCGATGGGAGCCGTGTTGTCGTTATAGATGGCATCCAGCAGAATCTGCTTGACGCCGTTCCGGCTGAGGCCCAGACCGGTGGACGACGGATTGATGGTCAGGATTTCGCTCGAACCCACGGTTACCGACGCGTCAACCGGTTCTACGTTGATGGTGTTTATGATCTGTTCGATGAAGTCCTCCAGCTGCACCTCGTCGAATTCGATCGCCTTTTCGTAATTGATCGGGTTGTTTTTCAGGTATTCCGCGGAAGCGCGGCGCTCACTGTCCGAACCGACGTGCCCGAAATTCCACGCGAGCTGAATCTCCTCGTCCAGATTGAGCTCCGCTTCGAACGCCGCAGGGGTAAACGTCCAGCTCTGCCCCTGATAAGTCAGTATGTAGGAGGAGTTGTGCAGCCGGTCCTGAATGCTCTGCTCAACGGCCTGAACGCCCTCTTCATACGTCATGCCCGCCAGCGACACCCCGTTGATGGATACTCCTTCGCAGAAGGTGTCTTCGTTCGGCGCAGCGGTTACAAAGGTTTTTATCGAAAACAGGACGACCAGCAGTACGGCCAAAAGAATGCCGACCATTTTCAGCGTGTTGGCCACCTGCTTTTTGTTGATTCGGTTGGCCGGTCGTGCCGTGTAGCTTCGACGGCGATTTCCGTGCATTGCCTGCCTCCTTTATGAGCCGATTTGATTATAACATAAAGAGCACCCGGTAAAAGCGCAGATTTGTTCACTCTTGCAAAAATCTTGTGAACAGCCGGTTCTCAAATCCGGCTTTTCCTGCGGCAGGCCGCGCAAGCGCTCCGCCGCCCCGGGAGACGGAAAAAACGGGCGAAAGATCGCGCCGCTTTCCTTATGATCCATAGACGGATTTCCGGCGGGTTTGGTTCATCGCTCCGCCGGACCGAAGTGCCGCTTCGGGAGTGCCGGGAATCCGCATGCGAGTCTCCTGCCGCGCGGTCACGCGCCGGCGGCGTGCGTCTTCCCGGGGAGAGGATCCCGCAGGGCGGTTCCCCGCTTCTCGCTCCCGTCAGGCCATTCCCGCGCTGCCGAACAGCCTCAGCTTCTTTTCGGTCGCTTCGCGCATCGCCGTTTCGGCATACAGATTCAGATCGGTATATCCGGCCTGCGGATGCTGCGCGATCGCGTTTTGCGCGGCAAGGACGATGTCAGTGAACACGTTGATTTTGCTGATGCCGCCCGCCACCGTTTCGCGGAAATCGTCATCGGACAGCCCGCTGCCGCCGTGCAGCACCAGCGGCACATCCACCGTGCCGCGGATCGCCCTGAGGCGCGGGATATCCAGCTTCGGCGGCGCCTTGTATACCCCGTGCTGCGTACCGATGGAAACCGCCAGGAAATCCGCGCCGGTTTCATCGACGAACCTCTTTGCGTCCTCCGGATCGGTGTAGATGACCGCGTCCGCCCTGCCCTGCTCGTCGGACAGCCCGCCGACGCTACCGAGCTCGCACTCGACATCCACCCCCATCGCGTGGGCGATTCTGACGATTTCGGAAGAGACGCGCACGTTTTCCCGGTGATCCGGCAGCCGGGAACCGTCGTACATCACGGAACCGAAGCCCGCGCGCAGTCCCCGCATCAGGGTATCGAAATGATAGGTGTGGTCCAGATGCACCGCCACCGGCACCCTGGCCGCCTCCGCCTGCCTGAGCATCAGCGGCAAAAGCCATTCGAAAGCGCCGTAGGGCAAGAGGGCTTCCGCCGTGCCGATGATGATCGGCGACGAACACGCCTCTGCCGCGCCGATGCAGGCGCGGGTCATTTCCATGTTCACCGCGTTGAAATATCCGACCCCATAGTGCTTTTGCTGCGCGTCCTTCAGAATCTCCGCCATTTTATACAGTGCCATACCGCGTTCTCCTCCGTCCCCCGTGCTATTTCAGAAATCCGTTGATGATCTGTTCCTCGGCCTGGGCTTCGGTCAGCCCCAGCGTCATCAGCTTGATCAGCTGTTCCCCGGCGATTTTGCCGATCGCGGCCTCGTGAATCAGCTCCGCATCGGTCGAGTTGGCTTCCAGCTTCGGCATCGCCAGGATCCGCCCGCGGTCCATGATGATCGAATCGCATTCCGTGTGCCCGTGGCAGGCAACGTTGCCGGTCAGGCAGGCGTCGAACATCTGGTACGATTCGTCCCGGGCAACCGACCGGGACACGACGTCCGCGCTGGATCCCTCGCCGTTCAGGTTCACCTTGTAAACGCTCTCGGCCCACTGGGACTGGTGGGTCATCAGCCGTTCCTTCACGGACAGCCGGGCGCCCGCGGCCAGTTCGGCGGTCGTGATCCGTTTGGTGGAATCGACGCCCCGAATCTGCACCATTTCCATCTCCATCGCGCTTCCCTCTTCCATGTACACTTCCGTGCCCGGATTGAGGATGCGCTTTCCTTCGCCGTCGCCTTCGCCGTAATGCTTTTCCACATACCGCACCCGGGCGTTCTTCCCGACATAGAAGCGGTGGATGCCGTCATGCTGGGCATCCTGATTGCCGCAGTTGTGAATGCCGCAGCCCGCCACGATGGTCACATCGCTGCCCTCGCCAATATGGAAATCGTTGTAGACGGTCTCCTTGAATCCGCTCTGGCTGAGCACCACCGGAATGTGCACGCTTTCGTTGACCGTCCCCGGCCGAATCCGCACTTCGATGCCGCTGCCGCCCGGCTTGGGAGTGATTTCGATGTTCGCCGTGCTGCGGCGGCCTGCGCTCACGCCGTTGGCGCGAATGTTGTAGGCTCCTTCCGGCACCGCGTGCAGGTCCGCCACCTCTGCCAGTATCCGTTTCTGAATCGCGTCCATCCCCGTCATCTCCCTTCTGCCAGTCTGCCGCATCCGCCGACCGCCGCCGGCGTGCCGATCAGCTCCGGAAGGATCTCCTGCCGGGGCCCGTGCCGGGTGATCCGCCCATCCGCGACCACGATGATTTCGTCGGCGATCTCCAGAATCCGTTCCTGATGCGATATGATCAGAATCGACGAATCCCGGATTGTCTCCCGCATCTGTTCAAACACCCGGATCAGGCTCTGGAAGCTCCACAGATCGATGCCGGCCTCAGGTTCGTCAAACACGGAAATCTGGCTGCTCCGCGCCAGCACCGTCGCGATTTCGATCCGCTTCAGTTCGCCGCCGGAAAGGCTCGCGTTGATTTCCCGGTGAATGTACTCTCTGGCGCACAGTCCGACCCGCGACAGATAATCGCAGCTTTCGGCGACGCTCATGTCCCGCCCCGCAGCGATCCTGAGAAGATCGACCACCTGAATGCCTTTGAAGCGAACCGGCTGCTGCATCGCGTAGCTGATGCCGAGTTTCGCGCGTTCGGTGATCCCCAGTTCCGTGATGTCCTGCCCGTTCATCAGGATCTGTCCGCCGGTCGGCCGCACCACGCCGGCGATAATCTTCGCGATCGTCGATTTTCCGCCGCCGTTCGGCCCGGTAACCACGACAAATCTGTCGTCTTCCACCGTAAAGCTGACATCCTTCAGAATTCCGACGCGGCCTTCGATGTCCTCCACGTCATAGGACACGTTTTTAAGCTCAAGCATGCGTTTGCTCCTTATCCTCCGCGGTATTCGGCATGGCGTTTTTGCCGTCCTTTCCTTCGGCGCAGGCGCGGAAGCCTCCGCACCGGCCCGCCTGCTCGCAAAGGCGCACATTGCCGCCTTCGATCGACAGGACCCGCCCCTCGACGATGGCCGATGCCACCTTCTGACGCGCCTGCGCGTATATTTCGGTCGCCGTGGTGCGCGATATCTGCATCACCGCGGCGCATTCCTCGTGTGTGCATCCTTCGCGGTCCATCAGCCGGATCGCTTCGAATTCGTCCAGTGTCAGAAACACCGGTTCCCGGTTCCCCGGCCCCTCCGGCGCGAAAGACTTATGCTCCGGCATCGCGCAGATCCTGCGGCTTCGCTGCGGCCTTGCCATCCGATCACCACCATTTTCGTCATATGTCGATTATAGTGTCCGGTGCGGCATTTGTCAACGGCATTTCCCCGCGTTATCGAAACTTAGCATGGCGTTTTGATCTGCTAACGCATTCCGACAGCGGCGGGTCCTTGAATCCTGCGCCGGTTTGCGCTATACTGATACTGCTTTCCATCCAAAACAACGTTTGGGATGGAAGGACGCGCACCGCGTCCGCAAAGGCGCATCCATGTGCCTTTGCCGTCTCATACGGTTTCGTACGGCCTGAGGTAAAATATGTCCATCAAAGATGT
>JAFWEY010000058.1 GCA_017512675.1 Clostridia bacterium | reverse complement strand
CCGCCGGTGATCAGGTTGTCGATGTTGTTCAGCATCGTGGAAACGTCGGAATGGCTGTCCTCAAACTGGAAGGTGAAGCCGGCGTCGGGATGGTCGGCGGCCCAGTCGTTGCAGCCCTGGATGACGCCCAGATACCAGGTGTACGCGGTCAGCTCCATGATGCTGACGCCGATTTTGGTTTCCGCAGCCGCGGCCAGTGCCATCGAGCAGGTCATCACTACGACCAGCAGCATAACCAACAGTTTCTTCATGGTTCTCGCTCCTTTCACAAATGATCGGCTTTCTGCCGATTGAATCAGGTTTCCCCGCCCGTTTCCGGGCCGTCGAAAGAGAAGATCTCCTCCATGTCCTCATAGTAGATTCCTCTGTCGTGTTCCTGAAAGCAGGGCTTGGTGTGTTTCCACCACTCCTGAGTGACCGGATCCGCTTCCATTTTTCGCATATCCGCTTCGTAATCCTCTCCCAAGTATTCGAACGTGGAAACCACCAGCGTGTCCAGGAGACTGATGCGGTAATTGCGCAGATTGCACTCCCCGATGGTTTTCAGCACGCCCGGCCAGGCATTCGCGTGCAGGCGTCGGTACTCCTCCACCTTATCGCGCTTCAGCCACGCCCGCTGACAGAATCGCCTGACCATAACAGGCCCTCCTTTTTTTCTTCACTCGCAGTATCCCGGGGTCGTATAGAACGCCATCGGGCCGCTGCGCATATCGAGCCGTCCGTACTGCGCCACGATGGGGACGGTGCTGTGCAGCGCGATCGCGTACTGCACGCCTGCCTCCACCTTCGTTCCCAGAATCCCGTCGGGCTCCATGCAGCGCACGCATTTCACCAAGCCCGCGCCGACCTGCACCTTCATCGGTTCGGAGGGAGCGCGGTCCGTCCAGTGCAGCACGATCTCCACCTCGGCGTCCTCGCCGTTCGGGTTCAGCATGATGATCGATTCGTGCCCCGGCAAATCGGGATTCCCGCCCCTCGGCGGCAGTTCCGCGTCCGGGAAAAACCAGTCCTTTTTGCCGTACATGGTATCTCTCTCCTTCTCAGAATTCCAGCTCATACAGCGTGCCGATCTCCGGCGAGAGCACATCACAGCCGGTTTCGGTGACGGCGATGCCCTTTTCCCAGCGCACGCCGAAGCCCAGTTCGTCCGAGGAGATATAGGTGTCGATCTGGAAGGTCATGTTCGGTTCGAAGCAGTAATCCGAACTGGTCTCCACCCAAGGCGCTTCGACTTCGATCAGGCCGGTGGAGTGCAGCGGCCCGTACACATAGTTCTTGTCGTAGCCCTTCTCGATGTACAGGTCGTAGAACTTCCGGGCAATGTCTGCCACCGGGACGCCCGCTTTCACCTGCTGCTGGGTCCAGAAATGCGCTTCGCGGCCGAACAGAACAATGTCCCTGCGCTTGCCTTCCAGCTTGCCCAGAATCAGCGGATAGCCGATCGCCGCGGAATAGCCGTCGATTTTCGCCGACAGGTTGAGCTGTACGATATCGCCCTTCTGGAACGTGCGGTAGCAGGAACGGGAAATCGCATGGCGGGTGGAAGCTTCGGAGAAAACGTACATCGGCAGCCCTTCGTATTCCGCGCCTTCCTCGTACACGACGCGCTCCGCGACGCCGACCATCTGAAGCTCGGTCATGCCCGGGCGGATTTCGCGAATCACCTGCTGGCTGGCCAGTTCGGCGATTCTGTATCCCTCTTTGAGGCACGCGAGCTCCGCAGGGCTTTTGATCTGGCGCAATTCGGTCATCAGCTGATCCGCGCGCACCAGCTCCGCATCGGGGAAGGCGGCTTTGATTCCTTCGTAAATGGTTACGGAGGTATCCAGGAAGCTGGCGATGCCGATCCTCAGTTTGGTGCCGGTTACGCCGATCGCTTTAAATACGTCGTGGTAGGTATCCGGCACGAGTTCCGGATACGAAGGATCCGCCCCTTCGCGGTATTCCTTCAGGACAAACACCTTATCCAAACGCGAACGGTCGCCGGCAAAGTGCCGGGACTCCGGGCCGCACATCAGCGCCGCGTCCCCGCCCGCCGAAATCGCGACGCCGGCGCGCTCAAACAGCGGCCAATAGCCAGAAAAATAGCGCGGGTTCGCATAATCGGACTCCGTGCCGTTGACGATCATTGCGTCCAGGCCTTCCCGGCGCAGAAGCGCCGCCGCCTTCTTTACGCGATCGAGGTATTCGCTGTCGGGAATAAACACTTTGCCGTGGTGCGTGCTGTGATCCATCAGTCTCTGCCTCCTTGTACGATGTGGTTTCTGTTCGCGTCGCCGGCTGCCCTGACTCCGTTATGCCGGCTGCCAACCCATTTGTTAACGCCTTATGGTTCACCGTTCAATTACTTCATATACATATTATACCAAAATACAATCGATTGCACAAGGGGGAATGTAACATTTCTCTTCGGTTCTCTTTAAATGTAATACTAAATTAACATCGCAACCGGCATCGGGAAACAAGCGCCGTCCGAATCGCTGTGTTCCGCTTTTGCCGCGTCATCTTGCTGAATCCGGGAACCCGCAGCCGAGACGCTCCCAACCGCTCGCAGGCATCGTTCGGAATTGCACGGCAATTCGGAATCCCCGCTTGCAGCGATACGGGCAAAGGCAGCGCCGCACAATTCCGGAAAAACTGCGTTCCGGCCCGAGGAAAGCAAAACCCCGCGCAGCGTATCTCTTTTCCGCCGATCGCAGGCCTCCGGGGCTTTCTCCGGTCCTCACCGGAAGAGCCTCCTCCGCCGCAGTCTGCGGCCGCGACGCCTTTTCAACAGCAAAAGACAAGCCCGCCGGGCGCT
>JAFWEY010000006.1 GCA_017512675.1 Clostridia bacterium | reverse complement strand
GAGATCAGCAGGGCGGCCTGAAGGTAACCGGTGCAGACTTTCCGCTGTACGGGATTGCCGGAATTGCCGGCGCCGCGGGTTCTGCGAAGCCCCGCCCGCGCTGAAGATTCTGTCCGCGGAAGGCTCTGGAAGGATTCGGAATCCCGTTCGGCAAAGACAGGACGGCGGACGGCGCGAACCAGTCCGATCGCGGGATCGTTTCCGCGGTTGCGCGGAACCGGCCGTTATGATAAGATGGTATATGGAATGAAACTGCAACGTTTTCCGATCGGACAGTCGGATACGGGACAGTGAACGGTGCAGACGAAAAAAGAATGGGGGTTTCAGGATGAGGAAGAACATTGTCGTGCGGTGTATATCCGTACTCATGCTTGCCACGCTGCTTCTGACGGCGAACGCGATGGCGGCAGACGGGGGATCCTGCGGGCCCGCGCTGAACTGGGCACTGGACGGCCAGGGAACGCTGACGATCACGGGAGCCGGGGAGATGACAAGCTATCCGTGGGATAAAGCAGGCGTCAAGAAGATTGTCGTAAAGAGCGGCGCGACGAGCATCATCGACAGAGCGTTTAACCGCTGTACGAACCTCACGGAGGGCGTTCTGCCGGACAGCTTGACCGTGATCGGGAGTTACGCGTTCTCCGGATGCAGCAGCCTGAAAAGCATGACGGTTCCGAAGGACGTGAAACGGATCGAAAGCTACACATTCAAGGATTGCCGGCTCCTATCGGATGTGCAGCTTCCTTCGGGCCTGACGTTCATCGGGAACTATTCTTTCTCCGGCTGCGAAACCCTGAAGGAAATCAGGATTCCCGGCGCGGTTACGGCCATCGGTTGGTATGCCTTTTCCGGATGCCGCGGCTTAACGGAAACGACAATTCCGGCAGGCGTGAAGCAGATTGGGACGTCGGCCTTCAGCAATTGCACCGGCCTTGCGAAGGTAACGGTTCTGGGCACCGAAACCAGTTTTGCGGAAGGGGTCTGCAGCGGCTGCAATCCAACGGTCTATTGTTATCAGGGCTCGACCGCAGAGACCTGGGCCGCGAAGAACGGATACAAAACGGTCTATCTCGGCGCGCAGCCGGCGGATGTGGATGTTTCCGTTGTTCTGACGCGGACAGGCAAAAACGATCCCTTTGAAGCCGTGATGGACGGAACGGAATACGGCGTTGACGCGCAGTTCGCAAACGGGAGGGAATTCAGCGGCTTGTCATTCAAAAGCGCGAAGCCCAAAATCGCTTCCGTCGATAAAACGACCGGAAAGCTTACGCTGAACGCCGCCGGCAAAACGACGATCACCGCGTCTGCGATCCAGTCGGTGCAAAAGGGCAGCAAGACGGTGAAGAAGAAGGTCACCGCGTCCGTCGCGCTGACGGTGGTGGACCCGACGATCCCGACGCAGATCGCGATCGACCAGGGATCGTCCATCGAGGTTTTCCGGGGCAAACCGGAAGTGCAGCTGACGGTATCGGCTGAGCCCTCCGGGACTGCTGATCCTGCGGTGACGTGGAAATCCTCCAAACCGAAAATCGTGAAGGTCGCTTCTGACGGCACGCTGACGCTGATGAAGGCAGGCACCGCGAAGATCACCGCGACCAGCACGAAGAACAAGAAGGTGAAAGCCACGGTCACGGTGAAGGTGACCGACCTGACAATACCGACCGGAGTCTCGATCGAAGCGGCATCGAATGAGCTTGCCAAGGGAAGCTCGCTGCAGCTGAATGCGGTATTGTCCGGTGTGGATGCGGAAGTCCCGGCGGTCAGTCCGGTGACATGGAAGACCAGCAACAAGAAGATCGCAAAGGTCGATAGCAACGGTCTGGTGTCCGGCATCAAGCCCGGAACGGTGAAGATCACTGTGACGACGAAGATCGCAAAGAAGAGCGATTCCATCACGCTGACGGTCGTCGAGGGAAGCGGCGGACAGCTGGAGGCCGCAGTGACGGAGGAGCCGGCGATCGAAGAACCGGCCGCCGAAGGGCCTGGCACCGATGAGCCGGATGAGCCGGAAGCGATGAACGACTGGTACGTGGATGGCGGCATGCCCGAACAGTACGAAGAGTTCTGAAACCGCGGAACCCCGGAGGCGCGCCGAACCGCTCCTGAGAACAGGCGCAGAAGAACCCAAATCACCCTACGGCACCTTGCCCGACCCGGCAAGGTGCTTTCCCGTCCGCCTGCGTTCAGGGATTCGGGAGCGCACACAGCGTTCACCGCGCTTCGGAGCTGCGGCAAATGACATGGCGCGGTGAGGTGGGTGAACGCGGTATCAGCCGCCAGTATGGTTTCAGAACGGACATAAAATGGTATGGACAAACCGGTCATCTGTGAGTATAATTGTTCAGGGAAGTATGAACGGATAATCGAACGAAATGCAAGCGCAGCGGCCGGATGAGGAGAATCAACCGGTCGCGTATATGGATGGAAATGATTTCCTGATAATTCCGATGGGAAACAGGCTTGTTGAGTTCCCGTATGTAAGTGAGGAGTTTGAACATGAAGCGTCGCATAGGTGCAGTCCTATTCATTCTGTCATTGCTGTTCGCGCTTTCGGCATACGCCGAATCCACATGGCAATGCGACGCGTGTCACCGGCGGGTGCAGACGATGCTGGGGGATCAGTGCCCTTACTGCGGCGCTCAGCGGCATATCCACACATGGCGTGAAGCGACCTGCACGGAACCGAAAACATGCACGGAATGCGGGGAGACAGAAGGCGAAGCGCTGGGGCATCAATGGGGCGAAGGCAAGGTGATTCAGGAAGCGACCTGCCGGACGGCCGGCGTGAAGAGTTATACCTGCGTCAGGTGCGGGACCGTCAGGGAAGAGAATTTCGGGAAGAACCCGGAGAACCATTCCGGCGGGACGGAAGTGGAATCCAGGGTGGACGCGGGCTGCGTCAGCGACGGGTATACCGGCAACGTTTACTGCAAGGGCTGCGGAAGCCTGATCAGCATTGGAGAGGCGATTCCCGCGCTGGGACATCAGTGGGACGCGGGCACTGTGGTGCGGGCGGCAAATTGCCGGGAGACCGGCGTAACGCGGTATTGCTGCGAGAGGTGCGGCGCGGCACGGGAAGAAGAAAGCCCAAAGAATCCGGACAGCCACAGCGGGGAAAAAGAAGTAAGGTTCAGGGCGGATGCGACCTGCACCGAACCCGGATATACGGTAGACACATACTGCCGGGATTGCGGAGCGCTGATCAGCGGCGGAAATGCGATCGCCGCGCTCGGACACCGGTGGACGGACGCGACGTATTCGTCACCCAAAACCTGCGCCCGCTGCGGAGCGACGGAAGGGAAGCCGCTCACGCTGCCCGTATCGGTCGGTGATACGATGACCTTCGGCAGCTATCCGCAAACGTCGTCGGGCACGGACAAAACGGCGATCGAGTGGATGGTTTTGGATGTGCAGGGGAGCAGAGTCCTGCTGCTGAGCCGATATGGACTGGACTCGAAGAGATATAACGAGAAAGCAGAAAAAATCACCTGGGAGCAGTGCAGCCTGAGAACATGGCTGAATGAGGATTTCCTGAATGCTGCATTCAGCGCGAAGGAGCAGGAAAGCATCCTGCTGA
Source organism: Clostridia bacterium (assembly GCA_017512675.1). Lineage (GTDB taxonomy): Bacteria > Bacillota > Clostridia > Christensenellales > Aristaeellaceae > RGIG5678. The sequence continues at coordinate 2,092 of JAFWEY010000006.1, read as the reverse complement.
CCGGCGTGGACAACGGCAAAAGCCAGGGGTACTGGAATACCGAAGGCGGAAACGATACACAGGACAGGGTTTTTCTGTTGAGTTACGCCGAGGCGAACCGCTATCTGGGGGTAAGCCGGGACGGCAAAACCAACAAAACGGGGCGAGCGGCACCGACTGCCTATGCGAAGGCCGCGGGCGCGTCGCCGAGCAGCAAATACAAGACGCCCGACGGCAAAGCCTCCGATTGGTGGTGGCTCAGATCGCCCGGCAGCAAACAGTCTTCTGCGGCGGACGTTCACAATGACGGTTCCCTTCGCAACAGTCCGCAAAGCGTCAGATCCGGCGGCGGGTGCGTGCGCCCCGCCCTGTGGATTGATCTGGATTCCGGGCTGTTCTGATTGCTTTGGCGGAACATGGCACCCCGGAGTATCGGGAGCCGTCAATGCGCGGGAATCCATAAGGCAGGAGCAGCCGGCCGCACGAAGGTCCGGATTTCATGACTTCGTTTGGCGGAAGCGGGATCGCTGATATAACGCAAGCAAGTGAGGGTTTAAACATGAAGCGTCGCATAGGATTTGTTCTGTTCCTGGTGCTGGTATTCGCGCTTACGGCAGCTGCCGAGACCGCGTGGGAATGCACGGTGTGCCATCGGCGGATTCAGGCGGCACTGGGGGATACATGCCCTTACTGCGGCGCCAGGCGGCATGTGCATACCTGGAAAGAGGCCACCTGTACGGAACCGAAGACCTGCACTGGGTGCGGAGCGACAGAAGGGAAAGCGCGGGGACACCAGTGGGATGAAGGCACGGTGCTGTTGAAAGCGACCTGTCAGCAGATCGGCGTAAAAAGATTCGCTTGCACGGTCTGCGGGGAAGCTCGGCTTGAGGAGCTGCCGAAGGATCCCGACAATCACAGCGGCGGGACAGAGATAAAGGGCAGGCAGGACGTGACCTGCACGACAGACGGTTATACCGGCGACACGTACTGCAAGGCCTGCGGGGAACTGATCAGCAAGGGCAGCGCGATTCCGGCAGCAAGCCATCAGTGGGACGAGGGAATCGTGCTGTCGGATGCAACCTGTCAGAGAATCGGCGCAAAGAGTTCTGCCTGTACGGTTTGCGGAGCGACCCGGCTTGAGGAGATCCAAAGGGACCCCGCCAACCATACCGGGGGAACAGAGATAACGGGAAAAAAGGATGCTTCGTGTACGGCTGATGGGTATACCGGCGATACATACTGCAAAGGCTGCGGGCAACTGATCAGCAAGGGCAGCGCGATTCCGGCGCTGGGGCACAGCTGGCAGGAAGCCACGTACACGGCACCGAAGACCTGCGCGAGGTGCGGAGCGACGGAAGGCAAATCGCTAGAAGTGCCTTTTAAGGTTGGCGACGTCATCGCCTTCGGCCGTTATCCGCAGTCGGCTTCCGGCGGCGACAGCACGCCGATCGAATGGATCGTTCTGGACATAGACGACGGCAGAGCGCTGCTGCTGAGCAGGTACGGGCTGGACGAGAAGCCGTACAACACGGAATATATCGACATCACCTGGGAACAGTGCAGCCTGCGCAAGTGGCTGAACGGGGAATTCCTGAACGAGGCGTTCAGCGCGCATGAGCAGGCGAAGATCGCGGAAACGAGGATCAGCAATCCGAATAATTCGGCTTTTGGCACGGCCGGAGGCAATGCCACCGCGGACAGGGTATTCCTGCTCAGCATCGGCGAAGCGAATCGCTATTTCAAGACGGATGACGACCGCACGGCGAAGCCGACTCCGTACGCAGCGAAAAATGGTGCATACGTTGTCACGGCAGAAGCTATCAGAGAATATGACTGGTTGGAACAGGAACACGAGGGCAACTGCACGTGGTGGCTGCGGTCGCCCGGCGGCGATCGGGGCCTCGCTGCGGCCGTCGACGACGACGGCACCGTCTACGACTACGGCCGCATTGTGAACCAAGATATCTTCGCGGTGCGCCCTGCTTTTTGGCTGAATCCTGAATCGTAAATCCTTAAATCTTAACGGATGAGAATGCAAGGCAGCAATGGATGGAGGAGCAAGCCGAAGCAATCATGCTCCCGCAATCAGCCGGCAGCAAATCATCGCGATCGG
>JAFWEY010000057.1 GCA_017512675.1 Clostridia bacterium | reverse complement strand
GTTCTCGGCCTGCTCTTCGCCAGCATCGGCGTGGACAACTTTACCGGCACCTACCGGTTCACCTTCGGCATCCGCTTCATGAAGGGCGGCATATCGATGATCCCCGTGTTGATCGGCGTGTTCGCCTTCGCGCAGGTGCTCAGCACGATCGAGACCAAATACAACGAAAAGCCGCACGAGGAACGCGTGCGGATCGAGCGCATCCTGCCGATGAAGAGCGACCTGAAGCGCATCGGGCCGACGATTCTGCGCTCCTCGATCCTGGGCACGCTGATCGGCGCGGTGCCCGGCACCGGCGGCGATATCGCCAGCTGGGTCGGTTACAATATGGCCAAGCGCTTTTCCAAGCATCCTGAGGAGTTCGGCCACGGCTGTCCGGAAGGCATCGCGGGCTCTGAGGCCGCCAACAACGCCATCGCCGGCGGTGCGTTCGTACCGCTTTTGAGCCTGGGAATCCCGGGCGACGCCGGCACCGCCGTTATGCTGGGCGCGCTGACCATGATGGGCATCACCACCGGCCCCCTGCTGTTCGTGGACAGCCCCGAACAGGCGTACACGATTTTCATCGGCCTGTTCATCGCCAACATCCTGATGGGCATTTTCGGGTTCGCGCTGATCCGGGTCACCGGGCGGGTCATCGACGTGCCCAACAAGTACCTCGTGCCGCTCATTATGACCTTCTGCATCACCGGCACCTTCGCGCTGAACCATTATCTCGAAGAAGTGTTCCTGATGCTGATCATGGGCGTCATCGGCTTCATCCTGATCAAGCTGGATTTCACAATGCCGCCGATCATTCTCGGATTGATCCTGGGCGGCATGGCGGAGAAGAACGCCCGCCGCGGCATGGACCTGTTCCGAAGCGGCGACACCATCTGGAATCATCCCATCGCGATCGTCTTCATTCTGCTGAGCGTCATTTCGATCTTCTGGCCGGTCATCAGCGACTATCGCCAGAAAAAGAAGGCGAAGGCGGCAATCAAAGAACCGCAGTAGAGAGCGGCAAAAAACGCAATCATGCCGGAGGGCTGTCCCGAATGGGACAGCCCTCCGGCATATCCTGTGAAGGATGCGCCCGTCCTTTACCGGTTCCTCCGATCCATCGCACCCGGCGGCATTCCCGGAATGCCGCCGGGATGCTCAGAGGGTTTTTGGCCGATGCGCGCGATGTCTCCTGACAGGCGACCTTCCGTGCGGCGTTTTGCGCTACAATACACTTGTCGCAGGGAAAACCCGACCAAACTATCAGGAGGAATCATCATGAATACAGAAAAGCGCGAATTCCAAAACCTCACGGAGCTGGTCTTTATCCTGGACCGCAGCGGATCGATGAGCGGCCTTGAGAGGGACACCATCGGCGGATTCAACGGGATGATCGAAAAGCAGAAAAAGCTCGACGGCGACTGCCTGGTATCCACCGTATTGTTCGATCACGAGCAGACCGTGCTGCACGACCGGATCGATCTGAAAGCGGTCGCGCCGATGACGGACAGCGATTACTGCGTACGCGGCAGCACCGCGCTGCTGGATGCCGTCGGCGGCGCCATCCACCACATCGGCAACATTCACAAATACATCCGGAAGGAGGATGTGCCGTCAAAGACAATCTTCGTCATCACCACCGACGGAATGGAGAACGCTTCCCACCTGTACTCCGTCGGGCAGGTTCGCTCGATGATCGAACGGCAGAAGGCAGAATACGGATGGGAATTCATCTTTCTGGGCGCCAACATCGACGCGGTTGAATCCGCCGGCAGAATCGGCATCTCCCCGGCCTGCTCCGTCAACTACTATGCGGACCCCCAGGGAACCGCCTGCGTATACGAGGGCATCAGCGAAAACATCGCAAACGCCCGGGCCGGCCGCCCGAGGAGCCGCAAATGGCGCCAGCACCTGGACGCGGACTTCGAGAGCAGGAAGCCGTAATCTCCGGGGGCATCCCCCGTTTCGCGGCGTCCCTTCGGGGCGCCGCGAAACGCGCTTTGTCCTGCGCCGGGCGCGGGGGATCGACGCATCAACGGGAAAAAGCGTTCCGCACAGGCTGCGGAACGCTTTTTCCCATTGAAATAAACAGCTTCCCTCGATTCACAGCGGATCCGGCGGGCTCAGGACCGAATCCAGGCTGTCCAGCAGCGCGTCCAGCCCTTCGCCGGTTTCCGCGCTGACGCACCGGACCTGCCAGGGCTGCACCGCCAGCGCGCGGCAAATCACCGGGATCGCGCGGTTTCTCGCGGCGCGGCTCAGCTTGTCGCTCTTGTTGGCGATTACGGTGAACGGAATCCCATAGTGCCGCAGGTACTCGACCATCATGCAATCGTCCCCCGTCGGCTCATGGCGTATATCGACCAGAAGCAGAACATGCTTCAAATGCCCGCTTCCGGACAGGTACCCTTCGATCATGCCCGCCCATCGGGCTTTTTCCGCCTGGGAAGCCCGGGCAAAGCCGTATCCCGGCAGGTCCACCAGAAGGAATTGGCCCTCATTCACGGAATACAGATTGATCAGGCGGGTTTTCCCCGGTTCCGCCGAAACCCTCGCCAGCTTTTTGCTGCCGCCAAGCCTGTTGAGCAGCGAACTCTTGCCGACGTTGGAGCGCCCCGCCATCGCGATTTCCGGCGCGCCCTGGCCGGGAAACGGCTTCAGCCGCTCCATGCTGGTCAGAAACAACGCGGATTTAATGCGCATGCGCCCCTCCTGCAGGATCGGTCAGCACCCGGTCAAAGGCCTGGTCCACACGGCCGATCAGATCCACCTTGAGCGCGTCCCGCACCGATTTGGGAAGCTCATCCAGGTCGCGCCGGTTGCCGTCGGGGAGCAATACCTCCCGAATTCCCATTCGGTAAGCGGCCAGCAGCTTCTCCTTTACGCCGCCGATCGGAAGCACACGCCCCGACAGGGTGATCTCTCCGGTCATCGCAATATCCTGCCGCGCCTTGCGCCCGGTGATCGCCGATACCATCGCGCAGGTCATCGCAACGCCGGCGGAAGGCCCGTCCTTCGGCGTCGCCCCCTCCGGTACATGGATGTGCAGATCGTGTTTGTCGTGGAAATCATCGGGGATTTCCAGCGCGTCGCTGTGCGCGCGGATATAGGAGTAGGCTGCTCTGGCCGATTCCTTCATTACATCGCCCAATTGCCCCGTCAGATCCACGGCGCCCTTCCCCGGCATGACCAGCGCCTCCACGGACAGCGTCTCGCCGCCGAACGGAGTCCAGGCCAGGCCGTTGACCACGCCGGCGGTCGGATCCCTGTTCAGATCCTCCCGCACAAACCTGGGCTTTCCCAGGTAATCCGTCAGGTTCGCTTCCGTTACCGTGAGCCTCTTCCGGTCCTCTTCCGGCGTTTCCAGAATGCGAACCGCAGCCTGACGGCAGATTTCTCCCAGCGTCCGCTCGAGACTGCGCACTCCCGCTTCCCGGGTGTAATTGTCGATGGCCAGCCGAATCGCTTCGTCCCGCACCCGAAGCTGCGACTTCTTCAGGCCGTTTTCCTTCAGCTGCTTGGGCAGCAGGTGGCGTTTGGCGATTTCCAGCTTTTCCTCCATCGTGTATCCCGCGATTTCAATGACCTCCATCCGGTCAAACAGCGGACCCGGAATTCCGTCGATGCTGTTGGCGGTGGTCAGGAAAAGCACTTTGCTCAAATCCAGCGGCACGTCCAGATAGTGATCGTCAAAGGACGTATTCTGTTCCGGGTCCAACGCCTCAAGCAGCGCGCTTGCGGGATCGCCTCGGAAATCGCCGGTGATTTTGTCGATTTCGTCCAGCAGGAAAACCGGATTCATGGTGCCGGCCTGCCTAATCGACGTGACGATTCTCCCGGGCAGAGCGCCGATGTACGTGCGCCGGTGCCCGCGGATTTCCGCTTCATCGCGCAGCCCGCCCAGGCTCATCCGCACGAATTTTCGATCGAGTGCGCGGGCCACGGAACGGGCAATCGACGTTTTTCCGACTCCGGGCGGGCCGACGAGGCACAGGATCGGCCCCTTCATCTCGCCCTTCATCGCGCCGACCGCCAGAAATTCGATGATGCGCTTCTTGACTTTTTCCAGCCCGTAATGGTCCTCGTCCAGGATTTTCCTCGCGCGCACGGTATCCATGCGGTCCTTTGTCACGACCCCCCAGGGCAGCGACAGCATGGTTTCCACATAGTTCCTTGAAACCACGCTTTCGGGCGCCATCTGCGGCGTGCGCAGAAAACGCTTAAGCTCTTTTTCGGTCTTTTCGCGCGCGATACCCGCGATTGCGGATTTCTCCAGCTGCTTTTGGAACTCCTGGCCCTCGGTTTCGCTGTCGTCGCCCAGTTCCTCGTGGATTACGTTCAGCTGCTCATTCAGGTAGTATTCCCTCTGGTGCTGGTCGAGATTCGTGTGCACTTTTTCGTGGATCCGCCGTTCCAGATCGGCAATTTCCCGTTCCCGGTTCAATTCGTCGGCCAGCTTTTCCAGCGCTTCCGCCAATGTGTTCGATTCCAGCAGCGATTGTTTGCTTTCGGTCGACCCCAGCGCGCTGTTCGCGACCATCCCGATCAGCGGCCATACCTTCTTCTCAAGGTTCACCGCCTCGATCAGCTCCTGCGGCGCTCCGCCGCGGCTGCGCATCAGCGAGGCAAAACGGGCCTTGATTTCCCTTTCGTACGCTTCAAGCTCCAGAATGCCCGGGTTTGTCTCCTCCGGCACGCCGCGAATGTGCGCGAAGCGCACGCCTTCTTTTTCGGACAGCCTCACGAGGGACACCCGCTTGACGCCGATGAGCAAAAGCCGCATCGTACCGTCGGGCAGGCCGAAGGCCTGCTGGATCTCCGCAATGATGCCGACCCCGTACATGCCCGGCAGATCCGGAGTTTCTTCCCGCGGATCCCGCTGCGTCACCGCGACGATTTTCCCGCCGTGGGCCGCGGCATACTGAACGGCCGCCAGCGATTCATCCCGGCCGACATCGATTTTTACCAGCCCGTCGGGAAAGATCACTTCGTCGCGCAGCGCCAAAAACGGCAACGGCGCAACACGCAATGTTTTCTTGTTTTCATCCATATAGACTCAGGTACCTCCTGTATGTGCAGCCTGTATTTTTCTTAGGCAATACCGCACAAATGAGGTGGTCGGGCGGCGAGTGAATTTTGCGTCAGGCGTTCCTGCAGATTTCGAAGGTTTACTGGAGGTAAATCGAGAAATTTGCAGGAAATGGATGGCGCAAAAGGCGCCGCCGGGCGTGCCGG
>JAFWEY010000056.1 GCA_017512675.1 Clostridia bacterium | reverse complement strand
TTACGAGAATACCGATCGCGGCCGCCGGCGCAAAAAGCTCTATCGCGACGAGTCGTACGAGGACGATGAAGAAGAGGACGACGACGCGGACGACGACTATTACGAGGACGATTACGAAGACGATTACGCGGATTCGGATTACGACGATTACGACGAGTACGACGAATACGAGTATGAGCCGGAAGAGAGCCTCGGACGCCGTTTCCTGCGCTTCGTGCGCGGAGTTCTGATTCTGGCGCTGGTCGCGGTATTGCTCGTGTTTGGCCTCCGCGTTATGGAAAGCACCGGACAGGTCTCGCTGACAGGGCTGCGCAGCACCGTCGGCACTGTGCTGCCGGTGATCAATACGCTGTTCCCGGCGCCGGCGGGCGGCGTGGAGAACGCGGTTCAGGAGGAATCCCCGTCAGATCAGCAGGATACGGAGGAAAACGCTCCGCTGGCGGAACCCGAAGAGGAAGACGAAGCGCCGGCCGCAGAATTCGCCGACGCGGATTCCTGAAAGGTGCATCCTGAAAGCGAAGAAGCCGCGCGGCCTCTTCGCTTTTATCGTCTGCGGCGCCGGCCGCAGGAAAGGAACGGTTCATGAAATACTTGCTCGCACTGGATCAGGGAACCACCAGTTCCCGTGCCATTCTGTTTAATGAAAAAGGCGCGATTGCCGCGCAGGACGGCAGCGAATTCCCTCAGATTTATCCCAGGCCGGGCTGGGTGGAACACGACCCGGCCGATATTCTGGATACGCAGATCGCGTCCATGCGCGGCGCGGTGAAACGCGCGGGAATCGATCCCGCGGACATCGCGGCGATCGGAATCGCGAACCAGCGTGAAACCACGTTGATCTGGGACCGCAAAACCGGGCAGCCGATCGCCAACGCGATCGTATGGCAGTGCCGCCGTACCGCCCCGATCGTGGAGCAGCTCAAAAGCGACGGCTTCGGCAGCATCATTCGCGACCGCACCGGGCTGATTCCGGACGCGTATTTCTCCGGCACCAAAATCGCCTGGATTCTGGAAAACACCCCCGGCGCGCAGGAAAGGGCCGACCGCGGGGAACTGTGCTTCGGCACCGTGGACAGCTTTCTCGCATGGCATCTTACGAAGGACCATGCCCATGTGACGGATGCGACCAATGCCGCGCGCACGATGCTGTATGATATTCACAAGGGCGATTGGGACGACCTGCTGCTGCGGGCGCTGAACATTCCCCGCTCGATCCTGCCCCGCGTCGTCAATTCCTCCGAAATTGTCGGCGTGACGAACAGAGATCTCCTGGGCGCGGAAATTCCGGTGGCCGCCCTGGCCGGGGACCAGCACGCGGCGCTGTACGGCCAGGCATGTTTCACTCCCGGCATGGTCAAGAACACCTATGGAACCGGCGGGTTTATGCTGCTCAACACCGGGTTTACGCCCGTCCGTTCCCAGCACGGACTGATCACCACCATCGCATGGCAGCTGAACGGGAAGCCGGTATATGCGCTGGAAGGGAGCGTGTTCGTGGCCGGCGCCGCGGTGCAGTGGCTGCGGGACGAGATGCAGCTGGTGAAAACCGCCCAGGAAACGGAGCAGATCGCGTTTTCCATTCCGGATACCGGAGGCGTCTATCTGGTGCCGGCTTTCGCGGGGCTCGGCGCTCCCTGGTGGGACATGTACGCCCGCGGCACCATCGTCGGGCTTACCCGCGGCAGCGGGCGCGCGCAGATCGTGCGGGCGACGCTGGAGTCCATCGCATGGCAAACCGGCGACGTCCTGAACGTGATGGCGCAGGACAGCGGTCTGAAGCCGACGGTTTTGCGCGCGGACGGAGGGGCCAGCCGCAACGGGTTCCTGATGCAGTTCCAGGCGGATATCCTCGGCGTAACGGTTCTGCGCCCGGCCATTACCGAAACCACCGCGCTGGGCGCGGCGATGCTTGCCGGCCGCGCAGTGGGCCTTTGGGATGAAAAGCAGATGAGCGCCATCAATCCGCCGGAGGCGCGTTTTACGCCGGCGCTGTCCGGCGCGGAGCGCGAGCGGCGCAGCCGCGACTGGCATCGGGCGGTGGAACGGGCCAGGGGCTGGGCGGAGGAATAGCCTGTTCCATGATTCGGGGATGTTTTGACCTGTCATTGCTTGACGATCTGACGCTGCGGCGGGAGGATAGCGATCCATGAGCATCGGCGAGTGTTTCCGGACTTCGGCGCGCGGCCTGAAAAAGACACGGGTGCTGGTAACGGCAGCCCTTCTGCTGGCTGTGCAGGTTGCGCTCGGCCTTGTTGCCAGCATACCGATCGGTTCGACGATCCGCATCAGCTTCGGCTATCTGGCGCTCGCCGTGACCGGATATCTCTTCGGTCCCGTGCCCGCCATGCTGAACGGCGCGCTGTCGGATATTCTGCTGACCCTGCTGAAGCCGTCCGGCGCTTATTTCATCGGGTTTACCGTGACCGGCCTCCTGCAGGGAATGATTTACGGCCTGTTTCTGTTCAAAACCGATCTGACCCTTCCGCGGGTGCTGATCGCCAAGGTGCTGATCAATTTCCTGCTGAACGGCCTGCTCAACACCTTCTGGCTGCAGTGCATGGTGTGGCTGGGGCTGATGGCGGAGGGCACGTTCTGGGTCTCGCTTCCCTGGCGGCTTCTGAAGAACCTGGCGCAGTATCCGATCGATATTCTGCTGCTCTGGCCGCTGCTCCTGTACGTCAGGAAGCGCATCGAGCCGAAGCTGAGGTCATGATGAGCCTGCTGACGCAGCTGTACGCCTTTCACGAGCCGCTCCCCGGCTTTCTCAGTGACGTCGTTTCCGCCCCGGCCATGCAGCGGCTGAAGGGCGTCGGCATGAACTGCGGCTGCGAATATACGGATTTCCCGCAATTCCGCAGCATTCCGTCCTACAGCCGCTATGAGCACAGCCTGGGCGTGGCGCTGATCGTCTGGCATTTCACCGGGGAACCGGCGCAGGCCGTCGCCGCGCTTTTGCACGACGTGGCCACGCCGGCCTTTGCCCATGTCGTCGATTTTCTGAAGGGAGATTCCCTGCACCAGGAAGCCACCGAAAGCGGAACACGGGAAACCATCGAATCGTCGCCGGAGGTCCTCGCCGCGCTGGAGCGCCGGGGGCTTTCTGTCGGCGAAGTTTGCGATTATCACCGGTATCCGATTGCGGACAACCCGTCGCCATTCCTTTCCGCGGACCGGCTGGAATACACCTTCGGCAATGTGCTGGGATACGGCATCGCGGGCATCGAACGGATTCGGGAATGGTACCTCGACCTGGATGTCGGGGAGAGCGAATCCGGCGAACCGGAGCTGCAGTTTCACACGCCCGCCCTTGCCGAGACCTTCGCGATGGACGCGCTGCAATGCGGGATGGTGTACGCCTGCCGTGAAGACCGGTACGCGATGCAGACGCTTTCGCAGCTTCTCCGGGACGCGATTGCCTCCGGCGCTCTGGATGAGGCGGATCTGATGGGCACCGAACGGCAGGTTCTCGCCCGGCTGTGCGCGCAGCCCGCTCTCCGGCGGCGCTGGCTGGATTTCCGCGCGCTTTCGCGCCTGGAGGTTCGCCTACAGGCCGGTGAAGGGAACGGCTGGCTGAAGGTGAAAACCAAGAAGCGATGGATCGATCCGCTGTGCCCCGGCGTCGGGCGCGTATCCTCGTTTTCACAGGCCTTCCGTGCCGCGCGGGACGCGTTTCTGGCCGACCCGCAGGACGAATGGATGCGCGGCTTTGCACCATGACGGATCAGGCTCTGCCGGGCAGTTCCCGCTGATTGCCCGCCCTGCGCCGCGGGGAACGATTTGCAGCTCCGAGACGTCAGAATTGTTGAAACCGTTGGCGGCGGGAGGGCGCTTCGGATGCCTCGCGGACAACGGGTTTCGACTGGCAATTGATTGGGAGGGTTCGGTATGAAACGGATTGTGTGTGCCGTGTGTCTTCTCGCGCTGCTCGGCGCTCTTTCCTGCGCGTTCTCGGAAAGCCTGAAGGAGTGCCTGGATCCTGACTGCGTTTTCCCGTCCGTCAGGTCCGCGTGGAAGTGGGGACGAAAAGACGGGCAATGGAGGCTGTATAACGGGGATCAGCAGCTGTCACCTGTCTTTGACCACGTCTGGACCGACGAAGAAATGGGATACGACGGAAAAACCATCGATGCGCCGGTGATTCTGCCGCAGAACTGCGGCGATCCGGAAAAGAGCGAGGTTTTCGTGCGGTACGGCACCTCCGAAAATGGAGTTTGGGGAATTGCTGATGACCGGGGCAGAATCATGGCCGAGCCTCAATACGAAGCAATCGATGGTTTTTATGAACTGTATCCGGACCAGAATCAGCGATCTTCATTTTGTTTTGTGAAAAGCAATGGTGTTTGGCGTGCATGCTTACCTGACGGATACCTGCTATTGGATGTTTCATGGACGGATTCGGAATTCCGCGATGACGATCATCCGGATCCGCCTTTCAAAGGATTTTCGGTCAGCATGTATTATAGCGCCGCCAGGAAAATCATAAACGGAGAAGCGAAGTATAGCGTTATCGGATACCGGGGGCCAAGGACCCCATTTCAATATGACGGGATCCGGCTCTTGTCCGATTGCTTTTTTGGCAGAATCGGCGATCGCTGGAAACTGTGCGGTTATGATGGCTCGGTCTGGACGGACTTCTCCTGGACGGATGAGGATTTCAGGGAATCCGAACCGATCACTTCCTTTTCCGGTGATTATGCCGCACTCCGCGGCGGCAGCGGCGGAGAGAGAAAATTCGGACTGATACGGAATGACGGAACGCTGACCGTTCCTTGCAAGTACGATGCGGTTTATCACGATCGCGATCATTTTTTCGGGTTGCTGAACGGCGAATGGCGGGCATACCGTCCGGATGGAAGCGCGTTAAGTGATATCGCTTGGCCGGACGGGGAATTCCTGGATGATGACGGAACCGCTCTTCCGTTCCGCTCCTTCAACAACAGTGGCTTTAGTGCCATTCGCACGGGTGCTGCCGGGCAAAGAAAATACGGCGTTCTCAGAGAAGACGGAACGCTTGTGATACCCTGCGTCTATGAACAAATCGAGGTGCAGGAGGATTGCTTCTTCGCCAGGTCTGATGGAGCATGGCGCCTTTACGACATCAGCGGGACGCAGCTCGCGCAAAAAACCTGGACAGAGGAGGAATATGCCGCCCGGAAGGAGAAACGGGAAAAGATTTTCAGCGGTTTCTATAACGAAGAGGCTTTTCATCATTTTGAGGATGCAGATCCTTCTGCCGGGGACATCGGTTTTCTGAACGTCGGCGGCGTTGGCGAAAATCGCTGGGGCATCATTGACCGGGCGGGGAACTGGCTTACCGAGCCCGTGTTTGAGGATTATGAGTATTGTTGGGATCATGTGTATTTCGGGAAGACCGATGGACACTGGATGCTGTACAAAACCGGCCGCGGCGAACCGATGTTGAAGTATCAGTGGAATGATGATGATTTTTATGGCGGCGAGTGCGATGATGAAGCGCCGTTAGGGCATTTTGACGAATGCGGCATGAGCGTGATCCGTTTCGGTTCCAATGAAAATGAACGTTATGGCGTGATCGACAAGGAAGGATCAATGATCATTCAGCCGATATACAGCTACATGCGGTATCAGTACGCCGGAGATCTGATTACCGCGGAGAAACCCAACGGCCAACAATGTGTGCTGGACAGGAGCGGCAGGGTCCTGCGCTCCTATGACGCGTCATTTGACGGAGAAGTGTGGGTGAATTATGACGAAGAAGTCGGCGACGGCGTATACAGAATCGATGAGGATCGATATGACGCATGGGAAAACGATACATCGTCATACTATACCTATCAGGACGGCGCTTTGATTCCGGTCGAAACGGTATCCGCCGATTTGGACCTGACGCCGTATGAGCCGTTCACCGGAGAGCGCACGCCCAGGCTTGAGGAGCCGTCTTCGCTGAAACTCACCGGGGACGCCCTCCCGCGCGTGGACGGAGCGACCGCGCTGTTCCCGCTGTACAGCGGTGTCGTGGAAGCACTGTATCCGGATACGGTGCGGTATGAACCGCATGATGAAGACGACTGGGATATGCCCTGGATCGAAG
>JAFWEY010000055.1 GCA_017512675.1 Clostridia bacterium | reverse complement strand
CTGATCCGCGTGGATCCGGACGGAAAGGTGATTACCCAGATCAGCCCGTCGCGGGCCGCTTCGTAGAACTTTATCAAAAGTGAACACGGTACTCGGTGACGCTCAGAAACGTTGGAGTCGGCTCAGAATCGTCAGGATCGTCCTGCGTCACCGTTAAAATTTGCTAAGCGTTTGGTTGTACTCGGCTAAGAATCGTTAGGAACCCGGCAAATGGATTTTCTCCATGGGAGAAGTCTGTTTGCCGGGTTCTTTTTTTCGGAAAAAATTTTTGTATTCCTGACAAAAACTGTCAGGAATAGCGTGCAGAATACGGCCAACGAGGCAGAAAGGAGGGGAACGGAGTGACAGCCACGGAACGGCGGCAGGGGATCATGAACGCGCTGGTACTGCGCAGGCATGAGTCCGTTGCATGCCTTGCCGACGAGTTCGGCGTCAGCGAGCGGACGATCCTCAGGGACATCGCTGAGCTGTCACTCCGGTACCCGATTGAAACCGGGACAGGGCCGTACGGCGGAGTCCGGTTGGCCGGCTGGTTCCGCCCCGGCAGGAAGGTGCTGGCGCCGGAACAGATCGAAGCCGTGCGGGAAGCCGCGCGCTTCCTGGAAGGCGAGAAGAAGCAGGTGCTGCTGAGCATCCTGACGCAGTTCACCGCCCCGTAAAAAGACGAAAGCACAGGCAAAACCAGGAAACACCACAGAAAAGGAGAAAAAACATGACAGCAAAAACTTATCTGGAAGAGACGATGCGGCGCAGGCAGGAGCTGCTGGAGGAGATGGGCAAGATGGCGGAGATGCTGCGCCGGGCCCTCGGCGTGGCCGACGGCGAGCTGAAACGCCTGCAGGAGCTGCAGGGCGGGATCCTGCGGCTGGTGCTCACCGTGCCGGACCCCATGGAGCGCAGGGTGCTGTTCCACCGCTGCTACTGCGGCATGAGCTGGAGGCAGATCGCGGCGAAGCTGGACATCTCGGAAGGCACCGCGCGCCGGCGCCACCAGGCCGCGCTGAAGCACCTGACCATGCCGGAGCAGCGGTAAGCGGGGAGGAAGAGAAGATGTGTCTGATTAACCTGCAGGAATGCCGTGCGCCCGACCCGCCGCCAGGCTGGGACCCGTGGGAGGAGCTCGCCAACGCCGTGATCTGCCAGGCGGCGGAAGACTGGCGGGAGGCCGTGCGCACCCTGCTGCACCCGCCCGGCCGGCCCGGCGCGGTGCAGAACAAACATATCCGGGAGGCAGCATGCATGCTGGAAGACTGCGAGAGCTTCTTCCGCTCGCGGTGGATCAGCATCCTGACGGGAAAAGACGGCACGGAGATCCTGGAACAGCTGAGAAGGGAGAGATGATTGACCATATGGACGCGCGGGAATACCTGGGACGGGCCGTCCGCCTGAACGGGGAAATCGAAGGCAAACTGGCGGAGCTTTCGCGTCTGCACGAGCTGGTGCTCGGCGCGCCGCCGGGGCCTGAGGGCGACCGGACCGCGGAGAAGCTCATGAGCCTCGCGGAGAAGGTCAGCCGGGAGATCGACGAGATGGTGGACCTGAAGGACGAAATCCGCAGCGCGATTGACGCCGTGTCCGACCCCGGGG
>JAFWEY010000054.1 GCA_017512675.1 Clostridia bacterium | reverse complement strand
ATCGGCTCCCGGCCGCTTTCGGTTTCTGCCACTTCGGCGCCATCCTTTCAGCATCAATACCAGTTTGACGGTTTGCGCAGGCAAACGGTTGCAGGCGGGCCGGGAAAAGAATGAACGGCGGCCGCGGCTATTCCTGCGGTTCGAACGACGGGAAGCGATCCCGCTTTCATGCGCTGCTTCCTCCCCGGAATCGCCGCTTTTGCGGACAGACTGTCACTGCCGCATCGCCTGCCGGCGCCGTATCGGGAACCGGGTTCCGTTTCGCGCATTCCCGCGGGTTTCCGCCCCTCACTCTTCTGTGCCGCCGCGCGGCAGCGCCCCCGGCGGGCAGAAAACCAGCAGCGTCCCGGCTTCGACGGCGATGCGCGCCGGCTTTCCGATGTATTCGTTGGACAGGCCGTGGGAGGGCGAGCGTCCGAACGACCGGCTTCTCAGCTTATATTTGAGCCCTTCAATCGTGACGCCGCGCGCTTCGCCGCCCAGCGCGAACACCGACACGATGCCGCTTTCGAGCGGAGACAGCGTGATTGATTCGTTGCGGATCGCGAAGATCCGTACGCCTTCCCCGACGATTCTGCCGTGGGCGCCGCGGTCCAGCAGGTATCCGAGCAGCAGAATGTTCGCCCAGGCATGATCCTGCCTGCCCCCCAGCATGCCGTACATCCGGAAATCCCGGTAGCCCCGCTGCAAAGCGATGTCCAGTGCGTGCTGGGTATCGGAATCGTCCTTTTCAGCGCGAAGCTTTACGATGTTCGAATGCTTCGGGGCTTCGCCCAGCGAATCAAAATCGCCGACCGCCAGATCCACCGGGATTCCATACCGCGACGCGTGGCGATACCCGGCGTCGGCGGCGATCACCCAGTCTCCGGGCTCCGGCGCAAGGCCTTCCGGCGTAAAATCGCCGGCCGCGATCACATAGCACCTGCTCATTCTTCGCTCTCCAGGAACGCCCGGACCCGCAGCTTCGCCCGGTACAGCTCGTTGCGCGGCACGTTTTCCACCGTTCCGGCCGCCTCGTCCAGATCCATTCCCGAAAGCATGTTCAGGAAAATCGCGGCCTCCGCCGGCATCGGCGCGCTCTGCTGCCGCTCCGGGCGCCCGACCTCCCGCAGATCCGCCGCCAGGCAGTATTCGCCCTTCTCCAGATTGGGAAGCGCTTTCAATTCCCGCGCAATCTCAGGGGCCGCTCCGGTCAGGATCCGTTCGAAGCGCTTGGTCAGATCGCAGGCGACGCACAGCCGCGCGCCGGGCCAGGCCTCCGCCATCTCTTCCGCAAGCGCCAGCACGCGGTGCGGGGATTCGTAGACAACCGCCACCGGGATTCCCGTTTCCAGAATCCGCTGCAGTTTTTCCCGAAGCGGCTTTTTCTCCCGCGGCAGAAACCCGTAAAACGCGAATTCCCCGGCGTCAAACCC
The DNA here is from genome assembly GCA_017512675.1 of Clostridia bacterium. Taxonomy (GTDB): domain Bacteria; phylum Bacillota; class Clostridia; order Christensenellales; family Aristaeellaceae; genus RGIG5678. The sequence continues at coordinate 6,352 of JAFWEY010000054.1, read as the reverse complement.
GGCGGCGGAAAGAACGGTCGCCACCGCGCTCGGCCCGGCGATCGGAACCACCGGAATGCCGCATTCCCGGGCGGTGCGCACCAGAACGGTTCCCGGATCCGATATGCCCGGCGTGCCGGCGTCGCAGGTCACGGCGACGGTCAGATCCTCGCGCAGCATCCTGTCCGCCAGTTCCCTGGATCTCGCCTGCTCGTTGTGGCGATGGCAGGAAACCATCGGCTTTTGAATGCCCAGATGATTCAGCAGCTTCATCGTCACCCGCGTATCCTCCGCCGCGATCAGATCGCACGCGGACAGCGCCTCCGCCATGCGGGGCGAAAGATCGCCCAGATTGCCGATCGGCGTCGCGACCACATACAAAAGCGCCATTCATGCCTCCGATAAAGAAAAACAGATTTCGCCCGGCACACTGAACCGGTCCTCAATTCGCCAACCCGCCGGAACGATTCCCTCAAACCATTCCGTATAATGCTTTTCCATGCCGACCCGCTTTCCCGAAATGGTCGCCGACGGGAAGGTAACCAGCATTCGCCTGACGGGAAGGCGCGAGATCAGCTCCGACGGAAACCCCTTCTTCTGCCGTTCAAGCAGCGGCAGCAGCTTCATCAGCAGCGCGGCATCGGCAGGCGGATATTCGCCGTCCGACAAAAGGTCCCTGGCCTCTGCGCGCACCGGCAGCTTCGCCGCTTCCGCAAAATCGTTGACCAGCGAAACCGCGCCGCGGTGGATGTCGCAGCCCCAGACATTCAGCCCGCGAAGCCCCAGCTGCAGCGGGTGAAAGCCGCAGGCCAGGTCAAGCACCGTTTTCTCGCCGCGGAAGAACCGGCCGTAAATCGCCTCCGCGCCGGTGCGCTCCCGGGTGGACGCATGCAGCGAAAGGACGCGCGCAAGCGCCGAAGCGTCCCCCGACCGGTATTCCGAAAGGCATTTTCGGGCCGTGCGCATCTGTTCCGGCGAAAGATACGCGCCGGCGATTCCGTGCAGATGCTGCCGCGCCGCGCGTTCCGCCTCCTTCGGCGTTTTGTAGCGCGAAAGGCATTCTTCGTACACCCGCGCGACGGTCTCCGGGCAGATGTCCCTCAGTGCTTTGGATTGCAGCGCCTTTTCCAGGCACGCTCTTTCGCTTTCGTTCAAGCGCCCTCCCGCAGCCGCTCCATCAGCCGGCCGTAAAAGAACAGATTGTGCGCTGACGCGAGCCGCAGCGCCTGCGCGTCGCCGATTTTGAACAGATGGTACAGATACGCTCTGGAATGACCTGAGCAAAGCGGGCACGCGCACGTTTCGTCCACCGGCCGGCTGTCCCGGGCATGCCGTTCGTCCAGCGCATAATGGAACGCGTAGAACTTTCCGTCTTCCCTCCAGATCTCCTCGCCCTCTTTGAATACGTACAGCCGCTGATGGCGCGCCTCGCGGGTCGGAATGACGCAGTCGAACAGGCTGTAGCCCATCTTTACCAGGCGGACGATTTCTTCCGGCCGCCCGAGCCCCATCGCGTATTTGGGCTTGTGATCCGGCATCGCTTCGCACGCGTATCGCAGCACGTCCTCGCGGTACCGCCCGTCGGCATCCAGCGGCCATCCGCCAAATCCGTATCCGTCAAAACCGATCTCCTCCAGGCGCTTTCCGCATTCGATGCGCAAATCCCGGTCCGCACCGCCCTGCACGATGCCGAACAGCAGCGGCCTTTGCCCCCGCATTCCCGCGGTCAGCGTGTCGAAGGCTTCCCGGCAGCGCCTGCCCCAGGCGACGGTCAGATCCACGCTGCGCTTCTGGACCTCATAGGGATCGTCCGGCGCGGTGCATACGTCCAGCGCCATCATGATATCGGAGCCGTACTGGAACTGGGCCTGAATGCACTTTTCCGGCGTAAAATCCAGCTTTTCGCGCCCCATGTCGGGGCGGAAGATGATGCCGCCGGGGCGAATCTCCCCGTAGGCCGGATTTTCGCGAATCAGCGAATAAAGCTGGAAGCCGCCGGAATCGGTCAGGATCGGGCCGGAAAAGCCGGTAAAGGCGTTGAGCCCGCCCATCGCCTTGATCGCTTTCGGGCCCGGGCGGTTCATCAGATGATAGCTGTTCATGACCAGCCCCGTCAGGCCGCTTCCCTCCATGTCCTCAAAGCCGGTCGCCCGAATGGCGCCGTACGTTGCGTCCGGAAAGAAGTTCGGCAGCGGCACCGGACCGTGCCGGGTAATCAGATCCGCCATGGGCCCTCCAATCGCTCGACCGCGCGCAGCGTCGCGCTTCGCGCGCGGGGATTCGTTTCCAGTTCTTCGCGGGACGCGGTGACCGGTTTACGCGTCAGAACGCGAACCGCGGGCCGCTTTCCGCACACGCACACCGGGATGTCCCGGGGACAGGTGCAGGGATCGCTCAGGCGGCGGAACGCGTTTTTGACAATGCGGTCCTCCAGCGAATGAAAGGCAATGACGCAAAAACGCCCGCCCGGCTTCAAAAGGGACGCGATGTCCTCCAGCGCCCTGTCAAGCGGCGCCAATTCGTCGTTCACCGCAATGCGCAGCGCCTGAAAGGTTCGCCGCGCCGGATGCGCGCCGTCCTTTGCCCGGAATTTCTTCGGTACCGCCGCGTCGATGATGTCCACCAGCTGGAGCGTCGTATCGACCGGCGCCTTTGCCCGCCGGTCGCACAGCACGCGGGCGATCTGCGCCGCCCAGTTTTCCTCGCCGTAATCCCTGAGAATCCGGGCGATTTCCTGCTGCGGCCAGGTGTTGACGATCTCCGCGGCGGTCAGGGACTGGCTTTGATCCATCCGCATGTCCAGCGGCGCGTCGTCATGATAGGAAAACCCCCGCGCGCCCTCGTCCAGCTGGTAGCTGGAGACGCCCAGATCGAGCAGCGCGCCGTCGAGGGCGTCCGCGCCCCGCTCCGCAAGAAGCGGTTTTGCGTCGTGAAAATTCCCGCGGATCGCGGTAAAGCGGGGATCGCGAATCCTCGCACGAGCGGCCGCCAGCGCGTCCTCATCCCGGTCGATGCCGAAAAGGCGCCCGTCCGCGCCCAGCCGGTTCAGAACCAGAGACGCGTGACCGCCGCCGCCCAGCGTACCGTCAAGGTATACGCCGTCCGGCCTGATTGCCAGATATTCGATTGCCGGCCCGGCAAGCACCGGGATGTGATGAAACGTCACGCCCGCCCTCCTCCGCTTCGCCGCGAAGAATCCCCCGCGAACCGCATTCGCCGCGCGCGATTCCCGGCTTCCGCCGGTTCTCCGCATCGTTAAGGCAATACCGCACAAATGACGCGGCCGGGCGCGCCGGCGAACCCGGCGGTGCTGCCTTAAAGCTATTATATTATAAACGGGAAAAGGCGTCAAGGCAGAAACCCCGTTCGGCGCAGGCCGCGCCGAAACAGCATCTGACGGCGCGAAAAACGCGAACGCCGAAAAATCCGTTTTCACGGCATGCTTCGATTTTTCCGCCGGGAGCGCACAGGCCCTGGCCCGTTCCGGATTTTCAATCAATTAACAATACTCTTCCAATCATTTTTTGCAGCAGCCAGTGAAAAGATTTATAATACTGCACGGGGAAGGTGAATTGTATGGAGAAAGCGCGGGGTAAGCGCCGGGTCACCACCTTTCAGATCATAGCAGCCGGATTTGTCGCGCTGATTCTGATCGGCACGCTGCTTCTGATGCTGCCGGCCGCGAGCCGGCAGGCGGGCTCGGTGCCGTTTGCCGATTGTCTGTTTACCGCGACCTCCGCCGTGTGCGTGACCGGCCTGGTCGTTCAGAACACCGCAACCTGCTGGACGGGCTTCGGACAGGCGGTCATCCTGCTTTTGATTCAGGTAGGCGGCATGGGCGTGGTCACCGCCGCCGTATCCATCGCGTTTCTCGCGGGGAAACGGATCGGGCTTTTTCAGCGCAGCGTAATGCAGGAATCGATCGCCGCGCCGCAGGTGGGCGGCATCGTCAAACTGACCCGGTTCATCGTGCTGACTTCGCTTTCGATCGAAGCGATCGGCGCCGCGCTGATGCTTCCGGTGTTTTTGCCGAAATTCGGCCCTGCCAGGGGAATCTGGTACGCGGTATTCCACTCCGTTTCCGCTTTTTGCAACGCAGGATTTGACCTGATGGGCACCGAGATCCCGTTTTCGTCGCTGACCGGCTACGCGCACAGCGTCCCCGTCAATCTGGTGCTGATCGCGCTGATTACCGTCGGCGGCATCGGGTTTCTGGTATGGAACGACATAAAGCAGCACGGGATCCACCTGAAGCGCTACCGTCTGCAGAGCAGGATCGTCCTTGCCGTGTCGGCGATTCTGGTGCTCGTGCCGTTTCTGTGGTTCTTCTTCTTCGAGATGCCGGAAACGCCGGCCTCCCGCAGAATCCTGCCGTCTCTGTTTCAGTCGGTCACGCTGCGCACCGCGGGCTTCAATACCGTCGATCTCGACAGGATGAGCGGCGCGGGCAAGGCCGTAATGATTCTCTGGATGCTGGTGGGCGGCTCTCCCGGCTCCACCGCGGGCGGGATGAAAACCACAACCGTGGCGATGCTGTTTCTGACCGCCTGGGCGGTATTCCGCCGGAAGAACGCGGTGGAGTGCCTCGGCAGGCGCATCAGCGACGAGACCGCGCGGAACGCGATCGCGATTCTGACGATGTACTTCGTGCTGTTCTTCACCGCCGGGCTTCTGATCAGCCGGATCGAAAGCCTGCCGCTTCTGACATGCCTGTTTGAAACCGCATCCGCCGTGGGCACCGTCGGGCTGACGCTGGGTATCACCAGCGAGCTGGGAATGATCTCCCGCGGCATCCTGGTGGTGCTGATGTTCCTTGGCCGCGTCGGCGGCCTTACCCTGATCTACGCGGCACAGCCGGTGCGGCCGCAGACCGGCAGCGCACTGCCGCTGGAAAAAATCACCGTCGGATAGAGAGGAGCGCGCCAATGAAATCCATCCTTTTGATCGGGCTTGGCCGGTTCGGCCGCTGCATCGCGGAAAAGCTGAACGAAATGGATCACCAGGTGATGGCGATCGACAAAATCGAAGAGCGGGTCAACGCGGTCCTTCCGCTGGTTACCGACGCGCAAATCGGCGATGCCACCAACGAAGCGTTTCTGCAGACGCTGGGCGTGGACAACTACGACATCTGCCTGGTGGCAATCAGCGAGGATTTCCAAAGCTCGCTGGAAGTGACGTCGCTGCTGAAGGATCTGGGGGCGAGAAAGGTCATCGCCCGCGCCTCCAGCGAGGTGCACAAAAAGTTCCTGCTGCGCAACGGCGCGGACGACGTCGTGTATCCGGAAAAGCAAATTGCCGCCTGGACGGTCATACGGCACGTCACCGATCACGTGCTGGAGACCATCGAACTGGACAGCGAGTATTCCATCTACGATATCACCGTTCCCGAGGAGTGGGACGGCAAAACCGTCGGCTCGCTGAACATCCGGCGCAAATATGATCTGAACGTGCTGGCCGTGCGGGGAAGCAGCGGCCCCAGCGCCGTCGTCAACAGCGACACCGTGCTGCATGCGAACGAAATCATACTGGTTCTGGGAAAATGGAAGGACGTCCAGCGGTGTTTCCGCATCTGAAGGTCCCAAAAAAACCATAGATTTCCCAAATCGTCAAAATTCCCTTCATTGACGGACAGCGTGGTTTATGCTATACTTACTCCAGGCATGAATTGTGCATATTTTATCAAAGAGGTGAAGGAGCATATGGCTAAAGTTGATCTGACCAGGTATGGCATTACCGGAACGACCGAAATCATCTACAATCCTTCCTACGAGTCGCTGTTTCAGGACGAAATGGATCCGTCCCTCGAAGGCTTTGACAAGGGTGTCCTGACCGAACTGGGCGCGGTAAACGTGATGACCGGCATCTACACCGGCCGCTCCCCGAAGGACAAGTACATCGTCATGGACGATGTCTCCCGGGACACCGTATGGTGGACCACCGAGGGCTACAAGAACGACAACCATCCGATGAGCGAAGAAGTCTGGGCCGAGATCAGGAAGCTGGCCAAGGATCAGCTGTCGGGCAACAAGAAGCTCTACGTGGTGGACGTGTTCTGCGGCGCGAACAAGGATACCCGCATGGCCATCCGCTTCATCATGGAAGTGGCCTGGCAGGCGCACTTCGTGCTGAACATGTTCATTAAGCCCACCGCCGAAGAACTGGAAACCTTCGAGCCGGATTTCGTGTCCTACGTCGCGTCCAAGGCCAAGTGCGAGAACTACAAGGAACTGGGCCTGCGTTCCGACACCGTGGTGGCCTTCAACGTCTCCAGCCGCGAACAGTGCATCATCAATACCTGGTACGGCGGCGAGATGAAAAAGGGCATGTTCTCGATGATGAACTACTACCTGCCGCTGAAGGGCATCGCCGCGAT
>JAFWEY010000053.1 GCA_017512675.1 Clostridia bacterium | reverse complement strand
GGTAAGGGTGTCCCTTACATTAATTCCGCAAGTGTGGCTCTGCCGCACTGAGGAGCCATTTTTGCGAAGGCAGCTTGCCGCCGAAAGCAAAAATGGTTTCCCTGCAGATTTTCCGCCCGCATCCGAAGGATGCAGGAAAATCTGAAATAAAGGGCCTGGAATATCCGCAGCGCGGAGATTCCAGGCCAAGCGAACGCAGTGAGCGTAATCGGCTTGAAATGTCCGCAAAGCGGAGATTTCAAGCCAAGCGAGCCCTGCGAGCGCTACAGTATATACTTCCGCACATCCTTTTCCCGCATCTCGCCGGAAAGCTGGCTGCGCACATACGCGGCGTCCACCGTGACGGTGACTTCCGGCGCGTCGCCGCCGCCGGCATTGAAGGCGATATCGTCGAGGATCTCCTCCAGCAGCGTATGAAGGCGCCGGGCGCCGATGTTTTCGTCGTTTTCGTTGGCGTTGTAGGCGCATTCGGCGATTTCCGCGATCGCGCTGTCGTCAAAGGTCAGCCTGACCCCGTCCACCGAAAGCAGCGCCTGGTACTGCCGGATCAGCGCGTTTTCCGGCTGCGTCAGAATCCGCCGGTAATCCTCTTTCGTCAGCGGCAGAAGATTGACCCGCACGGGGAACCTGCCCTGCAGCTCCGGAATCAGATCGGTGACCTTAGCCACGTGGAACGCGCCGGCGGCGATGAACAGCATGTGATCGGTTTTCACCGGGCCGTACTTGGTCGGCACCGTACTGCCTTCCACGATCGGCAGAGTATCCCGCTGCACGCCTTCACGGCTGACGTCCGGGCCGTGGCCGGAGGCCTTGCCGGCCACCTTGTCGATTTCGTCCAGGAAGACGATGCCGTCCTCCTCGGCGCGGCGGATCGCTTCGGCATAAACCGCGTCCATATCGATCAGGTTCTGCGCTTCCTCGTTCAGCAGAATCCGCCGTGCTTCGGACACCGGAACCTTGCGAAGCTTGGTCTTCTTCGGCAGAATCGTGCCGATCACGTCGTTCATGCTGACGTCCGTGCCGGGAATCTCGCTGCGTGGCATGGTCTCCTCCACTTCGATTTCCACCTGCACGTTTTCCATTTCGCCGCGCAGCAGCGCCTGGCGCACCTCGTCCCGCTTCATCTGCAGGCGCGCCCTTTCCTCCGGCGGAAGATCGGGATCCCTGGGCTTGTTGCCCAGAAGGATATCGATCGGGTTGGATTTCTTCGCCGGCCTGACGATCAGATCCGCCAGCTTTTCCTCTACGTTGGCCTTCGCTTCCTCCTGCACCCTGTCGGTGTGCTGCTGCTTTACCAGATGGATCGAAGCCTCGACCAGGTCGCGGATGATCGAATCCACGTCGCGGCCCACATAGCCGACCTCAGTGAACTTGGTGGCCTCGACCTTGACGAACGGCGCGTCCACCAGCTTGGCCAGCCGCCGCGCGATTTCGGTTTTGCCCACGCCGGTCGGGCCCACCATCAGGATGTTCTTCGGCGTCACCTCGCGGCGAATCTCTTCCGGCAGCTTCGAGCGGCGGTAACGGTTGCGCAGCGCCACGGCCACCGCCTTCTTGGCCCGCTCCTGGCCGACGATGAACCGATCCAGTTCGAGCACGATTTCCCGGGGCGTAAGAACGTGTTTTTCAAGCAGCTGCACGGTTACACCTCCTCGACGATGATCCGGTCGTTGGTATACACGCAGATCTCCGACGCGATTTTCAGCGCGCTCTCCGCGATTTCGCGGGCGGAGAGCTCCGTATGCTGCACCAGCGCCCGCGCCGCCGCCAGCGCGAAATTGCCGCCGGATCCGATGGTCAGCACCCCGTCATCCGATTCGATCACCTCGCCGGTGCCCGAAATCAGCAGAAGATTGTCCTTGTCCGCGCACAGCAGCAGCGCTTCCAGCTGGCGCATCGCCTTGTCCATCCGCCATTCCTGCGCCAGCTCCACGGCTGCGCGGGAAAGATTGCCGGAATACTGAGCCAGTTTGTCCTCGAATTTTTCGGACAGCGCGAACGCGTCCGCGACGGAACCGGCAAACCCGATCACGACCTTGCCGCCGTATATGCGCCTGACCTTTTTGGCCGACGCCTTCATGATGGTTTTTTCCCCCATCGTAACCTGCCCGTCGCCGGCGATGGCGCAAACGCCGCCCCGCCGCACCGCGCAGATGGTGGTTCCCTGAAACATTCCCATAGTTTGTCCTCCGGGTCGTTTATGCTTTTTCGGCGACGCGGGCGATTTCGCCGATCGCCCGGTCCGCCAGCTTCTGATAACGGTTTTGCTTGCCCCTGATCTTTTCCCCCAGCGGCGAAAGGATGCCGAAATTCGCGTTCATCGGCTGGAAATCCCGCGCGGGCGTGCGCACATGCGCCTCCAGCGCGCCCATGACCGTCTGCCGGGTGAAATCCGGCTCCGGCTTTCCGGCCAGCCGCGCCGCCAGGCCGACGCCGGCCACGATCCCCGACGCGGCCGATTCCATATATCCTTCCACGCCGGTCATCTGGCCCGCGAAGCGCACGAGCGGGTTTTCCTTCCACGCGTAATTCGCGCCGAGGACATCGGGGCTGTTCAGATAGGTGTTGCGGTGCATCACGCCGTAGCGCACGAACTCCGCGTGCTCCAGGCCGGGAATCATCGAGAACACCCGCTTTTGCTCGCCCCACTTGAGGCGGGTCTGGAACCCGACCAGGTTGTACAGGGTGCCCTCCAGGTTATCCTGCCTGAGCTGCACCACCGCGTAGGGCATTTTGCCGGTGTTCGGATCCGTGAGCCCGATCGGCTTGAGCGGCCCGAACGCCAGCGTCTGGCGGCCGCGCGAGGCCAGGATTTCCACCGCCAGGCAACCCTCAAACACCAGCTTTTTTTCGAATCCGTGCGGGTCCGCGGTTTCCGCGGACACCAGCGCGTCGTAAAACGCGTTGTATTCGTCTTCGCTCATCGGGCAGTTCAGGTAATCCTCGCCCTTTCCGTACCGCGAAGCGCGGAATACCCTGCTCATATCCAGCGAATCGGCGGTCACAATCGGCGCCGCCGCGTCGAAGAAGTGCAGCGCGGAAAAGCCCGGCATGCGCCCGATCGCCTCCGCCAGCGCGCCGTCGGTCAGCGGTCCCGTCGCGATGACGCAGGGCGGTTCCGGCACGTCCGAAACGATTTCGCGGCGGATTTCCACCAGCGGATGGCCGGCGAGCGCGCCGGTGACATACGCGGAAAAGGCCTCCCGGTCCACCGCCAGGGCACCGCCGGCGGGCACCCTGCTGGCCTCGCCGGCCGCCAGAATCAGCGAGCCGAAGGCGGCCATTTCCCGTTTCAGCACGCCGGAGGCATTGGTCAGGTGCTCCGCCTTCAGCGAATTGGAGCAGACCAGTTCCGCAAAGCCCTCCATATGATGCGCGGGCGAAAACTTCACCGGCTTCATTTCGATCAGGCGCACCGGGATGCCGCGGCGGATCAGCTGCCACGCCGCTTCACAGCCGGCGAGCCCGGCGCCGACCACCGTTACCCGCTCATTCATGCTCCGTCACTTCTCCGTCGGCGATCTGCACGCGCTTGCGGCAGCTCTCGTTCACGCAGACGCGGTACCCTTCGCCCTTGCGGCCGCGCTTGTACACCATGCGTCCGCCGCAGTCCGGGCACTTTTCCGCGACCGGCAGATCCCAGGAAACGAACGTGCAGTCCGGATAGCGCTCGCACCCGTAGAATTTGCGCCCCTTGCGGCTGACCTTTTCCAGAATCCTTCCGCCGCAGTCCGGGCAGGGAACCCCGATGTCCTTCTGAATGGCCATGGTATTGCGGCATTCGGGGAAATTCGGGCACGCCAGGAACTTGCCGTACCGGCCCATCCGGTACACCATCATCGTGCCGCATTTGTCGCAGGGGACGTCGGACACCTTTTCCTCCAGCTGCACCTTTTCGATGGCCTCTTCGGCGGTTTTCAGCGTTTCCTCGAACGGGCCGTAGAAATCGGCGATCAGCCTGTGCCAGTCCTCGCGCCCCGCTTCCACCTCGTCCAGCTTTTCTTCCAGATCGGCGGTAAACGCCTCGTCGACGATGTCCGGGAAGTTCTTCTTCATGATGCCGGTGACGACGGTGCCCAATTCCGTCGGGTACAGGCGCTTGTTTTCCCGCGCGATGTAGCCGCGGTTGATGATGGTGGAAATGGTCGGCGCGTAGGTGGACGGCCGGCCGATGCCCTTTTCCTCCAGCGCGCGCACCAGCGACGCCTCGGTAAAGCGCGGCGGCGGCTGGGTGAAGTGCTGCTCGCTCTCGGTTTCCCCCGGCACGGCCTGCGCGCCGTCGATCAGATCCGGCATCGCGGTGTCCATATCGCCCTGCTGGTCGTCCAGCACCTCTTCGTACACCGCTGTGAACCCGGCAAACCGCTTCTTTTGCCCGCCGAAGCGGAAGGACGCGCTTTGCCCGTTGATCTCGGCGGTCAGCGTGTCGTACACCGCGGGGGTCATCTGACTGGCGGTAAAGCGATCCCAGATCAGCTTGTACAGCCGGTACTGGTCGCGGGTCAGGCTGTCCCGAATCTGCTCGGGCCGGCGCGCCGCGTCGGTCGGGCGGATCGCTTCGTGGGCGTCCTGCGCGGATTTGCGCGTTTTGAATTCGTTGGGCTTTTCCGGCAGGAAGGCCAGGCCGTAGCTGCGCATGATTTCCATGCGCACCGCGTCGATGGCCAGGTCCGATACGCGGGTGGAATCGGTGCGGATGTAGGATACCAGGCCCTGGGTGCCTTCGCCCTTGATGTCCACGCCTTCGTACAGCTGCTGGGCGATCTGCATCGTCCGGGCCGTGGTGAAGCCCAGCTTGCGCGAGGCCTCCTGCTGCAGGTTGGAGGTGGTGAACGGCGGCGCCGGGTATTTTTTGCGCTCCGAGCGCTTCACGCTGGAAACGGTGAAGGTTTCCTTCGCCAGCAGATCCTGCACCCGCTGCGCGTCTTCCCTGCACCGCAGCTCTGTCTTTTCGCCGTTCAGCCCGAAAAAGCGCGTTTTGAACGACACCCCGCCGGAAGTGAATTCCGTCGAAACGGTCCAATACTCTTCCGGTTCGAAGGCTTCGATTTCCCGCTCGCGGTCCACGATGATCGAGGCAGCCACGGACTGCACCCGCCCCGCGGACAGGCCCTTGCCCACCTTGGCCCACAGGATCGGGCTGATCTTGTAGCCCACCAGCCGGTCCAGCACGCGGCGCGCCTGCTGCGCGTCCACCAGGTCCATATCGACCGGGCGGGATTTCTTGATTGCGCTTTTGATTTCCCTGCTGGTGATTTCGTGGAATTCCACGCGGCACGACGAGCTTTCCGGAATTTTCAGAATGCTGGCCAGATGCCAGGATATGGCTTCTCCTTCGCGGTCAGGGTCCGTCGCCAGAAGAATCTGGGTCGCGTTCTTCGCTTCCTTGCGAATGCCGTCCAGAATATCGCCGCGGCCGCGAATCGTGATGTATTTGGGTTCAAAGTTGTTTTCGACATCCACGCCGATCTGCGATTTCGGCAGATCCCGCACGTGCCCCTGCGAGGCGATCACATGATAGGTCCTGCCCAGGTATCGGGATATCGTGCGGGCTTTCGCCGGAGATTCGACGATAACCAGCTTGTACTTGTTTGCCATGCGCGTCCTCCGATGTCTTTTTGCGCCGGTTACAGGTTTGAACGGAACATTTGTCCCGGCGCTTTCAATATTATTCCCCGCAATTCGAGGATTGTCAAGAGAGAATTCAGTTCAGCGGTTGTAAAACCCGTTGTCAAAGCGAGCTCTTCGAAGGATTTTTCTTCGATTGCCAGCGCGTCCACAATGCGCTTTTCCTGCGGGGAAAGCTCCACCTGCCGCTTTTTGACCGCATTTCTGGCAGGACGGTTTCCCCAGTGCATGCCTTCCAGCAGGTCCCAGTGGGAGAGGATCGGCGGCGCGCCGTCCCGGATCAGGTTGTTCGGCCCCACGGACATCGGCGCGTAGATCGACCCGGGAACCGCGAACACGTCCCTGCCCTGCTCCAGCGCCAGGTTGGCCGTGATCATCGCCCCGCTGGTCCGTTCGCCCTCCACCACGATCACCGCCTGGCTCAGCGCGCTGATCAGCCGGTTGCGCCTGGGAAAGTGTCCGGAAACCGGTGGCGTGCCCGGCGCGTATTCGCCGACGAGCAGCCCGCCCGAAGACAGGATGCGGTCCCGCAGCGCCCGGTTCTCCGGCGGATAGACCACATCGAGCCCGCAGCCCAGAACCGCGACGGTGCGGCCCCCGCCGTCCAGGCAGCCGACGTGCGCCTGGGTATCGATGCCCCGGGCCATGCCGGACAGGACGGTTACGCCTTCCCGGGCCAGCCCCTCGGAGATTTCCCTGGCGGCCCGCAGGCCGTCCCTGCTGGCGCGGCGCGAGCCGACCACCGCCGTCTGCCTGTCGCCCTGGGGAAAGCCCTCTCCCGCCAGGTACAGAATGTGCGGCGGATCGACGATTCCGTCGAACGCCTCCGGCCAGTCCGGGCTCAGGCGGGTCAGAACCCGCTGGCCGCTCCGCTCGAGCGATTCGAGCATCGCGTCCATCGCCCCGGGCGCGGCGCCCGCCCGCAGCGAAGCCAGGCACTTCTCCCCCAGAAACCGCAGCGCGGGATCCCCGAGGTTTTCCGCGATTTCCCGCGGGTCCTCATACTGCGCCAGCAGCTGGTAGAAGCGCCTGCCCGTCATGTCCTCCGCGGACGCCAGCCAGATCCAGTGCTTTTCCATATTGCTGATTTCCATCGCTCGCCTCCCGATCCCGCCGCCGCCGAATCCCATGAATTCCGGTCAAGCGCAGGGTCCCGCTTCGGCGAACTCTTCTGCCGGCTCGCCCAATGATCTGATTTTACGGCATAGCAGGGAAAAAGTCAAACGGTAACGCGCATTTCTTTCCCGCCTTCTCAAGCGCGATGACGAGCCCGGACCCAGGCGGCCGACGGCCTCCCGCTTCGCGGGTAAAAGTGTATACCATGTACTTGCACAAACTGCATACCATGTTGCTCTTGACACTTGGGGCGCCCCTACAATGGATTCGGAATGATGTACCGGTTGATGGATGGAAAACCGAACCCGACAGACCAATCCTCCGTAACCCGTTGTCCCTTCGCAGCGCAGCGGCCGCGAAGGGACAAGTAATTTCGGGTTGGTAAGGGTGCCCCTTACATTAATTCCGCAAGTGTGGCTCTGCCACACTGAGGAGCCATTTTTGCGAAGGCAGCTTGCCGCCGAAAGCAAAAATGGTTTCCCTGCAGATTTTCCGCCCGCATCCGTAGGATGCAGGAAAATCTGAAATAAAGGGCTTGAAATGTCCGCAAAGCGGAGATTTCAAGCCAAGCGAGCGTTACATTTCCTCCGCCTGCCGTTCATTCAGCAGCTGGAAGTAGTGGTCGTGGGCGGCGTTGTACAGCCGGTTGAAGGTCGCGTCCTTGCCGGAATGCAGCTTCGAAACGTAATCGTGAATCTCGTGCTTGATTTCGGGCCGGACTCTGGCGATCGTAAACACGCCCACATTGGAGCAGATGTCCGAAATGCGCTCGATATCGGAGAGCATGTTCAAAAACTCCGTGCCGGCCAGCACCGAGCACGTCCGCTGGCGCAGCCGCTCCAGGTGATTTTGCCTGAGCGCGTTCACCAGGTCGTCCACGACCTCCTCCAGCGGCTCGATGTGCTCCGCGGAGGGCGCGTCGAACTTCTCGAAGGTTCTGCCGGTATAGTTCAGGATATTCCGGATCAGATCGCGCACCACGCTCAGTTCCCGCAGCGCGTAATCGGAGAAGGTCATTCCCTGCCGGTTCATTTCCTCCGCCGTTTCCGCGATGTTCATCGCGTGGTCGCCCAGGCGCTCGAATTCGGAAATGATCGAATAGTAGTGGTTCATGATCTCCATCTGCTGATCGGAGGTGATGTGGGTGGAGATCTGCATCAGATAGCGGCTGACCGAGTCGGCCATCGTGTCCAGCGCGTCCTCGACCTCCCGGATCTTCCCGACGGTCCCGGAATCGAAGCTGCTCACCACGTCGAAGGCCCGCACGATGTTTTCCCGGGCCAGGTGGAACATCTGCATCAAAACGTCATAGCAGGCGTTGAAGGCCAGTCCCGGCGCCTGCAGGAACACCGGGTTCAGCCCGTCCAGCACCTTCACCAGCTCGCTCTGCCGCTCGGGCACAGCCGCCTGCGGCTCGTCCTTCACCAGCCTGCGGCTCAGCCTTTCATAGGTGTTGAGCATCGGGAACATCAAAACGGCGCAGGACAGGTTGAACACGGTATTGGTATTGGCGATGTCGCCGGAAAAGACCACGCGGTTCCACAGCCCGTCCAGCCATCCGGCGCTGTGGGCGATGTTGACCGCGATCAGGATCAGGACGGTCTCGGAAAGGTTGAACAGGATATTGACCACGCCCACGCGTTTGGCGTCCGGCTTCGCGCCGATGTTGCACACGATGGCGGTGGTCACGCAGTCGCCCAGATAGATGCCCACCAGCACCGCGTAGATCGCGTTGAAGGTCAGCTGGCCGGAGGTGGAAAACGCCTGCAGGATACCGATGGTCGCCGACGAGCTCTGCAGAACGAACGCGACCCCCGCGCCGATCAGGTAGCCGATCACCGGGTTCTCCCCCAGCCGGGAAAACAGCGATTCGATGACGCCGGTCTGGGTCAGCGTGCTGACGGCGCCGGTCATGTTCAGCAAGCCCGAGAAGAGGATGCCGAAGCCGATCACGATTCGGCCCGCCTTGTCCGCGCCGGGGAACCTGTTGCTCATAATCAGCACAATGCCGACGATCAGCGCCAGCGGAGCCAGCGTGGAGGGCTTGAAGAACTGCAAAAATGAAGCGCCCGCTGTATTCAAATCCAGCAGGCGGATGATCTGTCCGGTCACGGTGGTGCCCACGTTGGCGCCGATGATGATGCCCAGCGACTGGTGCAGCGAAAGAATGCCCGCGCCGACCAGGCCCGATGTGATGACGATGGTGGCTGTGGAGGACTGTATCACCGCGGTCATGATCAAGCCCAGCAGGAACGCCTTCACCGGCGTGCCGGTAACGCGCTCCATAACCCGTTTCAGCGAGCCGGAGGAGCTCTCCTTCAGCCCGTCGCCCATCATGCGCATGCCGAACAAAAACATGGCCAGGCCGCCGAACAGCGTGATAATATTGAAAATATCCATGTTCTCATCCATCCGTCATAATATTCTGCTTTAATAACCTGTCTGAATCTTATCGCAATCCGCAGCAGCATGCAACGGGATATTTGTTATATAGCAGCAAATTTATGCTTCCGATCCGCCGTACGCCGCATCCCGGCCGGCGTCAGCGGCGAAAAAGCCGCCTGGGCGGGCGGGCGGCTTTAATCGGGTTCCCGTCACACCGGGTTCGGGCGTCCCTGCGCCGATCCCTGAAATTTCTCCATATAATCCCAAACGCCGAGCATGTACATGATCCCCATCGCGCGGTCGTACAGGCCGTAGCCCGGGCGGACGCTGCCGGGTTTCTCGCCCCAAAGGTGGCGGCCGTGATCCGGGCGGATGTATCCGTCAAAGCCGCAGTCGTGGTACGCCTTCAGAATCTCCAGGATGCCCGTATCGCCGTCGCAGTCGCGGTGGCTCACCTCGGAGAAATCGCCGTTTTCGAAGTGCCGGATGTTGCGGATATGGGCGAAGGCGATGCGGCCGCAGTGCCGGCGCACGATATCCGCAACGCGGTTCGCGGGATTGGCGTTCAGCGATCCGGAGCAGAGCGTCAGGCAGTTGTACGGGTCATCCACCATGCTGAGGAAGCGGTCAATGGCCGCCCCGTCCACCAGCAGGCGCGGCAGCCCGAACAGATCCCACGGCGGGTCGTCCATATGCACCGCTATTTTGATGTCGCATTCGCGGCAGACGGGCATAAGCCGTTCGAGGAAATACCGGAGATTTTCCCAGAGCATCTCCCGGGTGACCGGCCTGTACTTCCCGAAAAGCTCTTCCAGCCCCGCCAGGCGCTCCGGCTCCCAGCCCGGAAACGCCATGTGATGCTCCCGGGCAAACCCGATCACGGAATCGGCCATTTTGCGGGGATCGTCCTGAATCATGTCCTTCTGGTAATAGAGCGCCGTCGATCCGTCCCCGACCGGATGGAACAGGTCGGTGCGCGTCCAGTCGAAGACCGGCATGAAATTGTAGAAGATCACCTTCACGCCGAACGGCGCAAGGTTCCGGATGGTCCGGATGTACCGGTCGATATACATGTCCCTTGCGGGCAGCCCGATCTTTATGTCGTCGTGCACGTTCACGCTCTCGACGACCTCCGCGCCGAAGCCCGCCGCGGCGATCTGATCGACGGTTTTTCTGATTTCCTCCGGTTGCCAGACCTCGCCGGGCATTTTGCCGTGCAGCGACCATACGATGGTTTGGACGCCGGGAATCTGCCTGATGTCGTTCAGGCTGATCGCATCGTTCCCCTCGCCGTACCAGCGAAAGCCCATCTTCATCGCTTTTCCTCCGTTTCGATGGTCGAGTGCTGTGCAGGTTGATGGATCGGAATTCGAATCCGGAACAAGCCTCCCCCTATGGGGAAGGTGGCTCGCGCGAAGCGCGAGACGGATGAGGTTTTGCGGTCCTCGGG
>JAFWEY010000052.1 GCA_017512675.1 Clostridia bacterium | reverse complement strand
GGCAGGAAGGCGAAATGACCTGGGCGGCGGAGCATGCCGTCGGCGTGGCGAAGGACGTTCCGGAGGAGATCCGGCAGGGCCTGCGCGAGAATTTCAACGGCGAGTGCAGCGAGGTCGGCATGTACCTGGCGATGAGCCGCGCGGCGTTCCGGGAAGGCTATCCGGAAATCGGCCGGTACTGGGAAAAGGCGGCGTTTGAGGAAGCCGAGCACGCGGCGAAGTTCGCGGAAATGCTGGGCGAGGTGGTGACGGATTCCACGAAGCGGAATCTGGAAATGCGCGTGGAAGCCGAGAACGGCGCGGCCGCCGGCAAGACCGAGCTGGCGAAGAAGGCCAAGGCGCTGAACCTGGACGCGATCCACGATACGGTTCACGAAATGGCCCGCGACGAAGCCCGCCACGGCAAGGCCTTCAAGGGGCTGCTGGAACGGTATTTCGGGAAGTGACGTTACACCATATCGTTGGCCTGTTTTGCAAAACAGGCCAGTGATTCCGATTCATCCAACATAACGGAGAGACAAAATGCTTCGAACTGTTTCAGTCAGCAAACGGGATGTTTGCCCGGGTGATATCTGCCAAACAATCGATTATGAACTGGACGATAGCATGACGATAGCCGATTTCCTCCGGTTTATCGCAAATGAATTCCTGTGGGCTTATCTCCATTACCAATGGAGAATCGTAGCAGATGATTACCAGCACCCGCTCGGATTCATCGCCCGCAGAAAACCGGAAGAGCATGTGATTCTGAATGCCCCCGGTGAAGTTGTCTCTTATCTGACACAGCAGCTCAACCGAAACGATCTGGTTGAATGCTGCGTCCCTCCGGAGCTGACGATCAAGGATTTGAACGTTACCGACGTGGCTTGCGTTGACGAAGACTGATACGGCAATCCGGTCTGCGGCCCGCGCCGCATCGGAATAAAGCACCGCCGCACAAACGAGACGGCCGGCCGGCGAATGCAGCCGGGCCGGCTTGCCTCCGCACATGATATGTATGCTCCTTCCCCGGAAGACCGTGCCGGAGGAAGGGGCATATTCCATTCCGGCAGCGCCGCCGGGTCCCGGCGTTTCCCCTGTTCGCCGGGAAAGGAGCCGCCCCGTCCGGAAGCGGCTCCCGTATGAACAGCGTCTCCCGCCGGCCGCGCCCCCGCGGCGCGGCTTTCACGCGGGAATCAGAGAATCATTTCTATATCCATCAGCCGGCAGAAATCCTTCAGCGCTTCGGTATAATCGCCGTACGCCACGATGACGTGCTGGCTGGCCACGTTCTGCGCGAAGTCCTCGACGGTGCAGGAATCCGGAAATACCTGCAGGCTCGGCAGCTGCGGAGCGGGATCGTCCCAGCCGTATTCGTTCCACGGAATCGGCGTTCTGGCCTCTCCGGTGTACACATGCATGCGGTACCTGCCGCGCAGATAATACAGCCTTGCGCAGGTCACATAACCGGTCTTTACTTTGGAAACGTTGAGCAGCGACGCGCTGAGCAGGCCGAACGCGGCAGGCAGCACGGTAACATCGCCGTCGGTGCAGGATTTGGGCACGAAATCCGGCACGCCGATCAGCATGCTGTCCTCGAAGTATTCGTAGTATTCGAGATACGGCGCGGTCTGTCCGGTCAGGTATTTGACGATCAGCTGGGTAACGGCGCCCATCACGTCGTTTTCCGGCACCGTCAGCACGCCGTAATAGTGTTCCAGCAGCATGAAAACCATCGCGGGCGGGAATCCCAGCAGCTTTTTCATGCCGTCCACGTCGATCAGCGTGACCGCTTCCCAGCCCCGCGCTTCGATTTTCATTCCGACGGCCAGCGCGTACTTCACGCCGTTTTCGATCACGGAATCGTCGCAGGGCTTTTTGAACACCCAGTTGTCCCTGACAAAGCGCACGCCTTCCCGGACCTTTTCGGGATCGAGCCTGTCCAGGTTCTGAACCATCTCCAGCATCTCGAACGGTTCGACCTCCACGCCGATCTGCCCGCGCATGGAATTGCCCTCGAACTGCGTTCCGTAAAGCAGCATATCCCGATAGCCCATCGTGCCCACCCGGGCGCTGCGCAGCGCCGCGCGGGCCCCGCAGGCGTTGAGATACGAAGTGATCCTCTGAAGCGGGTACTCCTTCCCGACGATGTTATAGACGAATTTGAAACGGTATCCCAGCGCCTCAAACGCGGGCCGCAGCGCGGAGGTGCCCGCCTGTTCGGCCGTGGTGATCAGGCGTCCGTTTTCCATCCAGCCGCACAGCCCCCACAGCAGCATCGGGATGTGCCGGTAAGGGTCGGTCACGCGGATGACAGCGTGGGTCGGCACCCAGCCCGCCACGCAGACCACCAGGCTGCTCATCTCAAAGCCGTGCAGCTTTCCGATCGCCGCGTCCGCGGTTTCGTATTTTTCGTCGTCGATGACCAGCCCGCCGTCCATTACTTCATATCCGAGATTCCGAAGCACGCCCAGCGCTTCATCGTGCTTCATGCGAAGCCGCTCGATCGGCGTATTGACCTCGCCAAAGCATACAAACCCGATTTTGATCGTCCTGTCCATACCGCGTTCCTCCTTGCTTCCGGAACCGGGCTTTCAGGGCAGACGCCCTGCCCGGCCGGCTATGCCCGCCTGTTCGCGTTGCTGTCCGGTTTTCGGTGATCCTATTATAGCACGAATGATGAAAGATTGTAAATATTTTTTTACGGTCAGGGGAATTCCCATCGGAAGTGCGCGACGGAGCGGAATTGATCCTGCGCCGATCGGCCGGGCGGAGGCCCGGCGGATTCCAAAGGCTTCCTGCCCTGTAAAATACGGGGCCGCCTCGAATGAAGCAGCCCCGCTCTGTCAGGCCAGCGACCCCATCGGGTCCCAGGGCTTGAGCACAATCGGCTCCTGCTCCCAGGCCGCGCGCTGTTCGTCGGTCAGGTATTTGCGGTTGATCACGATCTGGTAATTGTATTCGTCGAACCATTCGTCCGTCATGATATAATAGCCGTGCTGGCCGCTCTTTTTCCCCCAGCTGTTTTCCACCTTCCAGCGGTTCGGTTTGCCGTCCGCCAGATTGACCCCCAGGAACACCATCGCGTGGGTCATCGAGGATTCCGAATAATCCAGCCGCTGGGCTTTGTCCATCCCGAAGCGAACGCCCAGCAATTCCTCATATCCGAACGTATGCATCCCCATGATGCCGGTTTCCCGCATCAGCAGCTTGCCCACGTCGCAGCCGAACCACACCGGGTTCCCGTCCTGCAGCTGCGCGATCGCCAGCCGCTTCATCTCCGCGGAAGGCAGGTTCAGGTATTTGACCTGCCGGCCGCCGGCGACGTTTCCGAGGTAATCCACGGTGAAGGTTTTTCCGTACGGCTTGTCCTGGGTCGGCGCGTTGATCACGGAAATATAGTCATTCAGGTCGAGCCCCACGTACTTCTCGAAGAACTGCTTCGGCGTAATGTCCGCATCCCGGTGAAAAACCTTGTTCTTGTCCCGGTATTCGAAGGTAAAGCTGCGGGGCGGCTCGCCCAGGCAGATGACCAGCATGCGATAGATTTCTCCGAGCATCTCCCCGCGCATCGCGCCGGTGTCCTTGCCTGCGCGCACGGCTTCCCGCAGAAGCACCGCGTCCTCGCGCAGCTTGCGCGTCAGCAGGCGCACCATCATTCCGGTGTTCGACGAATGATACGTCTCCGGCATGACTTCCTTCGGCACGCATCCGTATTTATCCGCGATCGCGCAGTACATATCCCACTGCCCGCCGTCCTGCATCGGCGAATCCAGCAGGTGCTTCACCAGCCGTGAATCCACGTCCTCCTGCGCTGTCTTGATGATGCTTTCCAGGAAGAAGTTGGCCTTCTCCATCTTGTCCCAAAACATCTGATAGTTCTGCGACAGCTCCAGGGTCTCAAGATTCAGCTTGCGCATGATTTCATAGCGCATCGTATTGAGGGCGGCGAACAGCCAGCAGCGGCCGCTGGCTTTCTGATCGGTAATTTTCCCGCTTTCGAGCTCGACGGAAAAAATCATCGGATTGTCGATGATCTCCTGCCTGTTTTCCGCTGCCGCCATCAGCCCGTTTTTGATGACCGCGTTGCGGCGCACCGCGTTGTTCGGGTCCGCGTGAAAATCGCGGGAGAAGGCGTCCAGCATCGATCGATTGATTTCTCGCATATTGGGTTCTCTCCTTCACATTGAAAAGTATTTTCCGGCGTACCCGAGCAGGTTGTCCCGGTCGCTGGCGTAAACGGCGTCCGCACCGGACAGGCCGAAGAACGCCAGCAGAATCGCCGCGCCGCAGGGAATGATATCCGCGCGTTCGGGGTTCAGCCCGGGAATCCTCCGGCGCGCCTCCAGATCCATGGACAGCAGGCCGTCCAGCGTTTCCCGCGTTCCGGACGCCGTCACCGGCGTATTCTGGATGCGTTCCGGATCGTATACGGAAAGCCCCAGCCGCATCGCCGCGAGGGTCGTGACCGTACCGCCGGTGCCGACCCAGCGGTCCGCCGGCGAAACCCGCACCCGCTCCCAGACCGGCAAAAGCGCAGAACGCGCCATCCCGATCAGCGTCCGCGCGTCCGCCGCGGGGCCGGCCGCTTCAAACAGGCGCACAGCGCCGATCTGCGCCGACCCGCACGCGCACACCCTGCCGTCTGCGCCGCACAGCAGTTCGGTGGACCCGCCGCCGATATCCAGCACACCGAACCGCCCGGTCCCGCCGGCGCCGGCGTACGCGAGATCCGCCTCCTCCTCGCCGGACAGCACCCTGAGGCGCACGCCCGCCCGGTCCGCAAGCCGGATCAGTTCGTCCCGGTTTTCCCCGTCCCGCATCGCGCTGGTGCCGAACCCGATCAGATCCTCCGCGCCTTCCTGCCTGGCAATCTCCGCCAGCTGCGCGATCGCCTTTGCGGTGCGCCCGATCGCCTCCGGGGACAGCGAGCCCTCCGCAAAGCCCGCCAGCAGGCGCGTCGTTATCCTTTCCTTGCGCACAGAAAACACCTGTTCGCCGCGTTTCTCCGCGACGAGCAGGCGTACAGAATTCGATCCGACGTCAAAGACGCCGATGCGCCGGTTATTGACCGCTGGTGACAAAACGTATTTCGCCTTCTTTAATCATGCCGAGCTCCGCGCGCGCGGTGCGATCGACGTATTCATCGGTCTTGGTGAACGCGATCCGCCGTTCAAGCTTCGCGTTTTCCTCCATGATTTCCGCCTTTGCCGAGCGCAGCTCCGCGAGAGAACCGGCCTGCTGGCGCATGAAACGCGACTGCGAGGAATACATGACCAAAAACACCAGGACCATCGCCGTCATCAGCAACACCCAGAATCTCGGCTTGGAACGTACTCTTGCCAAAGGACTCGCCTCCCTGAAACAGAACCTTCTCCGTTTCTAAAGTTCCGCAAACCATACCGGATTTCCTGCCTGTTTTTCGGGCGGCGCCAATTTGTCACGCAATTGTATCAATTTATTCAAAGTCGCCGGCGCAGCCGCGCTTATGAGAGCAGGAATTTGGCAATGGCCTTGCGGTTCGCGGTGCGATCGGGCACCAGCACGGCCATCCCCGCGATCTTCCGCGATTTGAATTCCTTGTCCACCGGAACGCGCAGCTGGCGAACCTCCTGGCCCTGCAGCTCGAACGCCGCCGGCGCCAGCGTCGCCATATCGATGATCGACATGTTCGTGGAAACCTCATCCAGATGATTCAGCGCGATCTTCGTCAGATCCGTCAGCGACATGGTTTTGATCTTTTCCATCGCCTTGATGATGACCTCGCGCTGCCGGGTGGTCCTTTCGTAATCGCTGGACCCCTTGCGGTACCGGGCATACGCCTGCACCTGCCGTCCGTTGAGCAGCTGCTCGCCGGTCTTCTTGATCAGGCTGTCCTCCGTTTTGATGCCGCGCTTCGGATAGGCGTGCTTCAGCACCACGTTGTCCTCTTTGATCACCAGGTTGATGTAGCGCCGCTGCTTGTCCGACTGAATGTTCAGCGTCAGGCCGCCGATTTCGTCCACCACATCCGCCAGAATCGAGAAATTGATCGCCACGTAGTAATCCACCGAGACGCCGAAATTGTGCTCCAGCGTTTTCAGAAGCAGATCCGGCCCTCCGAAGACGTAGGCCGCGTTCAGCCGGTTGTTCTTGTGGCCCGGGATCTCCACATACAGATCCCTCATGAACGACGTCATCTTGATGCAGCGGTTGGACGCGTCCAGCGTCATCAGGATCATCGTGTCCGAGCGCCCGGTCTTCTGCTTGGGCCGCGCGTCCAGGCCGATCAGCAGAATGTTGGTCATTCCGTTGACCGCCTTCAGCGCGTCTTCCTCCTCGCTGGAAGTCAGAACCGCTTCGAGTTCCGCTTCCTCTTCGGGCTCCAGGCCGAAGTCCATATCCTCTTCCATCTGACGGATGATTTCGTCTTCGTCGAATTCGGCTTCCGCCTCGTCGAGGTCCTCCTCCGTCTCTTCGAGGTCCTCCTCCGTCTCTTCTTCCCATGTTCCGGTTTTGATCGGATCCGCGGTGACCACTTCCGCCAGCGCGCCGAACGCGCAGGTCAGAAGGGCAGCCATCAGCAGCCACGCGATCCAACGGTCAATACGATGCAGCATATTCTTTCCCCCTGCACTAATTCCTGTATTTCAGACGTTTCAGAAACCGTTCGGTTCCATCTTATCTTATACCGCTTCTGAAAATGTGGAAAGCACCGTCGGCGGAATTTACCGAAATTTCCCGTTATTCCCCGCCGGAAACCGTGATGCGCGGCAGAAAGCCGTCCAGCTTTCCCTCTCCGATGCCGTAAACGGACAGCAGGTCCTCCGGCGCCTGAAACGGGCCGTTCCCGTCCCGCAGCCCGACAATGCGCTCCGCCAGCGTTTCGCCGATGCCCGGCAGGGTCGCCAGCAGATCCGCGTCCGCGAGGTTGATATCGATCGCCCCGTCCGGCGCAATGGCTTCCTCCCGCCAGCCGTTCGGCCGGAGCGCGGTTTTTCCGCGGAACGCGCGGCTTCCCGCCGCGATCAGAATCAGCAGCAGCACCGCGCCCGCCACGATCAGACTGCGCCTGTTCATCGGATGTTGCCCCGCGGCATCAGAAGCGCTTCCCCGCCAAACCGCGCCGTGAGCCTGCCCTGCATCACCATCATGTAAGCGGCCAGGCGCGCGCGGGCCTGTTCCGGCTTCTGCCCGAAGGAGATCTGTTTTTCGACTTCGTCCATCACGCTTTCGATTTCACGGTAATCGTCATGGTCCAGCACCGACCACGATTCCCCGTATACCTCGACCAGAACCTCGTTGAGCGCGTCGGCGGCGTACAGATGCTGCCGCATGTCGGGCAGAATATCCCCCGCCACGTCCGCGTTGGGCAGCGCCATTTTGTCGTAGGAGCGCAGGGTCTGGTTCAGGTCGGTTTCAATCCGGTCAATCAGCATTTCACGGTTGAAGCGCAGCAGCCGCGCGTCCCGCGCCTTCAGCACGCACACCGCCGCCAGCGCGACCGCCAGCGCAACGATGAGCGCGGCACAGGCGTACAGCGGATAATACTTCCGCCGGTTCACGCTTCTTCGCTTTCGCCGAATCTGAAAGGCTCTCATGTCCCACCTCACAGCAGGATGACCTGCATACCGGAGTGCATATGCGCATATACAGAATATTCGGTATAATGTTCGACAAATAAAACCGGATTCCTGCTTTATTCTGCCCGTTCTTCCGGAAGAAATGAAAAAAAATATGCAATCCGGCCATTGCGGATTGCATATTTGCCGCCTTTCCCGCCGATTTCTATGCATTGCGGGATCGGCGGAATGCGGACGGGGAAAGTCGCGGGTCCGCCTTTATTCCTCGCTCTGCGATTCGAGACGCGTGCGCGCCTTCAAAAGCGATACCTCTCCGGTGCGTTCATAGCCCATATCCAGCGCGTTGATCGCGCGTTCGACCTCTCCCATCTGAACGTACAGCGCCGCGATGGCTTCATAGGGCTCGGGCGAATCCGGCTTCAGCTTGATGCACATCCCGTAGGCGTTGATCGCCTCCTCGCGGCGCCCGGCGTTTGCCAGCGCCTGCGCGGTCAGATACGCGTACTCATAATTCTCAACGTCCCGTGCCAGCGCCTGCCGGTACGCGTCCGCGGCCCGGTTCATCGCGCCTTCTTCCCGGTACGAGTCCCCGACCGCCTTATAGGACGCGGCGGACGCCGGAAGCCCCATCCTCGCGCGCAGTTCATTGCCGCCCGGCAGCGCCAGGAACCAGAAAGCGAACCCCAGCACGGCCAGAAGCAGAATCGCCGCGACGGCGGATTTTATCCGGTGCCGGGCGTCTCCTTCCTCCACCATGTCGTCGTACTCCTCCTCGGGGGAAACGACTTCGTCGAAGAACAGGTCCTCGTTTCTCTTGCGCGGCACGATGGTGCGGGCGCCGCGGGAAAGGCCGTCCCGGACGGGCTTCGGCCGGGTCGGCATTTTGCGTTCGGGCCCGTTTTCCCGAATCAGCCGCGCCCCCGCTTCCGGTCTGCGAACGCGCACGCCCTCGGCGGGCTCTTCCGGTTCCTCCGGCTCTTCCCCGTCCGGCAGCTTTCCGCGCGCCGGCTGGGCCGGGTTTTCGCCCTTCGGATAAACCGGCGTCCCGGTCTGGCCGAACTCCCCGGTCTCCTGCGGCTGCTTGCGCAGCGAAACACCGCCGCCGGCTTCCCCGTCCGGTTCCTTTTCCCGCACAGGCACATCCGTCAGCGAATCCAGCTGCACCCTGGCGCCGCAGTATGCGCAGAACATCGCGTCATCGGGGTTGTGTTTCCCGCAGCGCATGCAGAACATATCGAGTCCTCCTTATTCTTCCTCCCGGGAATCGCGCAGCGCTTCGTAATCCGGATCCCCGCTGAAATCCCGGCTTCTGTCCCCCGCGTCGCCGCCGAGCGCTTCAATCGCGTTGGCGATTTCCATATAGTCCAGATAACCGATATCTGAAGTATTATATACCGCGGTGAGCGCCCGGAGCGCCCGCTCGTCCTGCTGTCTGCCCAGCAGATTCGCGTAAAACGCCCGGTGCTTCGTCTGGTTCAGAAAAGCCTTTTCCGTGAGCGCGTAAACCTCCGGATCGCCGGAAAAGACGCTCAGCAGATCCAGCCAGGTGGGAAGCGCTTCCTCCGGCGCGCGGGCGGCCCGACGGAGCAGTTCCGGGCGGATCGATTCCGCGAAGCGGGCGAGGATGCGGGCAGCGGCGTCCGCGATCCCGTCCCTTTCGGTTCGCGCGTCCACGAGATCCAGACACAGCGGCACCGCCTCGCGCGCCTCCAGTTCGTTCAGCAAATCCAGCGCGAGCAGCCTGGATTTGGGGCCTGTTTTCCGGTCTCCGGCAGCCCGGATCAGCGGCTTAACGGCCTTCTCTCCCAGATCGACCAGACGGTCCAGCAGCAGATCCGGCGGCGTGATTCCCTGTTCCTCGCAGCGGCACATCATATCCGTCAGCTGCTCCGCGTCGCCGATCCGCGCAAAATACGTTCTGGGGGAAATGCCGCCGAGCCACGGCGCCTCCTGGTCGGCAAAGGCGTCGTAGATATCCGTCAGATGGTTCTCCATTTCCTCCATGTTCTGAAAGCGGCCGGCGTTTTCGCGGATCCACTTTTCCGCGTACTCGTGATACCGCTCTTCGAAATCGATCAGCTGCACGGTTTTCCCTCCCTGGGCTCATCCGTTTTGATTCGCTCCGCCTGCCGGAGCAGCGCCCGATCGGACGTCGCCAGCTCCTGCGCGCACTGATGTACGGAAAGCTCCGCGTCCACAGCCCGGGCGCCCTTGTACAGAAGCGCCGCCGCCAGCGCGTCGGGATCGCGCATCGGAGCTTTCTCCCCTTCGCTTTGCAGCAGCAACAGCATCATCACGTACACCGCGTTCACCGCCTGCGGACACAGGCGCTCGGCAGCGGAAACCGCGCGGCGCGCCAGCCTGCGCCACCTGAGCGGCGGCAGATAAACGCCTCCGTTTTCATCCGCTGAGATCATATACACGGGAACCGCGCGGTTGTACGCCTTCTTCTGTTCCGGAGGCGATTCCGCCAGCAATTCCCGGGCAAAATCGTCATCCGCCGTCCGGAGAACGCGGCGGGCGAATTCCTTCGTCTGGGCATCGCCGCAGCGCAGTCCCCACCGGCAGACCGTGCGCAGCGACACCGAGCGCTTCCACTGCACCGCGAGCTCTTCCTTCGTCATCAGGGCGGCCGTCTGCAAAACAGCCCTGCGCCTTTCGTTTTCGCTTTTCCCCAGCGTATACGCGTATTGGAAAGCGTTCGCGTCCGCGCCCTTGACCAGCTTTTCCAGGCAATCCGCCGCCACCGAATCCTCCGGATCGATGCGCAGGATGCGCGACCAGCAATTGGCCGCGCTGCGGGCAGGCATATGGTTCCTGAGCCGGTAAACCGCCCGGGCGTGCAGAAACCGCCGCTCGTACGGGGCGATGGAACAGGCGCGCGGCAACAGCCTGCCGATCCGCGCGTCCTCGCCCACGGCCAGCGCGGCATCCGTGAGCGCCAGGTATTCGTCATCGGACAAATGCATTTTCGCGGCGCGGTCGAGGAGCTTTCCGGCGGCGCGGTTTTTCCCCGCGGCGTGCAGCGCGCGGGAAAGCGTGAGAAGGGTGCGCACGTCCTCTTTTCCGGTCTTCCACGCGGCCCGCATCTCCTCCGCCGCGGCGGCTTTCTTTCCCAGATGCGTCAGGGCCAGCGCATAAAACGCGTGCAGATGCGCCTGCCCGTCTCCGCGCAAAAGCGCCCGTTCCGCCAGACGCCCGGCCCTTTCCCATTCCCCGGACTCTCCGCAGGCGACCGCGACCGACAGCAGCCGCGCCGCGCGGACCTCCTCGCGCGGCGTGCCCGGCGAGATTCTCACCACCAATTCCGGCAGCAGTTCGCGAATGCCATTTTCGGAGGCGCGCGACTGATCCGCGGCCAGATACCGGACCAGATAGCCGTATGCCGAAAGGTAATCCCCCCGCGCGCAGGCGTTCTGCGCCATGCCGAAGCAGCAGAGATCCCTGCCGCCCCCCGCCGCCGCGATGCGCCGCAGCAGCCGGTCGCTCATTTCGCTCAGCCCCATCTGCGTATACATGTGCGCCATGCCCATCAGCGCCTCGGAGCTCTGCGGGTTCTGCTCCGCCGCCCGGCGGTACAGCTCCAGCGCGTCCAGATACCGCTTCTTCTGCGCGTTGCTCCGGGCATGCCGCATCAAATACCCGGCGCTCCGGGCAAAGGGAACGACATTTTTCATGTCGGCGACACCGCCTGATCGAGCAGTGCCTGCAGATCATCCGCGGTAAACCGACGGCTGCGCCGGCAGAACTGGCACATCAGCGCGATGGTCCCGTCCCGCTCCACATCAATGCCCTTTCGCGCCTCGTCGATCATTTGCGTGAGCTCGGCGCGGCCCAGCGAAATCAGCGCCTTTTCCATCCTCTCCCGCGAGCAGTCGCAGCGGAAGCGGGGGACCCTGCTTTCCAGCACGCGCATTTCCAGGTGCGAGAACAGGTCCTTCGCGGCCTCTTCCAGCGTCATGTCCTTCAGCGTGCGACTGATGTTTTCAAACATCGGCGCGCTCATCTCCACCGACCGGATTGCCGCCTCGTCCGCCCCGGGAAGCATCTGCACGATCAGCCCGCCGGCGCTTTCCACGGTTTGCGAAGTCAAAACGCCCAGCGAAACCAGCGACGGCGTCTGTTCCGACGCGGTGAAATACATCGCGAAGTCCTCTCCGATCTCCCCGGACACCAGATTGACCTGCCCCACGTAGGGCTCCCGCATGCCCAGGTCCTTGACGACCGTCAGCACGCCCTTCCTGCCCACCGCGTCGCCGACCGCCAGCTTCCCGTCGGGCCGGCGGGGCAGATCCACCTGCGGATTCTGCACCCAGCCCTTCACGTCGCACTGCGCGTTTGCCGCCGCGATCATCGTGCCCAGAGGCCCGTCCCCCTTGATCGTGACGGAGAGCCGGTTCTTTTCGCCCTTCAGCGAAACCGCCATCAGCGCGGTCGCCGTCATCATCCTTCCCAGCGCCGCCGTCGCCACCCGGCTCGTCTGATGGGTGCGCCGGGCGGCCTCGACCATCGAGGTCGAGCGCATCAGAAGGGCCCGCGCCTGCCCGCCCAGCAGTTCGATGTGCAATATCCCGTCCAGATTCAGCAGCTGATCCATTTTACGCCTCATTCCTTCCGCTCCGGCCCGTTTCCACCCCGGAGCCCTCCGGCGGCCTGACTGCCAGGAAGAACAGCCTCGCCTCTCCCGCCGCCGGCGCCTCTTCTTTTCTGTCGCCAAACACGCGGATCCGGCCAAAGCCCGCCCGCGCCAGCAATTCCTTCAGCGCCTCCGGCCTGAACAGGCGCTGCCTGTGGATTTCGTCAAACCGGCGGTACAGGCCGCCGTCCTGCTCCACGAAAAACGTCAGCTCCATCCGGAGAATGCCGTCCTCCAGCGCGTTCTGCCAGAACAGGGAAACGCCGTCCAGATCCTGAAAGTACAGCTGGCCGTCCATCCCCGCCAGCTTTTCCGCCGACGAAATATCGAACACCAGCACGCCGCCCGGCCGCAGCGCCTTCCACGCGCTGTGGAAAAAACCGCTGACCGAACGGTTGTCCGTCAGATAATTCACCCCGTCGCAGGCGGCAAACACCGCGTCCACCGGCCGGTGCACCTCGATGCTTCGCATGTCCATCTGCGCGAACGGGATCTGCACGCCCGCCCGGCGCGCGTTTTCCTGCGCGCGCCACAGCATTCTTTCGGACAGATCCATCCCGGTGACGCGGATGCCGCGCTGCGCCATCGCCACCGCGATGCGCCCGGTGCCGCATCCGGCGTCCACAGCCGTCCGCGGCGAAACCCCCGCCAGCGCCATCAGCCGCAAAAGATACGCGGCCCACTCCTCCGGATCCTGATCGCGGTTCAGGCCGTCGTACAGATCCGCCAGTTCGCCGTACACGGTTCAGCCCCTCCTTCTGAGCCCGCGGCGAACCTCGGCGCCCGGGATCTTCGGATTCAGGTACAGGTCAAAACAGCTGTTCGCATAGGACGCGTAGATGAATCCGGTGAAGGCGAAGCCGGCCGTCAGGTACCACAGCGACAGCGCCGACAGGATGATCTCCCAGGGCAGCAGCGCCAGCAAAAGCGCGGGCACGCCGAAGGTCAGCAGCAGGAACAGCGCGGAATACGGAAGCCGCGCCACCGAGATGATCGCGCAGTTTCGAAGCAGCGCGCCGTATCCCAGTTCGTACGTGACCATCATCGGGTACACCAGCATGTTCATCATCCACCAGACCGCGGCGCCGATGAGCACGAACGCCAGCGGAATCATCGCGGGGCCCGGCGCGCCTTCCCCCGCGCCGTAGAACGCCAGCGCGAAATGGCACAGCGGCAGCGAAAGGCCCTGCAAAAAGCCGGTCAGCGCGCCCCGCTTCCAATTGGCGCGCAGCGCGTCCCGGAAATCCTTCCACACATAGGCATGCTCGTCCCGCGCCCAGTTGCGCAGCACGAACATTTCGCCGGTCGATCCCGCGCCCGCGACGGTCATGCAGGGAATCATGCCGATCATCCAGGTAAACAGATAGCCGCTTCCCACGAGGCTGAACGCGCCGCCCGCCTCCCGGGCGGCGGAATACGCGGCGATCGACACCATCATGCTGTAAAAGGTCCAGAGGATGCCGGGCAGGCAAAACAGCACATACAGGAAATTCAGCGCGATCATGCCGGACGCGTGGGCGCGGAGCATATCGGCAAACAGCGCCGGACGGGTATCCGGAAGCATGTCTTCCGTGAAATCCGCCTTTCCCTCTTTGCCGTAAAACCAGCGGTTCAACAAATCCCTGAATGCCATGTTTTCCTCCGGGCCGAAAGCTGTCCCAGCCGTCCCCTGTTATGCCAAACGCCCGGAAGCATCAAGACTTCCGGGCAAAACTCGTTTTCGCCCCGGTTCACTTCGGGAGCTCTTCCAGAACCGGTGCGGGCACCGGCGTCTGCAGGGACTGCGCCTGCTCCAGTTCGATCAGCGCCGCAGCGCCGCAAACCGGGCATCCGTCCATCCCATCTTCCATCCAGGCTTCCTCCAGCAGCTGCGCTTCCCATTTTTTCCCTTTGAGGGACGCGCATTCGTCGGTCACATGGAACACGTTGCCCTCGTCGCAGTAGACGACCGTGCCTTCGAGGTTCAGGGCTTCCGCGTTTCCGACGCCGCACCACGGGCATTTCTGCTTGCCCGCTTCCACCGCTTCGGCGAAGGTATGCTCCGGCGCGTTTTTCATGCTGCCGCAGGTCGGCTTTCCGTGATAGTACTTGCTCCCGTTGAAATAATATACGGTGACTTCGCTCAGCGGCTTGATTTCCGGCGCGACGATCGGCGTCGCCTCCGGGATCGGCAGAGGCGTCACCACGGGCACCGGCGTCGGGGTGACCTGCGGGGAAAGCGTCGGCGCAGGCGTGGCTTTGCTTCCCGTGATGTCCGGCAGCTCGCCCGGCTCCTCCGGCCGCACCGCTTCCGCGGTCTCCTGCTGCTGTACCGGCGCCTCCTCCGGTTCCTCTTCCGGCGCGGGTTCCTCTTCGGCCTGCTCCGGCTCCTCCTCCGGTTCGCCGTCTCCGGCTTCCTCAGCGGCCGCTTCGGTGTTCAGGCCCTCTTCCATCGGCAGAATCTCGTTGCTCGCTTCCTCTTCAGGCGCCTGTTCGCCGGCGTCCCCGGGAGCATCCTCGTCCAGCGGCACCCATACGGTTTCCTCCGGTTCCGTTTCGTCCGGGGCTTCTTCCGCTTCCGCCTGTGCCGGTTCCGCTTCGGTTTCCCCGCCGGCTTCCGGCGCGGGAGGCGTTTCCTCCGGGAAATCCGGCGCCAGCGTCGCCACGTGAATCGGCGTCGGGCGCGGCCTCGGATCGTAGGTCGGCACCGGCGTCTTCAGGTCCATCTGCACGCAGATGTCGCAGGGCTCGTTGCCGTCCGCCACCGCCTGTTCCTTCGTCGTCGGCGCATAGTCTTCCATCGCGCACTCCGTATCCAGATGATACAGCCCCTCGCCCGGCACCACGTAAACCACGGTATCCGGCGAGAGCGTCACCGACGGGCTGCCGCCCTTGTCCGCGCCGCCCGCCAGCTGCATCGCCTTGTCGCGCAGCGCCGAAAGCAGGCCTGGGGTTTCCCCGTCGCCGATCACGGCGGTGACGTTCCGCTGGATCGCCGGAATCGCCGCCTTCGCGCCCTCCAGCGACAGCTGCGCCGCCCGCGAAACGATCTGCGGCCCGCGCACCGTCAGGTTTTCCCTGATCTCCGACGTCTCCGGCAGATGCGCGGAGATGGTTTGCGTGACTTCCGTGAGCGCCGTGCGCACCCTGGCCTGCGCGTTCACCACCATCGGATCGTCGCTGGGCGCCGTCAGCGCGAACGCCATCAGGATAAAGAAGACCGGCGCGGTCGCGATGGTCACCAGCAGCTTCGTGCCGCCGCGCCACTTCAGCTTCGGCACCCATAGCAGAATCAGCCCGATCGGAAACAGCACCAGCAGCAGCAGCAGCGTGACGATCGCGTACCCGACGTGCTTCTCCCGCTTCCGTCTGCGGCTTTTGCGGCTCACCGGCCGCGGCGCCGTCTGCCCGGGCCGCTTTTCCGACCGCATCATGTAATCGTGGTTCCTGCGCATATCCGTTAAGCCTGTGCCGGCCGGCGGCAGGCCGCCCTCCCTCGATAAATTTCCATTTTCAGTATAGCAGAAGATC
>JAFWEY010000051.1 GCA_017512675.1 Clostridia bacterium | reverse complement strand
TACCTGCCCAACTGCATATGGGTCAACACCCGCGGCAGCCGCTTCTGCCCGGAGGACCTGAATTACGACACTGCCCTGTCTTCCAACTCCACGTTCAATCAGGGCGAATACTACTTTGCCATCATCTCCCAGGAGATGGCCGCGAACCTCCAGGAGAGCGGCGCCCAGGTTTACGGCGTCGACACCGAGGTGCGCTATGAGCCCACCGTGCCGCTGTTCTCTGTCACCGAGGGCTGGGCCGGCTTCGTGGACGCTCTGGAGGACGGCTGCGAGAAGGGAATCGTGTTCAAGGGCGATACGGCAGAAGAGCTCGCCAGGGCGATGGGCGTGGACGAAAAGATGCTGGCTGAGACCATCAGCGATTACAACGCTTGCTGCGAGGCGGGTGCGGACGCGCTGTTGGGCAAGGATCCCAGGTACCTGACCAGCCTTGGCGACAAGGGCTATTACGCCGTGAAGGCCCGCCCGATGAGCCTGGGCGCCATCGGCGGCGTGCTGGTGAACTCCAACCTCCAGGTCATCAAGGAGGACGGCACCGTCATTACCGGCCTGTTCAGTGCGGGCAACGACGTGGCGGAGTTCTACAATAACTCCTACCCGCTCATCGAGGGCGTCTCCCTCGGCTCTGCCTTCAACGGCGGCCGCATGATCGGCGAACAGGCTGCCGAACTGGCCGGGACCAAGTGATTGCGGCAAGAGTTACATAATACCTGCAGCACCCCACCGGAAAGCTCCGGCGGGGTGCCCGCTCATTTCGAGGGGAAAGCAGGCGCTTCAGGGAACGGAAAAGACCTGCTCGCATCCGCAGGACGTCATGCTGCGTAAGACCAAAGGAGCTTTTCGCCGTCCCCCGCACCGGCGGGAAGAAGCCTTCCTGCCGTTCCGGAATCCGAATTCGGCGCTGCCGCTGTCTGCGGGGAACACTCGCTCTGTGCCGGGCGGATGGCAACGAGGGCCGCGATCGATTCCTGTTCTTCGGGCTTTTATTCTTCTTGCGAACGAGGGCTTCAAATGCCTCAGCCAGGGCTCAGTCAACAGGCCGGCGGTACAGAGACGCCGGGCAAGCGACATGCCGGGGAGATCCGGGAGCAGGGCCGCTGCGGGAAATCTCCATTTGGAAAAATGTGGTGGACAAAAAGCAGCGGAGCGGGTATAATTGTGAAAGGGCTGATGGAACAGGATTTTTGAGAATCCCAAAGCAAAAGCCAATCAAGGGGTACTGTCAGGTATTATCATTTCAGGAGGTTAAATCATGAAACGTCGCATCCTTTCGCTGCTCTTGACGGCAGCCATGCTGACCGCCGCGTTCCTTCCGGCCGTTACGGCGGAGGAGTGGTTCGACGAAGAACACGAACACGCTTATTACAGCTACGTCATCGCGGAACCAACCTGCACCGAAGCGGGCGAAGAAGCCTTCGAGTGCGACTGCGGAGACAGCTACACTGAGGCGATCCCCGCGCTGGGGCACCATTTCCACGACGGCGTATGCGTGCGCTGCGGAGCGGAGGAGTCCGTGAAAACGGCAGCGGAGCCCGAAAGCACGCCGGACGCCGCTTTTGATGAGACCGTCTCCGTCGGGGATGCTGCAGCCGGTGAACCCTGCACCCATGCAAACACTGAACAGTATTATGGGTTCCTCGATGCATCTGCCGTGACTTATGAGGAAGTCAGCGGCGACGATGCAGAACATCGGGTCGTTGGCGATTACTATGAATGGACGCATTGTTTTGATTGCGGCGAAGATTTCGATTATAACCTGATCGATACCTGGGTATGGGAGCCGCACGATTACAACTCTGACGGCAGCTGTAAAAAATGTGGGCATTCGAATGCATGCAAGCATGAAAACACGTATATCGATGAAGATGCGTGTGTTGAAGAACCGGTCTGTACGCCAAAAGACAGCGGAACACACGAAGTCTATGAACACTACGGCGATCTGACGATCTGTCAGGACTGCGGCATGATCCTCTCCGTCGAGAATGATTACGAGTATACATGGACTCAGAGGCACACTTATGACGACCGGAATATATGCACCGAGTGCGGATACGAGAGCAGCTGTGCGCATAACGGTGAAACCGAAGTGGAATTCGAATTGCTGAATCACTCTGACGACGCATTCACCGACAACGGCGACGGGACTCATACCTATCACGGTGATGTTCTGGTAACCGTGTACTGTGCACTCTGCAATGCTGTGCTTGACGAGTCGGTTGAACCGTCCAACGGGGAACCGGAAAAGCATCATTACGATCCCGATACCGGCAAATGCTATGAGTGCGGCGCGGAGAATCAATGCCGGCATGATGAGCAGTATCTCGACAAATATACTTATGTTGAAGGCGATTGGGTGGACGACGGCAACGGCAGAACACACACCCGCACCGGCGACGAGTACGAAGATGTCTACTGTGAGAATTGCGAAACCCTGGTATCCAGAACGCTGATTGCGGAAAACGTCACTCAGACAGAAGATCACTGGTATGAGCAGGGCAGCAACGTCTGCCCGGGCTGCGGATACGTGAACAGCTGCGAACACAGGCACACCAACGAGTTCACTTATATCGACGGCGAGTACAAAGACAACAAAGACAACAAGACCCATACAATAACCGGACCGGAGTATAAGGCAGTCTACTGCGAGGATTGCGGAATGGTCGTGTCTGAACAGAAGATCAGAGACAAGGCTACGGAGACCGACGAACACTGGTATGAGGTTGGCCAGGATACCTGCTTCCTGTGCGGACACAAGAATACCTGCAAGCACCCGGCGGACAAAATCAAGGATCGTCAATACTGGGAAGAAGCGAGCTACACCGATAACGGGGACGGAACGCACACCATCTTCGGCACGAAAGTCATTCTCACGGCATGTACGGCCTGCAACGCGAACCTCTCGGAGGAAATGAAAGAAAATGTATCGGAAGTCGAGGCCCACTTCGACCGCGGTGATGGATGCTGCCTGTGCGGGGTTGTACTGGAAGGCCTTGCGCTCAAGGCCGGCAAGAACGGCACAGTTACGCTGAATCTCGGAGAAACACTCAGGCTGCTTCCCACCTTCGCGAACGGCATGACCGTCACGGGCTGGAAATCGAGCAAGCCCAAGATCGCCGGCGTTTCCGGCGGGCTGGTCACGGCCGGGCCGAATACCGGGTCGGCGAATATCACGGTAACGGCAGTCAACGCGAAGAAGAAAAAGACCACCGCGACGATCACCATCAAGGTGGTCGATCCGACGATTCCGACCAAAATCACGCTGAACCACGAGAAGACCGTGACCCTCGACATCGCAAAGGGAGAAACGCTCGCCACCGACGCGACGATCGAACCTGCGACTGCGGATAAAGACATCACCGTAAAGAGCGCGAAGGCCAAAATCGCGGCGGTCGTGGATGGAGACACGGTGGAACCCCGCGCGGTCGGAACCAGCAAGATCACCGTCACCACAGTGAAGGGCAAGAAGAGCGCCTCGTTTACCGTGAAGGTCATCGACAGCAGCATCCCGACCGGCGTGAAGATCACGAACAGTGAGCTGACGGTCGCGGTCGGCGAAACGCTGCAGCTGAACGCGGAAATCACCGCAGAAACCTTCATGGTCGGCGAAAAGCTGACCTGGCAGTCCGCGAAGAAGAAGTTCGCGGCCGTGGACGAAAACGGTCTGGTGACCGGCGTCAAGGAAGGCACGTCCAGGATCACGGTGACCAGCGCCCGCAACAAGAAGGCCAAAGATACGGTTACGGTCAAGGTCTTTGATCCGAAGAAGGCGACGAAGGTGACCGTCGTCGGGCCGGAAGGCGAGACGGGAATGGTTTTCGGCACTCCCAATGAAAAGATCCAGCTGTCGGCCGTTCTGGAGCCGGAAACGGCAGCCGGGGGAGAAGTCACCTGGAAATCGAGCAACAGCAAAGTGGTTTCCGTCGATCAGAACGGCATGATCGAATGCAAGAAGATGACCGCCAAGGCGGTCGTCATTACCGCAACGGCCAGGAACGGCGGTGCGAAAGGCACAATCAAAGTCGAGGTCGCCGGAGAATAAGCCGGGCTGGACGCCCGAAAGCCGACGGATGACACGATAACAGCGGTCCGCCCGGGAATTGATGCCTGGGCGGATGCTTTATTTCGGAGGAAGAGAAAACCCTGAATTGCAGAAGAGTATCAACCCTCATCCGGCCTGTGCGAACGGCCTGCCTTCCCATGCGGCCGCGACGATCGGGGAAATTGGATGCCGGGGATTCGGCGTCAGAGCAGGAGGGCGGGGCGGGCATGGCGGGTCAATGCCCTGTATGGATTCTGAACGGGCAGAAAAAAGGTGTGGACAAACCGTGTTTCAGCGGGTATAATCGTTTGTGAAGGGTGCGGGCGGAGAAATGCGCGAACCGGAAGCGAAGCGGCCGGAAGAGGAATGCCATCCGGCCGCGAATCCGGATGGAATTGGGTTTCTGACGCTTCTGACGAAGATAAGAATGATCGGTATCCCGTGAGTAAGTGAGGGCTTAAGCATGAAACGCTGCATAGGTATCGTTCTGCTGCTGGCACTGGTATTTGCACTGACGGCATACGCTGAGACCGCGTGGGTATGTGCCGTATGCCACCGGCAGGTTCAGGCGTCGCTGGGGAATACATGCCCGTACTGCGGCGCGAAACGGCACGTGCATACCTGGCAAGAGGCCACCTGCACCGAACCGAAGACCTGCACGGCCTGCGGAGAGACGGAAGGGAATGCGCTGGGGCATACCTGGCAGGAAGCGACCTGTACAGAGCCGAAGACGTGCACGGTGTGCGGCGCGACGGAAGGCGCCTTGTCCGGCCATCAGTGGGACGAAGGCACGGTGCTGTACGAAGCGACATGTCAAAAGATCGGTGTGAAGAGATCTGCCTGCACGGTCTGCGGGGCAACCCAGCTTGAAGAAATTCCGATGGATCCCGCCAATCACGTCGGCGGGACAGAGGTAAAGGGCAGGCGGGATGCCACCTGCACGGAAGACGGCTATACCGGCGACACCTACTGCAAAAGCTGCGGGGAACTGATCAGCAAGGGCAATGCGGTTCCGGCAGCGGGCCATCAGTGGGATGAGGGCACGATAATCGAAGAGGCGACATGCCGGTCCTTCGGCGTGAGATCCTTTGCCTGCCTGATTTGCGGAGCCGCCCGGAACGAGGTAATCCCGAAAGACCCCGCCAGGCATGACGGCGAAACAGAGGTAAAGGGCAAGCGGGATGCCTCCTGCACGGCAGACGGCTATACCGGCGACACCTACTGCAAAGGCTGCGGGGGGCTGATCAGCAAGGGCAGCACAATTGCGGCAGCGGGCCACCGGTGGGAGAAAGGCACTGTGCTCTCGGAAGCAACCTGTCAGATGGTTGGCGTGAAACTCTACACGTGCACGATTTGTGGATCTGTCGAAGATGAGATAATACCGAAAGACCCTGCCAATCATGCCGGCGGGACGGAGCTCAGGGGCAAGCGGGATGCCGCCTGCACGAAAGACGGCTATACCGGCGACACCTACTGCAAAGGCTGCGGGGAACTGATCAGCAAAGGCAGCGCGATTCCGGCGCCGAGCCACTCCTGGCAGGACGCCACATACACAGCGCCCAAAACCTGCGCAAGGTGCGGAGCGACGGAAGGCGAACCTCTCAAGAAGCCCGTTAAGGTCGGAGATATCATAACCTTCGGCCGTTATCCGCAAACCGCTTTCGGCACCGACAGCACACCGATCGAATGGATCGTATTGGACCGGGACGGCAGCCGGGCGCTGCTGCTGAGCAAGCATGGCCTGGACGCGAAGCCG
>JAFWEY010000050.1 GCA_017512675.1 Clostridia bacterium | reverse complement strand
GCTCGCCTCCGCCCCCCAAAGGGGAAGGCAAGAGCAGGATCGGACTGATATGGCGATTGACGGACGGATCTTCGAATCCGGAAGAGATTGCGGGCGCACCGCGCTTCGCTTGGGGCGCCCCTACGGCGGATTCGGAGCGATGTACCGATTGACGGACGGATCTTCGAATCCGGAAGAGATTGCGGGCGCACCGCGCTTCGCTTGGGGCGCCCCTACAGCGGAATCGGAGCGATGTACCGATTGACGGACGGATCTTCGAATCCGGAAGAGATTGCGGGCGCACTGACTGGCGCCCATGCAAAGACGCAGATGCGATCCGGCTCCCCCGGGGAGCCGACCCCCCGGCCCGCGCGCGCCGAAACCGGCGCTGCGCCCGGCGCAGAAGGAGGCTGACAGCATGTTTGGAGAGAAGTTCCAGCTGAACGACCAGACGCTCTCCATCGTCCGTGAGATCGGAAGGCACATTCCGGGCGGCTTCTTCATCTACAAGGCGGAGCCGCCGGAGGAGATTCTGTATGCCAACAAAGCGGTCTTCGACATCTTCGGCTGTGACGGTCCGGAGGATTTCGGGGCGCTGACCGGCAATACCTTCAAAGGCATGCTGTATCCGGAGGACTACGCGGCGGTGTCCGGTTCCATCACCGAGCAGATCGAGGGCAGCGGCGATCAGATGGATCACGTCGAATACCGGATCATCCGCAAGGACGGCTCGGTGCGCTGGGTGGACGATTACGGCCATTTCACGCAGACGAATACCTACGGAGGCATCTACTACGTGTTCATCTCCGACATCACCGAGAAGCGCGAGCGCATGGAGTCGGATATGGCGGTGCGCAACGCGGTGATCGAGGCGCTGAGCGAATCCTATCACACGGTGTGGCTGATCAACGACGTGGAAACGGAGACCTTCTCCCTGTACCGGGGCGACACGTGCGGGAAAACGGTGCACGCCGCGCCGATCCGCGACGCGCTGGGGCGCATGAAATACTCGATGGCCAAGGAGTACTACATCCGCAACACGGTCGCTCCTGCCGATCAGGAGCGCCTGGAGAAGGAGCTGACGCTGGATTGCATCGCCGGGCGCCTGAAGCAGCGCCCGCAGTACTCCGTCAACTACCTTCGCACCATGGACGACGGCAGCGAGCGCTATTTCCGCATCGAGTTCGCGCGGGTGAACATGCCCGGCGGCAAGATGGGCATCGTCTGCGGCTTCAAGAACGTGGACGAGGAAGTCCGGCAGGGGCAGGAGCTCCAGAAGGCGCGCCAGCGGGAGCTGGAGGAGCGCATCGCGCTGCAGGACAAGCTGCTCGAGCAGGAAAAGCGCCGGGAAGAGCTGAACAGCATGATCACGGCGCTGGCCTCGGACTACCGCAGCGTGTATCACGTCGATCTGGACGCGGACGACGCGGTCTGCTACCGCGAGGATCCGGCGGATCCGAACCCGACTCCCGCGGGCGTCCATTTCCGTTACTGCGAGTGGTTCGAAAGGTACTGCGCGGAATGTGTGGATCCGCAGTACGCGGAAGGCTTCCTGGACTTCATCAGGCCGGACAGCATCCGCAAGGCGCTGGAGGCGCAGGACATCATCGCGTACCGCTATCTCGCGCGGCGCGGCGGCACGGAATACTACGAAATGCTCCGCATGGCGGGCGTCCGCCATCCGGCGGACCGGGACGACCACATGGTGCACGCGGTCGGCGTGGGGTTCACGGTAATCGACGCGGAAATGCGGCAGTCGCTGGCGCAGACCCAGGCGCTGCGGGACGCGCTGACCGCGGCGCAGGAGGCCAACAGGGCCAAGACGGCGTTCCTTTCCAACATGAGCCACGAGATCCGCACGCCGATGAACGCGATCATCGGGCTGGACAACATCGCGCTCAACAACCCGAACCTGGAGGCGGGAACCCGCCAGCAGCTGGAGAAGA
Organism: Clostridia bacterium; assembly: GCA_017512675.1. Lineage (GTDB taxonomy): Bacteria > Bacillota > Clostridia > Christensenellales > Aristaeellaceae > RGIG5678. The sequence goes on along the minus strand of JAFWEY010000050.1, from coordinate 6,792 downwards.
TCGGCACGTCCGCCCAGCACCTGCTGTCCATCATCAACGACATTCTGGACATGAGCCGCATCGAATCCGGGCGCATGACCATCACCAACGAGGAGTTTTCCTTCCCGCGGACGCTGGAGCAGGTGAACACGATCATCGGCGGCCAGTGCAGGGACAAAGGGCTGACGTACGAATGCCGCCTGAACAGCCGGATCGACGATTACTACATCGGCGACGGCATGCGGCTGCGGCAGGTTCTGATCAACATTCTGGGGAACGCGGTGAAGTTCACCCCCCAGGGCGGAACGGTCACCTTCACCATCGAGGAAACCGCGCGGTTCGACGGCAAGGTGACGCTGCGCTTCGTCATCAGCGACACCGGCATCGGCATGAGCAGGGAATTCCTGCCGAAGCTGTTCGACACCTTCAGCCAGGAGGATTCCACCGCCGCCAACCGGTACGGCTCGACGGGGCTCGGCATGCCGATCACCAGAAACCTGGTGGAGCTGATGAACGGGCAGATCGAGGTGGAGAGCGAAAAGGGCGTCGGAACGACCTTCACCGTCGCGGTAACCCTGACCGAATCGAAGCACCAGGACGACGGCAGCGGCGGCATGGAAATCCAGCCCCACGAAATCGCCGTGCTGGTGATCGACGACGACCCGGTCGCCTGCGAACACGCCCGCATGGTGCTGGAGCAGGTGGGCGTGCGCTGCGATACCGCCGCCTCCGGGGAGGAGGGCGTCGGAATGGTCAGCGTCCGGCACGCCCGGCGGGATCCTTACAACCTGATTCTCGTGGACTGGAAGATGCCGGATATGGACGGCGTGGAAACGACCCGGCGGATCCGGAGCGTGGTCGGGCACGAATCGGCCATCATCATTCTGACCAGCTACAACTGGGACGACGTGGCGGAAGAGGCCAGGCAGGCGGGCGTCGATTCCTTCGTGCCGAAGCCGCTGTTCGCGGGCAGCGTGCTGGACGAGTTCCGCGTGGCGTTCCGCAGGAAAAACGCGGCGCTCGAGGAGCGATCCGTCGATCTGAGGGGCCGAAGGGTGCTGCTCGCCGAGGATGTGACGATCAACGCGGAAATCACGATGATGGTTCTGGCGATGCGGGAAATCCAGGTCGACCACGCGGAAAACGGCAGGATCGCCGTGGATCTTTACAGCAGCCATGAAGCGGGCCATTACGACGCGATCCTGATGGATATGCGCATGCCGGTCATGGACGGGCTGGAAGCCGCGCGGGCGATCCGCGCGCTGGACAAGGCGGACGCGCGCACGGTGCCGATCATCGCGCTGACCGCCAACGCCTTCGACGAGGACGTGCAGCGCAGCATGCAGGCGGGGCTGAACGCGCATCTGAGCAAGCCGGTGGAGCCGAAGGCACTGTTCGATACGCTGGAAAGCCTGATCGGGAGGTAGAGGAGTATGCCCGGGAAGAAACGATACACGACAGCGGTAGCCGTCATCGGCGGCCTCGCCGTCCTTCTCATCGTGGTGATGGGAAGCGTCTGGATGGGGCAAAGCGCCCGGACGGACACGGAAAGAGCGGTCCGCACCGTCAGCCTGATGTATCTGGACGAATTGGCGGGCCGGCGGGAACAGGTCGTGGAAAGCAACCTGCAGAACAAGATCGACGTGATCCGCATCGCCATCGACATGATGACCGAAGAGGACCTGAGCGACAAGGCGCACATGGAGGCGTACCAGCGGCGGATGAAGGCGCTGTACAAGCTGGACCGGTTCGCCTTCGTCGATACCGAGGGGCTCATCTACACCGCCACCGGCTATCAGCACAACATCGAAGAGTATGAGCTCGATCACCGGACGCTTTCCGAACCGCAGATCACCGTCATGAATCCGGAGAGCGACAGCAAGCAGGTGATCGTCGCCGTGCCGGTCAGCGTGCCGTTCCAGGGCAAAACCCTGTCGATCTGCTTCATGGCCATCGATATGTCGGAAATGCTCGCCGGCGTTTCGATGGATTCCCAGAATTCCGACGCCACCTTCAGCAACATCTACACCAGCAAGGGCCAGCCGCTGACCGGCCGCGTTTTGCGGGACACCGGGGAGACGAACCTGCTGACGTCGCTGAAGGAAGCTGAGTTCGAACCGGGCTACAGCTACGAGCGGATCGCAAGCGATTTCGGCCAGGGCAATCGCGGCATCGCGTCCTTCTCCTACCGGGGCGTTCTGGAAACGCTCAGCTACGTGCCGATCAGAGGCACCGACTGCTTCCTGACCTACCTGATTCGGGAGAGCGTGATCAGCGAGCAGATCGGCTCCATCACGAACGGCATCATCAACCGCAGCACCCTTCAGTCGGTGCTGGCGGTGGCGGTGCTGCTCGCCATGTTCCTGCACATCATCCTCCAGACCCGGAAAACCAGCCGGATGCAGCTGGAAAAGGAAACGGCGGACGTGGAAAACCGGATCAAGCGGGAGGAGCTGGAACAGCGCCTGTCCCTGCAGGAGGAGCTGCTGTCCCAGAAGAAGCAGCGCGAGGAGCAGGACCGGCTGATCACCGCGCTGGCCTCGGACTACTGGAGCGTCTATTATCTGGAGCTGGATAAGGACGAAGGCGTCTGCTATCAGGCCCACGAGGATATGGAGAACGGCCTGAAGGTGGGCGAACGGTTCCGGTACCTCGATTCCGTGACCGCCTACGCCGATCATTACGTGGTCGACGAGTACCGGGAGGATTTCCTGCGCTTTGTCCAGCCGGAGAATATCCGCAAGCGGCTGGAGGAGCAGCGGGTGATCTCCTTCCGCTATATGGTGCGCCGCCACGGCACGGAATCCTACGAGGAAGTGCATTTCGCCGGCGTTCGCCATCCGGAGGACCGGGAGGATCACCAGGTGCACGCGGTGGGCGCCTGCTTTGTGAACGTGGATTCGGAAGCCAGAAGGACGATGGAGCAGAACCGCGCGCTGCAGGAGGCGCTGAACGCGGCGGAGGCCGCCAACAAGGCCAAAACGGCGTTCCTGTCGAACATGAGCCATGAAATCCGCACGCCGATGAACGCGATCATCGGGCTGGACAACATCGCGCTCAACGACCAGGCGATTTCGCCGCAGACCCGGGATTATCTGGAGAAGATCGGCAGCTCGGCCAGGCACCTGCTCAACATCATCAACGACATTCTGGACATGAGCCGCATCGAGTCCGGCAGCATGGTGGTCAACAGCGGCGAATTCTCCTTCTCCAGGCTGCTGGAGCAGGTGAACGCGATCATCAGCGCCCAGTGCCGGGACAAGGGCATCCATTACGAGTGCCGCACGGACGGGAAAATCGACGAGTATTACATCGGCGACGACATGAAGATCCGGCAGGTGATGATCAACATCCTCGGGAACGCGGTGAAGTTCACGCCCTCCGGCGGAACGGTGTCCTTTACCGTGCAGGAAGCCGCGCGGCTCGACGGCATGGCGACGCTGCGCTTTATCATCAGCGACACCGGCATCGGCATGAGCAAGGAATACCTGCCGAAGCTGTTCGACGCCTTCAGCCAGGAGAACACCTCCACCACCAGCCGGTACGGCTCGACGGGCCTGGGCATGTCCATCACCAAGAGCATGGTGGAGCTGATGAACGGGCACATCGAGGTGGAAAGCGAGAAGGGCGTCGGCACCACGTTCACCGTCACCGTCACGGTGGCGGAAGCGGCGCAGGTGACCGGCGATATCGGCGACGATCAGCTGCGGCCCAACGAAATGAACGTGCTGGCGATCGACGACGATCCCATCGCCTGCCAGCACGCGCAGCTGGTGCTCGGCCAGATCGGCATCAACTGCGAAACCGCCGAATCCGGCAAGGCGGGGCTGGAAATGATCAGGCTGCGCCACGCCCGCCGGGAGGATTACAGCCTGATCCTGGTCGACTGGAAAATGCCGGAGATGGACGGCGTGGAGACGGCCCGGCAGATCCGCGCCACGGTCGGCCACGACACGCCGATCATCATTCTGACCAGCTACGACTGGGACGAAATCCAGGACGAAGCCAAGCGGGCCGGCGTGGATACCTTCGTGGCCAAGCCGCTGTTCGCCGGCGCCGTCATGGAACAGTTCCGGGAAGCGTTCAAGCGCAAGAGGGCGGCGATGAAGGCGCCCAAAGCGGAGCTGAAGGGCCGGCGCGTGCTGCTGGCCGAGGATATGCAGGTAAACGCCGAGATCATGGTCATGGTATTGAGCATGCGGGAGATCGAAGTGGATGTGGCGGAAAACGGCGAGATCGCGGTGAAGCTGTTCTCCTCGCATCCCGAAGGGTATTACGACGCGGTCCTGATGGACATGCGCATGCCGGTGATGGACGGCCTGGAGGCCACCCGCGAGATTCGCGCACTGAACAGAACAGACAGCAAAACCGTTCCGATCATCGCGCTGACCGCCAACGCCTTCGACGAGGACGTGCAGCGCAGCATGCAGGCGGGGCTGAACGCTCATCTCAGCAAGCCGGTCGATCCGGAGACGCTGTTCGGAACCCTGGAAACCCTGATCAAAGACGAGCCCGCGACATAACGGGGGGAGAGAAAAAGTATGCCGGATACGCAGTCGGGATTCCATTCCTTCGGCGGAAAGCGCCGCATCCTGGTGGTGGAGGACGAGTTCGTCAACCAGGAGATACTGAAAATGATTCTGGCGGACGCCTACGACGTGGTGATCGCCGGAACCGGCGAGGCAGCGCTGGAAGAGGTTCGCACCAGCGGCGACAGGCTGAGCCTGATCCTTCTGGATCTGAACCTGCCGGATATGCACGGGCTGGAGGTGCTGCGCTGCCTGAAGGAGGACGGCAGGTACGCGCGGCTGCCGGTCATCGTGATGACCGCGGACCGGGAGGCGGAGGTGGAAAGCCTGACCCTCGGCGCGATCGATTTTATCCCCAAGCCGTACCCGCAGCCGAAGGTGGTGCACGCGCGGGTGCTGCGCACCATCGAACTGTCCGAGGATCGGGACCTGATCCGCGGCACGGAGCGCGACCGGCTGACCGGCCTGTACACCCGCGAGTATTTCTTCCGCTACGCGGAGCAGTTCGATCTCTATCACCCGGAGCAAGCTGCCGACGCCATCGTGATCGATATCAACCATTTCCACATGATCAACGAGCGCTACGGCAAGCAGGTGGGCGACAGGATCCTGAAGGGCGTCGGCGGGCGCCTCCAGAGCGCCGCGGAGGACCTGGGCGGAATCGCCTGCCGCCTGGACGCGGATACGTTCCTCGCCTATTGCCCGCATACCGACGGATACGCGGAGCTCCTCGACGCGGTGTCTTCGGCGCCGGAGGAGGAGATCGCCGGCGAGTCGGCGGCGCGCCTGCGCATGGGCGTGTATACCAACGCGGACAAGGCGCTGGATATCGAACGCCGGTTCGACCGGGCGAAGCTGGCGTCGGACAAGGTCAGGAACACCTTCTCCGGGGCCGTCGGCATTTACGACGACGCGATGCGCGAATCCGAGCTCTACGCGGAGCAGATGGTCGAAAGCTTCCCCGCGGCGATCCGCGAAAAGCAGTTCCTCGTGTATTTCCAGCCCAAATTCAACATTCAGCAGGACCCGCCCGTGCTGTGCAGCGCGGAGGCGCTGGTTCGCTGGAACCACCCGAAGCTGGGCATGGTCAGCCCCGGCCTGTTCATCCCGCTGTTCGAACAGAACGGCCTGATCCGTGAACTGGACGCCTACGTCTGGCGGGAGACCGCGGCGCAGATCCGGGAATGGAAGGACTGGCTGGGGACCTCCGTCCCCGTTTCCGTCAACGTGTCCAGGCTGGACATGTACGATCCGGAGCTGGTCGATAAGCTTTCGGGCATCGTCCGGCAGTACGGACTGTCCTACGGCGATCTGCTGCTGGAGATCACCGAATCCGCGTACATCGGCGATTCCGAACAGCTGATCGGGAAGGTGCGGCAGCTGCGGGAATGCGGCTTCCGCATCGAAATGGACGATTTCGGTTCCGGCTATTCTTCGCTCAGCATGATCTCGGTGCTTCCGATCGACGCGCTGAAGATGGATATGCACTTCATCCGCAGCGCGTTCAGCGAAGGGGGCAATACCCGCATGCTGGAGATCACGCTGGACATCTCCCGCTTCCTGGGCGTTCCGACGGTCGCCGAGGGCGTCGAGACGAAGGAGCAGATGCTGGCCCTGAAGGAGATGGGCTGCGACATCGTGCAGGGATACTACTTTTCCCGGCCCGTGCCGCCCCGGGAGTTCGAAGCCTTTCTGAAGTAAGGCGCCTCCCGGAATGAGGCGCACGGCCGCGCGGCGGCCGGAACAACTGACAAGGAGGAAATCCAATGCTGACGATCGAGCAACTGAGAAACTACGGCGCGAACGTGGACGACGGCCTGCGCCGGTGCATGAACAACGAGGGCTTTTACCTGATGCTGGTGCAGAAGGCGATCAAGGAGCCTTCCTTCGAAGGCCTGAAGGCCGCGGTCGAAGCCGGCGACCTGGAGAAGGGGTTTGAAATGGCCCACGCGCTGAAGGGCGTGATGGGGAACCTGGCGCTCACCCCGGTGTGCAAGCCGGTGGAGGAAATCACGGAGCTGCTCCGGAACCGCACGGACGCGGATTACAGCGCCCTCGTCGCGGAAATCATTTCCCAGAGGGACAGGCTGGTTGCGCTAATGGCATAAAATACGCTCGCTGCGCGAGCTTGGATTGAAATCTCCTTGCCTTCGGCAACGATATTTCAATCCCTTTACGCTCACTGCGTTCGCTTGGCTCGGAATCCTGCTTGCAGGATTCCGAGCCGTTTTTCAGATTTTCCTGCGCCTTGCCGGCGCGGCCGGAAAATCTGCAGGGAAACCAT
>JAFWEY010000049.1 GCA_017512675.1 Clostridia bacterium | reverse complement strand
GCGTCCTGGTTCCCGTGTTTGATTCCGCTTTCTTCCGCCGACACACGAACCGGGTACCGAACCCGGGCGGATGCCGGAAGGGAGCGTTCTGCGAATTGATTTCGGCTTTGCCGGGACGCGGGTTTGATGCTGCGGCAGATTGCGGCAATTTGCCGCGGATTGCGGCAGAACCGGTGCCTGAATCCAATCCGAATCCGAATCCGAAACCGAATCCGAAACCGAAAGCGAATCCGAAACCGTAAGCGAATCCGAAAGCGAATCCGAATCCGAAAGCGGCAGCTGCGGCATTTCGGCGCGATTGCATATCTTCCCGAGGAGAACGCGCCGCGGCGATCCCGGCCTCCGATGCGCCGGAAAACCGGGAAAGCCGCGCGAACCGGCGGGCGCGGAGACGCTGCCGGAGACGCCTTCAAACCGGGTTCTCCGCTCCGTTACAAGGGAGGATTTTTGGACAACATATGTGATACAATAAGACTGTGCCAAGGGAAGAAAACGCGATGGGCGGGACGGGCGCGGAGGCGCTGCCGCACCGCACAGCGGCCCGAACGACACGGGCGGAAACCGGTTTGAAGGATCATTCAGGAACAGCGAAAGGAGCTTCATCATGATCAGCAGAAACGAAATCCCCTTCAAGAACCCCAGGCTCGCGGAAATGATCGATTACCACCGGAGGGCAGAAGAAAACCCGGCAGGCGCCGAACCGGATGTCAGGAACATGACGCAGCAGAAAATCGGCGAAATGATCATCGGGGGCTATCTCTTTTCCCTGCTGGATGCGATGCAGGACGTCATGGATGAGAAGGATTGGATGAAACTGACCTATGACACCATCGGCAACCTGCCGAAAGCCCTGATGATCCTGTTCATGGAGAATAAGCGGCAAGGGTATTCCCAGGAAGAAAGCATGGAGATCACCGCGAAAACCATCGCTTCTGTTCTGTATGGGCTGGCGATGAACGAGCACGGACGGATGCTCACGGTCGAGCTCGGAGAAGAGATGCCGATGTGGGCCAACTATTTCAGCATTTCCGTCGATGACATGCCCGCAAGCGATTTCCTTGAGCCCGCACTCGAAGCGCTTCAGCCGGGGCCCATAACGGTGGGCGACGGATTGGCTGTGAACATGTCGCCCGTCATCCTGGCGTACAAAGCGGCCACTGGGGTCGATCTCGCCAAATACGGTCTCGGCAATCTGCTGTTCGCCGCGGCATAAACGCCTGCGGCGCCGGGCGCCGAAGGAAGGCTCGAACGCGCGGCCGGCGGAACAGAAAAGGCCAAAGGAAAACTGCCGGCAGTCTCTTCCCTGGGCGGAGGCTGCCGGCTTCTTTCTGCCTTCGGCCGGCCGGGAGCGGGCGGGATGTCCGCAGACGCGATTGACGGAAAAACCGGAATACTGTATACTGATGGGGATGCCGCACGGGCGCCGGCCGGGGTGCGCCGGAAGGACGGCAGTGCAGGCAATCGTTCGATCGGGACGCGGAAACGGGAACACGGCGCCTGGCGGGCACCGGGCAGCGGGTTTCGGATTTCGCACCCTGTGCATAACGGGAAAAGGCAGAAAACCCGCCCGGGCTGTCGGTTCAGGGCGCCGGGCTTTGGATTCAGGAGATATGAACAGTAAGATCATCGGCGTACTTGCCCATGTGGACGCGGGCAAGACCACATTTTCAGAGCAGATTCTCTGCCACGCGGGCGTGCTTCGAAAAGCCGGCCGGGTGGATCACGGCGATGCCTTTCTGGACGCGCATCCGCTGGAGCGAAGGCGGGGCATAACGATTTTTTCCGACCAGGCGGTATTTGAAAAGGACGGCGTGCGCTGGTTCTGGGTGGATACGCCGGGCCACGCGGATTTTTCTGCGGAGATGGAGCGCGCCGTGTCGGTGCTGGATTATGCGGTGCTGGTGGTTTCCGGCCCCGAGGGCGTCCAGAGCCACACGGAGACCATCTGGGCACTGCTGGAACGGTGCCGCGTGCCGGTATTTCTGTTCATCAACAAGACCGACCGAATCGGTTTCGAGCGGGCGGCCAGCCTTCGCGACGTAAAGCAGCTCCTGTCCCCGGACTGCGTGGACATGCAGGGCTACACCGGCGGTGATATGCCCGGCGCGTTAACCGAAGCGGTGGCGGAGCGGGACGAGAAGCTGCTCGACCGGCTGCTGGCGGGCGACGTGGAGACGGATGCCTGGCTCCGCGCACTGCGGGGGCAGATCGCCGGGCGCGAGCTGTTTCCGGTCTACTGGGGCTCCGCGCTGAACGACCAGGGGATTGCGGAATTCCTGGACGCGCTGTCGCTCCTTACGAATGAAACCCGCCCGGATGACAGCCCGTTCGACGCGGTGGTGACCCGGGTGCGCCACGATGCCCAGGGGGCGCGCGTATGCTTCTTCCGGGTGCTGGCCGGTGCGGTGAGCGTGCGGGAAGCGGTGGCGCTCCCCGGCGGCGAGAGCGTCAAGCTGAACGATCTCCGGCTCTATTCCGGCGCAAGGTTTTCCCAGATCGCCCGGGCCGAACGGGGCATGCTGGCGGCGGCGCCGGGGCTGAGCGGAGTCAGGCCGGGCGATCGCATCGGCGCCGGCGCAGGGCAGCACAGGAGTTTTTCGTCAGAACCCATGCTGGCGGCGACCGTATGCTGGGACCGCGCCGCCATACCGGCGCCGAGGGTGCTTCAGGCGCTGCGGCTGCTGGAGGAGGAGGATCCGGCGCTGAACGTGACGGTGAACCCTGCGACGGACAGCATAGACATCAGCGTGATGGGGCCGATCCAGCTGGAGGTGCTCAAGCAGCTGATGCTGGACCGCTGGGGTCTGGACGTGGATTTCGGGAAACTGCGGGTGGCATATCTGGAGACCGTCACGTCGTCCGCCGTGGGCATCGGGCACTATGAGCCGCTGCGCCACTACGCCGAGGTGCAGCTGCGGCTTTCGCCCGGGCCGCGGGGAAGCGGCATCACCTTCGAATCGAAATGCCATGTGGATGAACTGGCGCTGAACTGGCAGCGGCTGATCGAAACCCATGTGTTTGAGAAGGCGCATCGCGGCGTGCTGACCGGGGTGAGGCTCACGGACGTGAAGGTGGAACTGCTGCACGGCAGGGCGCATCTCAAGCACACCGAGGGCGGCGATTTCCGGCAGAGCACGTATCGGGCGATCCGCAACGCGCTGATGTACGCGGAAAGCGTGCTGCTGGAGCCGGTATGCCGGTTTTCGCTGCGGGCGGGCGAAGGCGACTACGGACGGGTGATGGGGGATTTGACCCGGATGCAGGCGAAGCTGGACCCGCCCCGGATGGAAGACAGACGGTTTACGCTGACCGGCGAAGCAGTGTTCGCCGCGTTCTCCGGGTATATTGCCGATTTCATGGCCGCCACCCACGGCAGGGGTTCGCTGCAATACCGGCTGGATCACTACGAACCCTGCCGGGACGCCCAATCGGTCATCGAGGCCGCGCATTACAATCCGCTGGCCGACGATACGCCGGATTCCGTGTTCTGCTCGCCCGGCGCGGGGTTAAATGTTCCGTGGGACCTGGTGCGCTCCTGGGCGCACACGCCGGTGGAGTAACCGTTTTGGCGGGAATGGGTATTTCCCGGTATCGCCGCATTCGCTGCCGGTGCGCCCGGCTTTCGCAGCGCCTTGGCTGTCCGTACGCGGCATCCCCGCGCCCTGTACGTTCCCGCCGCTGTGCAGCCGGCTGCGGCGATTGCTGCCGTACGGCGCGCCGCGGGTTTTTACAATGCGTCCGGTCCCGCAATCCGGCCCTGTTTGCCCGGAACCGTTCGCGGCCCGGAAGCGATTCCATATCCCGGTTTGCCGCCGTCAGGCAGACAGATCTCTTGACATCACAGGGCACATTTGTTAAAATACGTGCGGGCGGCGAGGAACGTCCGGCGGTTTGCTGCCGGTGCTGAGGCGGATTTGCAGATGCACATGCGCAAGCCCTCAGATCCAAAGACTGCCGCAGAACAAAGGTGTTTCGGATGACTGTTCAGCGGTTCGCAGATCCGGCGCAGCCGAGTGACGGTTTTGTGACAGACGCCGTGATAGAATTGGGCCACAACGGAGGACATCCGATGCACAAGCAAGGAGGGTAAAGGTATGAAGAGATTGATCAGCATCGTTCTGGCAGCTGCACTGCTGGCGGCGTTTGCTGTCCCGGCGCTGGCTGAGTATGTGATGTACGCCAACCAGGATAACGTCAAGGTTTACAAAAGCCCTGACACGAAGTCCAAGGTTCTGAAGAAGCTGTCCGGCTGTGACAAGGTGACCGTCGTGGATTTCAACAGCGGCGGGGATTTCATCGGCGTGCAGGTGAAGGTAAAAGGGAAAAAGGTGACGGGCTGGGTTCTTGACAAGTATCTGAGCCAGGAATTCCCCGCGAGCCGCTGCACCCACAAGTGGGGCGACTGGCAGGTCGAGAAGAAAGCGACCTGCACAGAAGAAGGATGGCGCGTGCGCTACTGCAAGAAGTGCGGGATTATGGATGAAGGCGCAATCGCCAGGAAGGACCACAGCTACGGCAGCTGGAAGGTGACGAAAGAGGCCACCTGTACAAAGAAGGGGACCGAAGAGCGCGTCTGCAAAAACTGCGGCAACGTTCAGACCCGTGAAACGGAAAAGGCGCCGCATACCTTCGGGAAATGGAAGATTCTGAAGAAGGCGACCTGCACCAAAACCGGTTTGCGCTCGAGCACCTGCAAGGTCTGCGGGTACGAGGAACAGGAAGAGTACGTCGAGCCGCACGAGTTTGGAGCCTGGGAGGTTACGAAGGAAGCGACCTGCACCCGGACGGGCAAACAGGTTCGCACCTGCGAGGTCTGCGGATACGAGGAGAGCAAAACCATCGCGAAGCTGCCGCACGACTACAAATGGGACGTCATCGTAGAGGCGACGGATCACTCCTCCGGCGTTCGCGCGAAGGTATGCCGCGTCTGCGGGCACACCGAAGCGGAGCAGGATTACGATCCCGAAGGCACGCTGCGCCGCGGGGATCAGAGCGTGGAAGTATACAATATGCAGCAGCTGCTGATCGATCAGGGATACCTGAATGTCGGCGCGGCCGACGGCGTCTTCGGCGGCGGCACAGAGAAAGCGGTGAAGCAGTTCCAGAAGGACCAGAGCCTGCAGGCGGACGGCGTCGCGTGGCCGCAGACCATCAAGCGTCTGAGCCACGAATTCGGCCCCTGGGAAACCGTTCGGGAAATGACCAGAACCGAGCCCGGCGAACGCGTGCGCGTGTGCCTGGAGTGCGGCTACGAGCAGCACGAGACCATTGAATCCGGCACGGTGTTTGAACGCGGCCGCAGGGGTGAAGACATCCGCGCGCTGCAGCAGATTGTGAAACAGCTGGGCTATGACGCCGGCGGCTTCGATGGGATCTACGGCAAGAAGCTGGATGCCGCGCTGGCGGCATTCGCGGCGGAGAACGGGCTGCAGGTGGAAGAAGGCAGGATTCGTCCCGGCGACGTGGACGCGCTGGTGAACGCCTGGCTGACGAAGCTGCCGGACGAACGCTGGAAGGGCGAGGGGGACGACGACGCCCCGGTCAGTCTGGCGCTGTCCGTGACGCCGGTCGGGGAACCGGACGAGAGCGGCGTGACGGCATACAAGTGGTCACTGACCAATCTGGGCAGCGAAGAATGCACCTTCGCGGCGGTGCTGCTGACATTCGGAGAAACCGCTGATTTCAAAGACGACAGTCTGGTCATGGTTCTGGACGGCGTCAGGATGAAGCCCGGCGCGGGAAACAGCGCAAGCGGCAGCTTCAGCGCCGATAAGGACTGGGAGGAAGGAAACCTGAACTTTGCCGCCGTTGCCGTATCCGAAGAGACCGGCGTGTTCTGGCTGAGCAATACCGTTACCTTTGAAAACGAATTCGCGCCGGAGGACGATGAATCGGCGGAGAAGACCGCGAAGGCGCAGACTGTGGAACCGGTCCAGGAGGACATCGACCTGAACGCGTTGAAGGACGGCACCTATCCGGTTGCTTTCGATCGGGGCGATATCCTGAATGGCGCCTCCGGTGTTTACATGAACGCGATGCACGTCTACACGGTGGATATCTACAGCGCGGCGGACATTGAAGGCCTGGCGGTCGGCGATACTGTCGTCGCAGAGGGTACCGGGCATACGGTGAATGAGGTATATGTGGACGAATACGGCGACGTGGTCGTTAACGGCGGCATCGACGGGGAAGACGGTTATGTATTCACCGCGATTGACGAAGGCCTGCATTACAGGGTTCTGGGCCTGGACGATTATCCGACCTATACCGAGCGCGGCACGACGACGCTGATGCTCGATACCTCCGCCGTGTACACCGATTCCTCCGATCCCGAAGCGGAACCGGTTACGGCTGAATACGCGGGTATCGTCGATGCGATGCTGAATTCGGACAACGAGTATTTCGATCTGTACAACACGACGGTCCGCATCGAAGACGGCAGGGTGGTCGGGATTGTACGCGTTTACAATCCGTAAGGAATGACAGAGCGGGCTGCCTCTGATGAGGCAGCCCTGTTTTTGTGCGCCGAAACGCTCTGCCGGAATCCGGCTTTCTGTGCGGTTTTGCGGTCGGATTTTGAACAGAACCGCCGCAATGGCTCATTTGAACGGGGGACGGACGCTTGCAGCCGGGAGAAAAGGATGGTATTATATATATCAGAAACGGACACAGCCGTCTGAAATGAACAAAAGGAGGAGATACGATGAAGCGCAACCGCATCCGGAAGGCCGCGCTGACCGTGCTGCTGCTTGCCGCGATGGTGATCGCTCCGGCGGTGCAGGCGGCGAACGGCACAGCGCCCGCAGCGGCGCAGTTGGAGGAAGCTGCGGTCAAATCCCTTGGCGAAACCCGTTTGATCGATCTGGGCACGGGCAAGGGAATCCGTTCCAAGGGGACGTCGTCGATCGGCTTCGGGAAAAAGAGTTATACCGTGGAATTGGGATACACGTACACGATGGGCTTTAAGGTTTCGTTCAGCGGGAATTGGGAATGGCCGTCGGCCGTTTCCAGCAACACGGATGTCCTGACCTGCGAAATCCAGAAAGACAGCAGCGGATTCCCCGTGCTGAAATTCAAAACCCGGAAGACGGGCACGGCGGCGCTTACACTGACCTGCGGAGGGAAGAAAGCGACGACGAAAATCAAGGTGGTATACCGAAAACCCGCGTGCGTCATGATCAAGCCGGCGGCATCGAGGGATTCCTACTTCAGGAAAACGGAGGGGAATATCTATCGGGGAATGCCAAGAACGGTGAGCGGCGTTACGACACAGGACCTGGTGGCGAGAGTCTGGCCGGAGGAAAACCCGTCCACGGATTCCGGCAGTTACAAATACTGCGATCAGGCGGTGACGTGGAAGAGCGGCAACAAAAAGGTCGCGAAGGTGGATTCGAACGGGCGGGTAACGGCGGTCAGTCCCGGCACGTGTGTGATTACCGCGGTCAGCAAAGCAAACAAGAAGATCAAAGCGACGTTTACGCTGTTCGTCGTGAATTACACCAAACGGCGCGCGATCATCCTTGCGGACTGGAGCGGCACCAACGGCAACAATTCGGCGAACTTCGAGCAGAGTCTTACCGCGAATACGAGACTGGTTCCCAAGGTGTTCGAGCGAAACGATGTCGAAGTGGTGGATACGATCATCAACGACGCGGGCGCGAAGACGAAATTCCAAAACGCGGTGGACAAGGTCAGCCGGGTGGCCGATGCTGACGACATTACCTTTATCTTCATCTCGGGTCATGGCACGAACGCGAGGCTGGACAGCGTCGCGCAGCACAGAATCTCGATCAGCCCCAATGCCGCTTCAAACGGAAGGAACGCTTATCTGTATTCCAGCGAACTGAAAGAGATCCTGGACGAGATTCCCGGGACAAAGGTGGTGATGCTCGAGTCCTGTCATTCGGGCAGCGCGATCAGCAAGGGAACGGGCAAGACCGCCGCACCGGCGAACAGGGCACAGCTCACGGCGTTCGCAAACGGCTTTGTGGATGTGTTCCGCAACGGTTCCGGCAGCGGCGCCCCGAACGGATCCCTGCGTTCCAAGAACGGTGAACTTTGCGCGAGCGACTACTATGTGATTTGCGGCGCGCAGGGCGATCAATTGACGAGAGGAGTTGTCACGAAGGGTTTCACAGGGTGGTATTTTACCCAGGCGCTTTGCAAGGGCATGGGCTGGGATCTGAACAAGGACAAGAAAGTGAAACGCGCGGCGGAGAGCGTGAAGGACGGATTCCTGACCCAGAGCGAAATCTTCAATTACGCGCGGACGGAAACCGCGGCGCTGGTCAAAAAGTATGCGCCGGATAATACCCAGACCGTCGTGTGCTGGCCGGACGCGCCGGACAATTCGCTGATTGTTCTGGATCAATAAATGCGATGAAGGCTGCCCGCCGGTTCCGTACCGTGAACCGGCGGGTTTTTCTGCAGGGAAACCGCCGAAGCGGTGCGCATCACATCCATTTCCTGCGCTTGAACCACACGACGCAAACGATCACGATGGCGACGGAAACCGCGATCACCGCGGGATAGCTGTATTTCCATTCCAGTTCCGGCATGTAGCGGAAATTCATGCCGTACCACCCGGCGATGAGCGTCAGCGGCAGAAAGATCGATGTGATGACGGTCAGAACGGTCATGATCCGGTTTTGCCTGACGTCCAGCTGGGACTGCATCAGATCCCGCAGCTGCATCACGTATTCGCGCTGTCCGGTGACCATGTCCCGCAAACGCAGAACCCGTTCCGTGAACATGTGAAAGTAGCGCAGGTTTTCTTCCCGGAAAAAGCCGTTTTCGTTCTCTTCCAGCTCCTGACCCAGATCGATCAGCTGTTCGTAATGCACGCGCAGATCGAGCAGATCCCCGCGGATGTCGTTCATTTCCCTGGGGTAAGACTCGATCTCACCGCGAAGAATCGCTTCTTCAATCAGATTGAGGCTGTGTTCTGACTTTTCCAGCAGAGTCAGATCCTGATCAATGGTCATTTCCAGCAGGTCGTACAGAAAGCGCTCCAGGCTGGGCAGCCGCCATTTCTTTGTGCGGCAGAGCGTTTGCAGCATTTCCTCCGCGTAACCGCTGTCGTCCACCAGTACAATGCCCTTCTCGTCCAGCGCGAAGGAGAAATTGTGGTTGGGGCCGCTGATGCTGCCGCGGTCAGGGATCGAAAGCGTTCCCGTCAGGGAATCCAGGTTTACGACGGCCTTTGTTTCCTGGGGCCGGTCCATTTCCATGTCGATCAGCATGTCAAACCGATCGCGCTGCTGCTGCCACTGCTGCGAGGTCAGCACGACCGCGTATTGCGCGCCGTCCCCGCGGATGTCCTTTGGGTCACAGGGCGTCAGAGCTTCTTTGATCAGGTAATACATAATCGTTCTCCATCATTCAGTATCGCAGCGCTGCCGTGTGGCGCCGGCAATCGGGCGGCGCTGCCTTTTCGAAGGCTCACAGGAACCACTTGTCCGCCGGGGTCGGCCTGCCGTAGCCCCAATCCTCGCCGACGTTGGAATTCACCAGCTGGAACCCGTTGTTCATCAGGACCTTCGCGGATGCCCGGTTTTCCACCATCGTGCTGGCGGTGATGATTTCGATGTCGGTTTGGGACAAGAGATAATCAACAAGAAGACGCACGGTCTCCGTGGCGATGCCCCTGCCCCAGCATTCCTGCAAAAAGCGGTAACCGATGCTGACCTTGTGGATCTCATCCCGAAGCCCGTACATCTCAGCAAGGCCGCAGAAGCGATCGCTCTCGAACACGCCCAGAATGATCGAATCCCGGAAGCATTCCGTATACAGGCCGTCAATCACGCGCCGTATGTCGGGATACTTCTGCTCGTACAGAAAGGTGGGCAGGAAACGGTATACGATCCCGCTGCGCGCGAGCTTCTCCAGCGAATCGGAATCGCTCTGCGCGATCTGCCTGAGCAGCAGGCGCCGGCTTTCGATTTGCGGGATTTCGGAAAACAGCTTCTTCTTCATTTCCGGATTTCCTTTTGCGGGCCGATGCGAATCGCCGGCTCGCTGATCTCGATGGTTTTTCCTGCATTTCCCCCGAAAGGCCTTTGCGGCGGACGGCGCGTTTCCGGCAGGCGGCAATTATTATACCAGAATCAACGGTGCGATGCAACGCGGCTTTTGCGGTTTTTGTGCGGTTTCTCCCCGGAACTCAGCCCCGCTCCGCCCGGGGATTGAACCGCCGCGTGCGGGTAAGCCGCAGGGAAGACGTTGAAACCGGCGCGGCACCCCGCGCGAATCACGCGCCGGGGCAGTTTCAATCCTGCCGCGAAGCGTGTGAAAAATAATGGAGAAGCGCTTGCACGCGCACATTGTTCACGGTACAATACCCGCTGGCATCAGCTGAAATTCTCAGGCGCGCTGTGCGCGTACACAAATAAGTGGGAGGCTGCACGAGTTGAAACCGTATCTTGAAGAGACACAAGCCGTCCTGGAAGAACTGGCGTCCTCGGCGGAAGGGCTGAGCGAGGAGGAAGCCGCGGCCCGTCTGTCCAGGGATGGCCCGAACCGGCTGAAGGAAGGCGAAAAGGAAAGCCTGGCCTCGAAGTTTTTCGGGGAACTGAAGGATCCGATGACCGTGGTTTTGATCATTGCGGCGCTGGTGAGCGCCGTCACCGCGATCTACGCGGGGGAGAGCCTGACCGACACGGTGATCATCCTTGCGGTGGTGCTGATCAACGCCTGCCTGGGGGTCTATCAGGAGAGCAAGGCAGAGGCTGCGATCGAAGCGCTTCAGCAGATCGCGGCGGCGACGGCAAAGGTGGTGCGCGGCGGCCATCAGAAGACGATCCGGGCGGATGAGGTGGTCCGGGGCGACGTGCTGATTCTGGAGGCCGGCGACGCGGTGCCTGCGGATGCCCGCATTATCGAGTGCGCTTCGATGAAAGCCCAGGAAGCCGCGCTGACCGGCGAATCCACCGACGTGGAAAAGCAGAGCGAGGCGCTGCTGCCGGCGGATAACGGAGAAGTGACGCTTGGCGACCGAAGGAACATGGTCTACATGGGATCGATCGTCACCTACGGGCGGGGCCGCGCGGTGGTCACCGGCACCGGTATGGATACGGAGATGGGCGCCATTGCCGACGCGCTCTCCAGCGCGAAGGACGAAGAGACCCCGCTGCAGATCAAGCTGAACGAATTGAGCCGGAAGCTGTCGGCGATGATTCTCGCGATCTGCGCGTTTGTCTTTGCCGTAAACCTGGTGCGCAGCGGTGGCAAGGCCGTGCTGGATACGTTTATGATCGCGGTTTCGCTGGCGGTGGCGGCGATTCCGGAAGGGCTGAGCGCCGTGGTGACGATCCTGCTCTCGATCGGCGTAACCCGAATGAGCAGGAACCATGCGATCGTCCGCAAGCTGACCGCAGTGGAAACGCTGGGCTGCACCCAGATTATCTGTTCGGTTAAGACGGGCACGCTGACCCAGAACAAAATGACCGTGGTCAGGAAGCTCACCGGGGACGAGACGCTGCTGATGACCGCCATGGCCCTGTGCTCCGACGCGGAGCTGGAAAACGGCGAAGCGGTCGGTGAGGCGACCGAGTGCGCGCTGGTCAATGACGCGAACAAAAACGGCATGCCCAAGGGCGAACTGGCGGCGGACCTGCCGCGTGTGGACGAGGCGCCTTTCGATTCTCTGCGCAAAATGATGTCGACCCTGCACCGGGCAAAGGCCGGACACGGCTTTTTGCAGTTCACCAAGGGCGCTCCGGACGAGGTGCTGCGCCGCTGTTCCCGCATCTGGGAGGACGGCAAGGCCGTTCCCCTGTCGGACGCGCGGCGGGAGAGCATCCTCGCGGACAACAAGGCGATGGCCGATCAGGCACTGCGGGTATTGGCCGCAGCGCAGCGGGTTTACGACGAGAAGCCCGCCTCCAACGCGCCGGAAGTCCTGGAACAGGATCTGACGTGGATCGGCATGTGCGGCATGATCGATCCGATCCGGCCCGAAGTGAAGGACGCGATCGGGAAGTGCCGAAGCGCAGGCGTCCGTCCGATCATGATTACCGGCGACCACAGGGACACCGCCGTCGCCATCGCCAGGGACCTGGGCATCCTGGAAGCGGGACAGATGGCGATTACCGGCGCGGAACTGGACGCGATCCCGGACGAGGTTTTCGCCCAGGACGTGAGGCGCTATTCCGTGTACGCCCGCGTGCAGCCGGAAAACAAGGTTCGCATCGTCAACGCGTGGAAGGCGCTGGGGATGGTCACTGCGATGACCGGCGACGGCGTCAACGACGCGCCGTCGATCAAGAGCGCGGATATCGGCGTGGGCATGGGAATCACCGGCACCGACGTCACCAAATCCGTGGCCGACATGATTCTGACCGACGACAACTTCGCGACCATCGTGTCCGCGGTGGGCGAAGGCCGGCGCATTTATGACAACATCCGCAAGGCGATTCAGTTCCTGCTTTCGGCCAACCTGGCAGAGGTTCTGGCGGTGTTTGCCGCCACGCTGATGGGCTTTGTGATTCTCAAGCCGGTACACATTCTGTGGATCAACCTGATTACCGATACCTTCCCGGCCATCGCGCTGGGCATGGAAGAAGCGGAGCAGGACGTGATGCGCAGGCCGCCCAGGGACCGCAGGGAAAGCATTTTCGCCGGAGGCCTGGGCTTCGATATCGCGTTCCAGGGCCTGATCATCGCGGCGATTACCGTATTCAGCTACTTTGTCGGGCACCGGCTGGACAGCGGTGTCTGGGCGATTGCCGATTCCCCGACGGGCATGACGATGGCGTTCCTGACGCTGAGCATGATCGAGATCTTCCACTCGTTCAACATGCGTTCCCGCGTCTCGTCGCTGTTCAGCCTGAAGAAGCAGAACAAATGGCTTTGGGGCACACTGGCGTTTTCGCTGCTTGTCACCGCCGCCGTGATCTTTATCCCGGTGCTGAATTCGGCTTTCTCGTTTGTTTCCATCACTCCGAAGGAGTATTTGATCGCCCTAGCGCTTGCTCTTGCCGTGATTCCGATCGTGGAGATCGAAAAAGCGGTGCGCAGAAGGACACTGCGCCGCAGCGAGGCATAGCGCGCGCCGGAAGGAACTCCCGCGCTTTGCACAGGGGAACGGCAAACGTCCGGCGGCGCAGAGGATTCCGCGCCGCCGCGGGTTCCCTTCGCTGCGCATAGCGGGCCCGGCGATGCCGGAAAACTTTCCTTGACATCCGAATCGTTATTGAATATAATCAGCTTTGTGTGCCGCCGGCCGGAAGGATATGTTCCGGCCGTGAAGGAGAAGCCTGCCGGCACAGGACAGACCCAAGCGCGCTGAAATACGGCCGGGCAGGTTCCGCCGCTTCGGCGGGCGGGGACCCGGATCGTCGGGCGGCAGGAAATGCAGGAAGGAAGGAAATACGATGCCCATAACCGAGATTCTGAAGGAAAACGCGCAGAAGTACGGTAGCGAAATCGCGCTGGTGGAGATCAACCCCGAGGTTCGGGAAGACCGGCGCGTCACATGGAAGGAATACGAGCTGATCGAGCGGGGCACATCCGACGAATTCCGCCGGGAAATCACCTGGGCGGTGTTCGACGAAAAGGCGAGCCGATGCGCGAACCTGCTGATGAGCCGCGGGATCGGCAAAGGCGACAAGGTGGCCATTCTGCTGATGAACTGCCTGGAGTGGCTGCCGATCTACTTCGGCATTCTGAAAACCGGCGCCCTGGTGGTGCCGATGAATTACCGCTATTCCGCGGACGAAATCAAATACTGCGCGGAGCTTGCGGATGTGGACGCGCTGTTTTTCGGCCCGGAATTCATTGGCCGCATCGAAGAGATCATCGACAGGATCCCCCGCGTAAAGCTGCTGTTTTATGTGGGCGACAACTGCCCGACGTTCGCGGAAAACTTCCTGCACCTGTCGGCCAATCAGCCGAGCGTGTGCCCCGAAGTGCCGCTGACGGATGAAGACGATGCTGCGATTTACTTCTCATCCGGCACCACCGGCTTTCCGAAGGCGATTCTGCACAACCACGAAAGCCTGATGCATGCGGCGAAAACCGAGCAGAACCATCACGGACAGACCCACGAGGACGTGTTCCTCTGCATTCCGCCGCTGTATCACACCGGCGCGAAAATGCACTGGTTCGGCTCGTTCCTGGTGGGAGGCCGGGCGGTGCTGCTCAAGGGCGTCAGACCGCTGACCATCATCAAAACCGCGGCGGAGGAGCACTGCTCGATCGTGTGGCTGCTGGTGCCCTGGGCGCAGGATATTCTGGACGCCATCGACAGGGGCGAGATTCGCCTGGAGGATTACGATCTTTCCGCTTGGCGGCTGATGCACATCGGCGCGCAGCCGGTGCCCAGAAGCCTGATCCGGCGCTGGAAGGAGAAGTTCCCGAACCATCAGTACGATACCAATTACGGCTTGTCCGAATCCATCGGCCCCGGCTGCGTGCATCTGGGCGTCGAGAACATTCATAAGGTGGGCGCCATCGGCGTGCCCGGATACGGCTGGCAGGCCAGGATCATCGACGAGAACGGAAACGATGTGGTCCGGGGACAGGTGGGCGAACTCGCAGTGAAGGGCCCGGGCGTTCATGACCTGCTATTACAAGGATCCCAAAGCGACGGCCGAGGTTCTGCACGGCGACTGGCTGTGGACCGGCGATATGGCGATGCAGGACGAAGACGGGTTCATCTACCTTGTGGACCGCAAGAAGGACGTGATCATCACCGGCGGCGAGAACCTGTATCCGGTGCAGATCGAGGATTTCCTGCGGGCGTATCCGGCGATCAAGGACGTGGCGGTGATCGGGATTCCCGAACCGCGCCTGGGCGAAATCGCCGCGGCGATCATCGAGCTCAAGAGCGGCTGCACCGCGACGGAAGAGGAGATCCAGGAGTTCTGCCATGGGCTTCCCCGGTACAAGCGTCCCCGCAAAATCATATTCGCCGAGGTGCCGCGCAATCCGACGGGCAAAATCGAAAAGCCGAAACTGCGCGCGATGTACGGCGCATCGCAGCTGGTGGCCGAACAGGTCAGCCGCTGACGCGGGGCCCGGAGCGAAGACGGGATCTGCGGGAGGAAAGCCGCGGGAAATGCGGGATTCCTCCCGTTTTGTCATTTGATTCCGGCTGTGCGGCCGGCGGATTTGCGTTTCCCTTGCAAATCACCGGATAAGGTGTTATACTTCAACAGGGGTTTCGATTCTATCGTACAGGCGCGGAAGCGCCGGAAAGGGTGATTCCATGTCTGATTATATCATTGCCACGTCTTCCACCTGCGATTTGCCCGCCGAATGGCTTGAGAGCCACGGCGTGCCGTTCATCCGTTACACGTTCACGATCAACGACCGGGTGCTTGAGGACGACTGTCGGGACGAAACCCGGGCGGAGCTGTTCCGGGCGATGCGCGACGGCGATCTTCTGAAGACCTCGATGATCAACGAATACTCATATCAGGAGTTTTTCAGGCAGCTGATGGAGTCCGGCAAGGATGTCATCTACCTGGACATGGCGGAAAAGATGTCGGTATCCTACCAAAACAGCCTTCGGGCGGCGGAAGCGGTCCGGGAGGAGTTTCCGGAGCGGAAACTGTATGTGATGGACACCCGCTGCATCTCCGGCGGATTGGGTTTTCTGGTGGCGCATTCGGTGCGCATGGCGGAGGCCGGCGCGGGGTTTGATGAAGTGATCGCCTGGGGGGAAAGCAACAAGCTGAAAATCGCGCACCGCTTTACGGTGGACGATCTCAAGTACCTGTCCCGCAGCGGCCGGGTTTCCAACGCGTCGGCGCTGATCGGCTCGGTGCTGAACATCAAGCCGGTGCTGTATGTGCCGGATGCCGGAACGCTGGATGTGGCGGTCAAGTGCCGCGGCCGCAAAAAGGCGCTGCAGACCATTTTGAACGGGATCCGCAGCGACTGGAGCGGGGTTGATGCCAAGGGCAGGGAAATGCTGATCCTGCACGCGGACTGCCAGGCGGACGCGGAGTTCGTGAAAGCCGAAGTGGTGAAAATGTTCCCGGACGCCGGCGAGGTGCGCATATCGTCGCTGGGGGTCGTGATCGGCGCGCACGTGGGGCCGGGTCTGCTGGCGGCGTTCTATCTCTGTGACAGCAGAACGCCGGGCTGAGGCGGCACGGCGCGGCGCCCCGCCGAAGAACGGATCCCGGCGGCCGCGGCCTGCGAACGATGCAGCAGACAGGGAGAGACAGATGAAGCTGAAGATGGTGTTGTTCGATCTGGACGGAACGCTGCTTCCGATGGATATGGATGAATTCACCGGCGGATACTTTGGGCTGCTGGCGAAGAAGGCCGCGCCGTACGGATATGAAAAGCAGCCGCTGATCCGTGCGGTATGGCACGGCACGGCGGCGATGGTCCGCAACGACGGAAGCCGCACGAACGAACAGGCGTTCTGGAAGGATTTCGAAGCGATCTTCGGAACGGACGCGCTGAAGGACAGAGGGCTGTTTGAGGAGTTTTACGCCAATGAATTCCAACAGGCCCGGCGCTTTTGCGGCTTCAATCCGAAAGCGGCAAAGGCGGTTCAAAGAATACGCGAAAGCGGGCTTCGCGTCGCGCTGGCGACCAACCCGCTGTTTCCCTCGGTCGCGACGGAAACGCGCATTCGCTGGGCGGGCCTCGAGCCGGAAGACTTTGAATTCTATACCACGTACGAGAACATCGGTTTCTGCAAGCCGAATCCCGATTACTATCGGGAAGTGCTGAACCGCGCGGGGCTTTCCGCGGAGGATTGCCTGATGGTCGGCAATGACGTGGGCGAGGATATGGTCGCTGCCGAACTGGGAATGCGCGTATTCCTGCTGACCGACTGCATGATCAACAAGGAGAATGCGGACATCAGCCGGTATCCGCACGGCGATTTTGACGCGCTGGAGGCGTACCTGTTCCCGGATCGCTGATCCGGGCGCCGGCCGGGAGAAC
The DNA here is from genome assembly GCA_017512675.1 of Clostridia bacterium. GTDB lineage: Bacteria > Bacillota > Clostridia > Christensenellales > Aristaeellaceae > RGIG5678. The sequence goes on along the minus strand of JAFWEY010000049.1, from coordinate 13,918 downwards.
CGACGTTCACAAAGGAGGTCTTCGCATGAACCGCATCGCGGCAATCTTTGCGGTATTGCTCTGTTTGGCGCTGGTTCCTTGCGCGCCGGCGGAGGAGGAAAGCCGCACCGGGTCCGGGGACGAGCGGATCCGGTCGCTGGTCGATTCGATGACGCTGCGGGAAAAAGTCGCGCAAATGATCGTCGTGAGGCCGGAGGTTCTTGCCGGCGTATCGGGCCCCGTAACCGTGGCCCGGGAGGCCACCAGGGAGGCGTTTGACCGCTGCCCGGTCGGCGGGATCATTTACATGGGAAGCAACCTGAAAAACCCCGAACAGGTAAAGCAGCTGTGTTCCGACATGCAGAAGATCAGCATGGACCGCATTGGCCTGCCGGTCTTTCTGTGCGTGGATGAAGAAGGCGGCACAGTGGCCCGGGTCAGCGGGAACAGGGATTTCGGAATCTCTCCGGTTCCCCGCATGTCGAAAATCGGCGCGGCGGGCGACCCGGAAAAGGCCCGCGAAGCGGGAGAAAAGATCGGCACATACCTGAGCGGGCTGGGCTTCAACGTGGATTTTGCACCGGTGGCGGATGTGCTGACCAATCCGAAAAATACGGTGGTCCGCGCCAGAAGCTTCGGTAGCGATCCGGAGCTGGTGACAGAAATGACCGGGGCGTTCTTCGAAGGCCTTTCGTCCAAAGGGGTGCTGGCCTGCTATAAGCATTTCCCCGGCCACGGCGCGACGGCGGAGGATTCGCACAAGGGCTTCGCCGCGTCGAAGCGCACGCTGGAACAGCTGCGGCAAAGCGAACTCGTGCCCTTTCAGGACGCGGCGGACCGAGGAGTGCCGTTTATCATGTCCGGCCATATCACGGCTGCGAAAGTCACCGGCAAAAAAACGCCCGCGTCCCTGTCTCCGGAACTGCTGACCGGGCTGCTGCGCGAGGAGATGGGATACGACGGAATCATCATCACCGATTCGCTGAGCATGGGCGCCATTACGAAGAACTATTCCCTGAAAAAGGCGGCGGTGATGGCGGTTCTGGCGGGCAACGACATGCTGCTGATGCCCGGCAGCCTGAAAACCTGTGTCAGCGCGATTGTGGAAGCGGTGGAGGAAGGAGAAATCCCGGAAGAGCGCATCGATGAATCCGTCTGCCGGATCATCCGCGCAAAGCTTCAGATGGAATGAGTTTTCCGTGCGGTATTCCGCGTGCGCGCCGCCTTCTCCCCGGGAGAAGGCGGCGCGCACGCGGAATATGCCGTTCAGGCAGGCCGGCACAGCCGCGGCCGCGATGATCTGCTCTGATTGAATTCGCAGCCGAACAGCGTGCGGCGTTCTCCGCGAACGAACGGAGTTTACAATTTCAACGCATGTTGCTTTTTTGCGCAGGCATTGATTTTCATCGGATACGGCGCTATAATAATACGATAAAGCGCCCTCAGGGTATCGCCGCGAAGGGTCAAAAACACGAAAGCTGGTGTACTTGTGATGGAAAAGCGACTGATGCTGGGCAACGAGGCTGTGGCGCGCGGCGCGTATGAAGCCGGCGTTCGACTGGTTTCCTCGTATCCCGGCACGCCATCAACCGAAATCACCGAGAACTGTGCAAAGTATCCGGAAATCTACGCGGAATGGGCCGTCAACGAAAAGGTAGCCATGGAGGTCTGCGTCGGAGCGGCGGATGGCGGCGCGCGCGCGATGTGCTGTATGAAGCATGTGGGCGTGAACGTGGCGGCCGATCCGCTGTTTACGGTGTCCTACACGGGCGTGAACGGCGGCATGGTCATCGTCTGCGCGGACGATCCCGCGATGCATTCTTCTCAAAACGAACAGGATTCCCGCTTTTACGCGCGCTCGGCACACCTGATGATGCTGGAGCCCGCCGATTCGCAGGAATGCAGCGATTTTGCCCGGGCGGCGTTCGATCTGTCCGAGAGGTTTGACGCGCCGGTGATGCTTCGCCTGACCACGCGCATCGCCCATGCCCGTTCGATGGTCACGCTGGGCGAGCGCAGGGAAAGGGAGATCAAGCCGTATCAGAAAGACATCCGCAAGAACGTGATGATGCCCGGCATGGCAAGAGGCAGGCATGTGGTGGTTGAAGAGCGGGAGAAGGAGCAGGCGGCGTTTGTCGAAACCAGCGAACTGAACCGCGTGGAGATGCGGGATCCGGCCATCGGCGTCATCTGTTCCGGCATCGCTTATCAGTATGTGCGGGAGGCGCTGCCGGAAGCATCGGTGCTGAAGCTCGGCATCGTCTATCCGCTGCCGGAAAAGCTGATTCGCGAATTCGCCTCGAAAGTGCAGGCCCTGTATGTGGTGGAGGAGCTGGAGCCGTTCTTTGAAACCCGGCTGCGCGCCTGGGGCATTTCCCTTGCGGGGGGCAAGAACCTGACCGGCCTGCAGGGCGAGCTTTCGGCGCGCCGCGTGGAAGAGGCCTTCGGCCGCGAGACCGCGCCGCTTTATCCGGCGCAGGAGACGCTGAACCGGCCGCCGCTGATGTGCGCAGGCTGTCCTCATCGCGGGCCTTACTCGGTTCTGGCGAAGCTGAAAATGCACGTCACCGGCGACATCGGCTGCTATACGCTTGGCGCGCTGCCGCCGCTCTCGGCGGTGGATACGGTGCTTTGCATGGGCGCTTCCATCGGCATGAGCCAGGGATTTGCCCGCGCGAGGGGAAGGGAATTCGCGCAGCACACGGTGGCCGTCATCGGGGACAGCACGTTCCTGCATTCGGGCGTGACCTCGCTGATCAACGCGGTCTACAACCGCACCGGAATCACGGTCATGATTCTGGACAACCGGATCACCGGAATGACCGGCCATCAGCCGAATCCGGCATCCGGCAGGAACATCTACGGCGAGCCCGCGCCGGAGATCGACTTGGCGGCGCTGTGCCGCGCCTGCGGCGTCAATCGCGTCGTGACGGTTGACTCGTTTGATCTGGCAGGACTGGAGAAAGCGCTCAAGGAGGAAACCGCGTCGGATGAGGTTTCCGTGATCATCGCCAGAAGGCCCTGCGCACTGCTCGACCGCAAGTCCCGCAAGACGCCGCTGAAGGCGGACCCGGCGGTTTGCCGCGGCTGCTTCAGCTGCATGAAGATTTCCTGCCCGGCCATTGAAAAGCGGGACAAGCACGTTTGGATCAACCCGGATCAGTGCGTGGGCTGCGGCCTGTGCCTGGAGACCTGCCGGTTCGGCGCGATCGGGGGAGGGGAAAAGGCATGAAGATGGATGTAGTCATCATCGGTGTCGGAGGACAGGGAACGCTTCTGGCCAGCCGCATTCTCGGCGCGCTGGCGGATCTGAAGGGACTGGACGTGAAGGTCAGCGAAGTGCACGGCATGTCGCAGCGCGGCGGTTCCGTCATCACCTATGTGCGCGTCGGGTCGGACATCCATTCCCCGATGGTGGATCTGGGCGGGGCGGATGTGGTGCTGGCTTTTGAACAGGTGGAGGCGCTTCGGGCGCTGCCGTATCTGAAGCGCGGCGGCGTTATGATCGTCGGCGATCAGAAGATCAACCCGCTGTCGGTCATCACCGGGCAGGCCGCCTATCCGAAAGGGGCGCTGGACGCGCTTCGTCAGCAGTGCCGCGTGCTTTCGCTGGACGCGCTTTCAATCGCCCGGGAGGCCGGCGAAGTGCGCAGCGTGAATCTGGTGCTGCTGGGCGTGCTGTGCGCGTATCTGGGGGAGGACCCGGAGCTCTGGCACGAAGCGGTTGCCCGGGTTGTGAAGAGCGCGTTCCTGGAAGTGAACCTGAAAGCCTTTGATGCCGGCCGCCGGCATTATGAAGAATCAGAGGAGAGAAACGGATGAAGCAGAAAGCCTTGAAGATCTGGAACCCCGGGATGGAGTGCATGGACCGTGAACAGATGCGGGATCTGCAGTCCGCGCGCTTGCGCGAGACGGTTCGGCGCGTATACGACAACGTCCCCATGTACAGGGCTCGGATGGATGAAAAGGGCGTAAAGCCCGAAGACATCCGTACGGTGGATGATCTCAGGTATCTGCCGTTCACCGACAAGCCGGATCTGCGGGAGTACTTCCCGTTCGGGCTTCTGGCGGTTCCGAAAGACAGGATCGTGCGCATCCAGGGTTCTTCCGGCACGACCGGCATGCCGATCGTTGCCGGCTACACCGCGAAGGACGTGGAGACCTGGACGGAAATGGTCGCGCGCGGCGTCACCGCGGCGGGCGGCGGGCCGGAGGACGTGGTGCAGGTGTGCTACGGCTACGGCCTGTTCACCGGTGGACTGGGCCTGCATCAGGGGGCAACCAAGGTCGGCGCGATGGTGGTTCCGATGTCCAGCGGCAACACCAAGCGCCAGATCGCGATGATGAAGAGCCTGGGCGTGACCATGTTCGGCTGCACTCCGTCCTACGCGATGCATATCGGTGAAACGATCCGCGACATGGGCATGGACCTGAAGGACTTCCGCCTGAAGTCCGCGGTGCTGGGCGCCGAACCCTGGTCAGAGAATATTCGCACGCGCATCGAAGAACTGCTCGATATCGACGCGCTGGATATTTACGGGCTGACCGAAATCGCCGGGCCGGGCGTCGCGACCGAGTGCCTGTTCAAGAACGGCATGCACGTCAACGAGGACAATGTCATCGTGGAAATCGTGAATCCGGAAACCCTGGAGCCGCTGCCCTACGGGGAGAAGGGCGAACTGGTGTTCTCGACGATCACGAAAGAAGGCATGCCGCTTCTGCGCTACCGCACGCACGATCTGAGCAGGCTCAATCCGGAGAAATGCGAATGCGGGCGCACGAACGTGCGCATGGAGCGCATCATGGGCCGCACGGACGACATGCTGATCATTCGGGGCGTCAACGTGTTTCCCAGCCAGATCGAAACGGTTCTGACCAACATCGAGGGCTGCGAACCCCATTTCATGCTGACGGTCGAGCGGACGGGAACCACCGATTCGATGGAGATTCAGGTGGAGGTCAACGACCGGATTTTCGGTGATACCGTCGGCCACCTCGAACAGTTTCGCCGCCGCATCCGCGAGGAGATGAAATCGGCACTGGGGCTGTCTGCGGAAATCAAGCTGGTGGAAGCCAAGTCGCTGCCGCGCTTCGAGGGCAAGGCACGCCGCGTTGTGGACAATCGAAAGCTGTAACGCGTGTTTCCCCGCGGCGGCAGCGCCGCGAGGGATCGATTCTGAAGGAGGGATAGTTTTGTTTGTCAAACAGATCTCGGTATTCCTGGAGAACTCGAAGGGATCTCTTTCCAGAATGACCCGCATGATCAGCGAAGCAGGGCTTGACCTGATTGCGCTGTCGATCGCGGATACGGAGCATTACGGCATTCTGCGCTGTATCGTCACCGATACGGAAAAGGGGTATCAGACGCTGAAGGACGCGGGCTATACGGCGCGTCTGACCGACGTGCTGGCGGTGTACGTGCCGGATCATCCCGGCGGGCTGGCGGATGTGCTGGACGTGCTGCGCGACGAAAGCATTTCGGTGGAGTACCTGTATTCGTTCGTGCGCTCCTCCGGCAGCCACGCGCTGATCATCTTCCACCTTGACGAACTGGAGCGCGGCGCAGAAGTGCTGACGCGCAAAGGAATCAGGCTGCTCGATCAGGAGCAGATCAGGTCGCTGTGAGCGTGCAGTATCGGCCGACCCGTCTGGTCATCGAAACGGGCGCGCTGGAAAACAACCTGCAGGCGGTGGCGAAGCATCTGAACGGGGCGGCCCGGATGATGGCAGTGGTCAAGGCCGACGCCTACGGCCACGGCGCGATCACCGAAGCGCGCCTGGCGCTGAAGAACGGCGCTTCGATGCTGGCAGTGGCGCTGGTGGAGGAAGGAATCCTGCTGCGTGAGGCGGGAATTCGCTGTCCGATTCTGGTGCTGGGCGGCGTGTCCGCGGAAGGCGCCAGGGCGGCAGTGCAGTATGGCATTTCACAGTCGATGTACGATGCGGGCACGCTGGAGGTCATGCAGCGGGAAGCCAAACGCCTCAACACACAGGCGCTGGTGCATCTGAAGATCGACACCGGCATGACGCGGGTTGGCCTGCGCGGCTCCGGTGAAATCGGCCGGATGCTGGAAAACCTGAAATCCTGCAGCAACGTCGCGGTGGAGGGCGTGTTCACCCACTTTGCCGACGTGCTGGGCGACAGGGAATATACGGACCGTCAGAAGGCGCTGTTCGACAGCGCGCTCACACAGATTCGGCAGGCGGGCTTTACCCCGCTGGCCCACGCGGCAGCCAGCACCGCGCTGCTGACGCGCAGCGATCTGTGGTACGACATGGTGCGCCCCGGCATCGTGCTGTACGGCGCCGAGGTGAACGGCATATGCCCGGCGATTCGTCCGGCACAGCGCCTGACGACGAAGCCGGTGCGGCTGGAATGGGTGGAAAGCGGGCAGACCGTCGGCTACTCCCGCACCTTCCGCGCCGCGAGGAAGACCCTGGTGATGACGCTGCCGATCGGCTACGGGGACGGCTATCCGCGGATTCTGTCCAACCGCGCCTCGGTGCTGGTTCGGGGCAGGCGCGCGCCGCTGATCGGCAATGTGTGCATGGATATGATCATGGCGGACGCCACCGACATTCCGGAGGTATCCCTGGAAGACGAAGTCGTGCTGATGGGCGCTCAGGGCGGCCAGCGGATCACGCCGGATGAACTCGCCGGCCTTGCGCAGACCATTCCCTATGAAATCATGCTCGGCTTCTCGGAGCGCATTCCGAGGGAAACCGAATAACAGCCATCGATCGAAGGAACAGGCGGCGGAAGCCCTTTGCGGCGTCCGCCGCCAGCGCATCTGCGGGTTTTTCGGCCGGTTCCGGGAGGCCTTTGAAATCCGGGGGGACGGCTGCCGAAAACCCGCATCGCGGCGTCCCTTCGCCTGTCCCGCGCTCCTGCGCGAACCCCCGCGATCCGGCTGGCCGCAGAGCCTGTGCGGATGCAGGGGCCGTCCGGCCGCGCCCGCGGCGGCGGGAAGCGGAAAAACAGCCGGGGATCTCCGCGCAGCGGAGATCCCCGGCAAATTGATCGCTGTCCATGCTTTTAAACCCGTCCCCGCACCCTCGATTCGCCGTACTGCTGATGCCGTGTGAGGCGGAATTCCACCGAACGGCGCAGGTATTCCAGGTATTCCTGATCCCTGCACATCGACTTGCCGGGCGTGTCGGAAAGCTTGGCCACCGCGCAGCCGTTGACGGTTTGCAGCTTGATCACGATGTTCAGCGGCTCGGCACTGGTGTCGTTGGCGACGAAGGTGCCGATGCCGAAGGAAACCTTCGTGCGGCTGCGGAAGTGATCGTACAGCGCCTGCGCCCGGTCGAAATCGAGGCTGTCGCTGAACAGCAGGGTTTTGGATTTGGGATCCGCGCCGTACTTCTGATAATGGGCGATGATTTTCTCGCCCCAGGCGAAGGGATCGCCGCTGTCGTGCCGCACGCCGGTGAAGTTGTTGACCATCGCGCGGTTGAAATCCAGCAGGAACAGGTCCGTGGTGATGGTGTCGGTCAGCGCGGTTCCGTTGTCGCCACGGTACTCGTCATACCAGTCCGCCAGCGCGTGGTGGTTCGTATAGGCCAGCGGGATCGAATCGATGCCCTGATACATCTGGACGAATTCGTGGGCATAGGTGCCGATCGGCGTCAGGTTGTACTTCATGGCCAGATACACGTTGGAGGTGCCGGGGCAGTTGTCTGTTTCTTTTGCGAAGCGGCGGACGACTACATCCTCCCATTCCCGGGACAGCCTGCGGCGGCAGCCGAATTCGGCGAATTTGAACGTGTACTTGCCTTCCTGAAACGCACGGATCTTTTTGTCCAGCCGCTCCTCCGCCGACGCGCGGAGCACCTGATAATCGTACTGGAAGCGGAAATAGACCTCATTGACGATTTCCAGCAGGCGATTTCAAACTGCATCGCGGAGAACAGCGGCCCGCGCACGACGATCTGCAGTTCCCCGTTTTCGGTCAGCCCGGTTTCCACATAATCGCGGATCGGGTGCCAGAGCCGCAGGAATTCCACATAGTCGCTCTTGATGAAGCGGATCGAACGCAGGTAATTGAGCTCTTCGTCGCTGAAGCGCAGCGTGCACAGGTGATCGATCTGCGCGTTGATTTCGCTGAGCATCTCAGGCGTGAAGACGATGCCCTCGTTGCGGCAGCGAAAGTAGTATTCGCCGCTCAGGTCCGTGTGCTTGTGAAAGATGACCTGGTCCATGTTGAATTTGTACAGATCGGTATCCAGAAGCGATACGACGATAGGATCGAGTTTCATATTGCTGTTTCCTCCTGTGCGCTATTGCGGATCAAAGGGGTTGATCAGGTGCGGCATGCGGCGCTTGTGCAAATTGGCCTGTTCCTTTTTACGGATCTTTTCGTCCGTTTCCGGGTCCCCGCAGGTGCCTGTGCGGATCCAGGAATGGATATCCCGGTAGGTGAGCCCCAGGCGCATTTCGTCGCTTTGCCCGGACAGCCCGTCCGCCGGCGTTTTGTTGACCAGATCCTGCGGGAGCTCCGGCATGGTGAGGCCTACCTGAACCACTTCGACGCTGGTCAGCGCGCCCAGCAGCGAAAAGTCGCAGGAGGTGTCGCCGTCCTTCGTGCAGTAGCCGACGGTGGCTTCGGACAGGTTACCGGTTCCCACCAGGCGCGCGCCGATGGCCTGGCCGATGTACCGCAGAACGGTCATCCGCAGGCGGGGGCCGACGTTCACGTCGCTTTCGCGGCTGTAGGATACGGAAAACTCGCCGGCCTGCGCGGTGCTGCCGTTTTGGTCTGTCGCGGCTTTGAGCGCGCTGTGGATCGCGCCGATGTTGATTTCCCGGCGGTTGATGCCCAGTGCTTCGCAGACTCTCCTGCTGTCGGAAATGTCCTTCTGTTCGCCGTCGGGAAGCATGACGCCGAACACGTTTTCGGCGCCCAGCGCCCGGGCGCAAAGCGCCGCGCAGACGGTGGAATCCTTCCCGCCCGATATGCCGATCACGACCTTCGAGAAACCCTGCGCCTTCGCCAGTTCCCGGATCTTTGCGACCAGCGTGTCCCTGACGCTTACCGCGTCGAATGTGTATTCGCTCATACCGTTTCCTCCGTTCAGTAATTTGGATTTACAGGATGTCGATCTGGCAGCTGCCCATGGTTTCAAGGGCGGCATTGTGCTTTTCGGGGGTCACGCCGGCGCAGCACGCGCTTCGCACCGACACCTCGGCCTCCGGGAAGCTTGCCTTCAGCAGCAGCGCGTTGGACACGACGCAGATATCGGTGCATAAACCGATCAGCTCGATGCGTTCGGGTTCCTTTCCGTGATTCAGCTCCAGCAGGATCTGCGGAAGCCGCACGCTGCCAAACGTGCCTTTTTCCACCAGCGTTGCGTCCCGGAGCGCCTCGGCGATGGAGGGGTTCAGCTGCCAGCCCCGGGTGCCCCGAATGCAGTGCGGAACCGGAAGCTTTTTGCCTTCCCGGGTATCCATGTAATTCTGTTCGTGGGTATCCAGCGTGGCGACGATGACTGCTCCCTCCGCGCGCGCTTCCAGAATCCGCTCCCGGGCGGCGGGCACGATTCTCTGCGCCTCGGGCGTTCCGAGCGCGCCGTCGATGAAATCGTTTTGCAGATCCACTGCGATCAGAAAGAACGTGTCAGGCATTGTTCCGATCTCCTTTCCTGTTGTCGGTCAGCCGGTACAGCGCCGCGGGGCGCCCCCGGCGCGGCTTGAGTTCCTTTTCGGTGGGAACGATGTGCCCGCTGTCGAAATAGCGGGTCCGCATCGCGCGGCGGAAGTTGCTGAAATCGATTTCGCGATCCAGCACCGCCTCATGGACGGTCAGCAGCGAGCGCAGCGAGAAGGAGGAAGGGTTTTCCAGAAACGAGAACGCGATGTCGGTATAGTCGATTTTGCCGCGCAGCCTCCGGATGCCCATTTCGATGATGCTGCCGTGATCGAACGCGAGATCCGCTCTTGAAAGCGCGGCTTCGTTTTCGCGGCACAGCGCCAGCCCGGACGCGTCCAGCCTCGCTTCGAAGCATTCGAACGGAGTTTCTCCGCCGGCCAGCGCCTGCTGCAGCCGCTGCCACGGAACAATGGCCAGGCACGCGACGGAGACGACCCGCCCGCGCGGATCCCGGTGAGGATCGCTGAAGGTGTAAAGCTGCTCGACGAACACCCCCTGAACCGGAAGCATTTCACAGAGCAGACGGTCTGCCGCCCGGTCCACGGATTCGTCCAGATCCACCAGACGCCCGGGCAGCGCCCACCGCCCCTCGAACGGAGGTTTTCCGCGCCGCGAGAGCAGCAGGCAAAGCCTTCCGTCCCGCACCGTGAAGATCAGAAGATCCACCGCGACGGAAAAGGCTTTTCGGGAATTCTCCATCGGTCCGCCACCTCCTTTATGGTCAACCTGACCGTAAGTAAATCATAGCACAGTCCCGGACGCCTGTCAATAGTTTTTTGTCGAATTGACCAAAATTATTTGTGTTGATTCTTTTCGCGAATGGCGTTGCAATTCCGGCGGAAACCGCGTATAATGAACGGAGTCAAGTCTGGAGGCAATGAAATGTTCAACATCGGCCTGTGGGAAATCGTCATCGTGCTGCTCGTGGCTTTTCTGGTCGTGGGCCCGGATGACCTGCCCAAAGTTGCCCGCTGGCTGGGGCGGCAGGTGCGGTCGCTCAAAAAGATCCTGCGGGAGATCAAAAAGGAAACCGGCTGGGACGAGGTCGAGAAGGAAATCAAGGACGTGCAGAAGGACGTGCGCGCCACGATCCGGGAAATCGATGTAACCGCTGACGTCAAGGAAGCGGTTCGGGATGTGGAAAAAGAAGTCAAAGCCATCGGGACGGACATGGAGAAGGATCTGCGGCAGCTGGACCGGGACGTGAAGAGCGAAACGGAGCAGCTGAACGCGGAAATCAGGGCGGCGGCCGGCGAGGCACAGGATGCCGCGGGCCGGGAAAAGGACGGGGACGCGAGCGCGTAGCGCGCTTAAGCGGACGAGCAGTGACAACGGATTGAGGAGGAAGCAACATGAAGCTGGGAACGACAGAGATCATTCTGATTATCGTATTGGCGCTGGTGCTGTTTGGCGGAAAGCACCTGGCGGGCCTGGGCGGCGCGCTGGGCAAGAGCATCAAGGATTTCAAGACGGCCGTGAAGGACGACGAGGCAAAGGGCGAAAAGGAAAACGTTCAGGATGAACCGAAGGCTTAACGGAGAGCAGGCGGCGGCATCCGGGGAAGAAGCGGAAAAGAAGCCTGTGAGTCCGCCCTCCGGGGAACAGAACCGGGATGATCCGGAAGCGGAAACGCTGTCGCTTCGGGAGCATCTGCTTGCGCTGCGCAAGGTGCTCATGGTCAGTGTGATCGCGGTGGCCGTGGGTTTCGCGCTCGTGTTCTATCTGGCGGTGGATCCGCTTCTGAAGTGGATCACGGCGCCGATTGAAGCCCGGAATGTCGAAGTCATCTATACGGCGATCAGCGAAGCGCTGACCACAAAGCTGAAGGTGTCCGTCGTGATGGGCATCGTGGCGGCTTTTCCGGTCATCGTGTGGCAGATTTGGTCGTTTATCAAGCCGGCGCTCTACGAGCGCGAGCAGAAAAGCTTTCGCAAACTGTTTGCCTTTTCGCTGGTGCTGTTCGTGCTCGGCATCGTGTTCTGCTATGTATCCGTGCTGAATCTGGCGGTGGATTTTTTCATGGTGTCCGGCGAGAACCTGGCAAAGCCCATGCTGTCGCTGGACAAGTACATCAGCTTCCTGTTTGGCTTTCTGCTTCCTTTCGGCGTCGCGTTCATGCTGCCGGTGTTCGTCTACATGACGACCAAGGTAGGCCTGACCACGCCGCAGATGCTGGCGAGCAAGCGCAAGTACGTGATCCTGGGCATCTTCGTGGTGGCTGCGATCCTGACGCCGCCGGACGTGGTATCCCAGATCCTGCTGGGAATCCCGATGATTCTGCTGTACGAAGTCGGCATATTCGTGTCCAGATTCGTCAAGGCGAAGGAGCGCGGCTGAGCAGGCAGCCCCGGAAGCGGCGATATCGGGCCGGCGGCATGGTTTGTGCCGCCGGTTTTCGGTTTTCCGGGACGCACCTGTATGCCCTGCCCGGTGCGATACCCGCCCGAAGGCCGCTGCAAAAATAATCGGAATTAAGGTTGACTAATTTTAGTGAATGCATTATAATGGCAGCAAATTACGACGGGAGGCGATACACCGGATGAATTCCATGCACAAGCATAACGAATCGCAGGAGGATTATCTGGAAGCGATCCTCCGCATCCTGCAGGATAAGGGCTATTGCCGTTCCATCGACGTGGCGGAGCATCTGTCCGTCGCGAAGCCGTCTGTCAGCGTTGCGGTTGCCAAGCTGCGCAGTTCCGGGTTGGTCGAAATGGATTCGGCGAAGATGATCCTGCTGACCGAAGAGGGCAAGAGGCTGGCGGAAAATACCTATGCGAAGCACCGTTTCTTCAAGGATTGGCTGGTTTCGCTGGGAGTGAGCGAAGAACGGGCGGAGGACGAAGCCTGCTCCATTGAACACGACATCAGCGAGGATACCTTCGGAAAAATCGTGGATTTCCTGAGCAGTTCCCTGCAGGCGTGATGCGCGTTCCCCGGGAAGAAAACGGTTTCCGGCGTCATCCGGAAGAGAAAAAGCCCCGAACGGCGAAGAGCGCCGTTCGGGGCGGTTGTTTTCCGGGAACAGAATCACCGGGGGTTCTGTGAATCCCGCCTTAAGCGGTCATGTAGGAGTAGGCGTAGCGGATGCTTGCCTGGTGCGCGGCGTTGACCCTGTTGGTGCCGTGGGTTTTGCAGCCCTTCAGGTGAATGCAGAACTGCCCGTTGAAGCCGTTGGCCTTGCTGAGCTGCTTTCCGTGGGGCATGCCGTTCATCGCCGCCGCGTAAAAATGCCCGTTGGCGATCAGAAGAATCGGCCGGCTGTCCCAGGACCAGGTGCCCCCGTATACCTTCTTCAGCTTCGCGGTGTCGGTTCTGGTCAGCGGCTCAACATCCAGGTGGTTGACTCCGCCGACGCGGCGGATTCTGATCACGGTTCCGGTGCGGATGTCGATGATCTTGGCCGTTCTCTTTCTCGGCAGGTTGCGCGCGATGCCCGAGGACGCCCAAGCTGCGTTGTTGATCGAGGGGCGCTTCCGGGCGGAAGCGGAGAAGATCTTCTTGACGGTCTTCACGTCCGCCACGCCGTCCGCCTTCAGGCCGTTGACCATTTCGAAAACCCGAACCGCGTGGGTGGTCGCGGAGTTTTTGCTGCCGGTGATATAGGAGCTTGAAAGGTATCCCTTCCTGGCGAGGCGCGTCTGCATGCCCCGGTAGGTAACGGTGGCCGCGCTGGCTCCGGTCATGGGCGTTATGCTCATCAGGAGAATCAGCGCCAGCAGGATCGATAGCTTCTGACGAATGGAATTTGCCTTCATGGGAACGCCCTCTTTCGTAATTATTTCAAGTGATTGTATTATATTACGAAAGTGTGACAAATTCAAGATATAAATTCACAAAATATGCGTATTTACAAATATTTAATATTAGACGTGAAACAATTTGCGATTGCCGCCGTCCATCGAACGCAAAACCACCGTTTCGCGCGAATTCCCTATTGCAGAACCGCGCCGTATCTGATAGAATCATTCCATAAAGAAATCTGCGGAACAGTCTGCGCCCGGCGCAGGTCGGATCCATTGATATCCCGATTCGAGGAGGCTCTGTCATGATCATCAAATGCAAAATGTGCGGCGGCGACATCGCGTTCAACCCCGGCGACACCTACGGCACCTGTGAATACTGCGGCAGCATATCGACGATCCCGAAAACGGACGACGAAGGCAGGCTGAACCGCTACAACCGCGCGAATCATTTTCGCCGGCAGTGCGAATTCGACAAGGCGGTCGCCGCATACGAAAAGCTGCTGGAAAATGACGACACCGACGCCGAGGCCCACTGGGGCG
>JAFWEY010000048.1 GCA_017512675.1 Clostridia bacterium | reverse complement strand
GGCAATTATTGACAATCTCCAGAAATTCCTGATGGAGCTCGGCAAAGGATACGCCTTCGTTGCCAGACAGCAGCATATCCATACGGAGAAGGAAGAATACTATATTGACCTGGTCTTCTATAACTACATTCTGAAATGCTTTGTCCTGATCGACCTGAAAACATCCAGGATTACCCATCAGGATGTAGGGCAGATGGATATGTATATCCGCATGTATGACGAACTGAAGAAACAGAGCGACGACAATCCCACACTGGGGATTGTACTGTGCACCGATACGGATGAAGATATAGCCCGTTACTCTGTTCTCCGAGGCAATGAGCAGCTTTTTGCATCCAAGTATAAGCTGTATCTGCCTTCGGAAGAAGAACTCCGCTCTGAGATTGAAACACAAAAACGCTTCTTTCTGCTGCAGCGGGAGGAGCAGAGAGAACAGGGTAAAAGCAATGCGGCCGGATTGGGCGGCACTGCGGGCAGTTAAGGCAATCGCCCGCACTGCGGACGTGGGGAAGACATCGGAAAGCGGCAAGCCTTCCCCGATGGGGAACCGGATGCGGCTCCGTCCCGCCCCCCGCACATCGAAACACCGCCCGGTGCCGGGCAGTGCAGCAACGCGTTTTACAGCCCGGCGCACGTCCGGGCAGAGGAACGATAGGAAGCGTCAGAAAGCCCCGGCTCTGCGGGGACAACCAACTGAGATTCTGCGATGATAAGCACGGAGGAATACAAAGCGATCGTTTCGGAGCTGATGGACGAGCTTCCGGAGGAGTTTTTCCGGCAGCTCACCGGCGGCGTGATCCTGTCCGAGGCGGCGGCGGTCCCCGATTACGCGCGGGGAAACGATCTGTATACGCTGGGCCAGTACCAGGTGTATAGCGGCGTTCGGCAGATCGTGATGTTCAAGGGCTCCTTTGACCGGCTCTACCCGCAGGCGGGCGTGCCGGAGGCCCGCGGGATCCTGCGCGGCGTTCTGCGCCACGAATTCCGGCACCATATCGAATTTCTGGGCGGAATCCGCAATTCCTCTTCCCTGGAAGCGGAGGACGCGCGAAAGAAGCGGGCGTATCTCGCCGGGCGGGGCGCCGGGGAAAACGGGCGGGAAGGAGGAGGAAATCCATGATCATCAGGGAAATCGAAGCCGGGAACATCATGACGAAAACCAACCTGCCGGTGTCGGATTACGCGGTGAATCCGTACGTGGGCTGCACCCACGCCTGCAAATACTGCTACGCCAGCTTTATGAAGCGCTTCACCAATCATCCGGAGCCCTGGGGCGAATTTGTGGACGTGAAGCGCTGGCCCGCGATCGCCGCGCCGGGGCGGTACGCGGGAAAGGAAGCGTTCCTCTGTTCGGTGACCGATCCCTACCAGCCGCTGGAGAAGCGATACGGGCGCACCCGCGCGCTGCTGGAGCAGCTTCTGGATACCGGAATCAGCATCAGCATCTCCACCAAATCGGACCTGATCCTGCGGGATCTCGACCTGATCCGTCAGTTCCCCGGCGCGCAGGTGGCCTGGTCGGTCAATACGCTGGACGAGGGCTTCCGCAGGGAAATGGACCGGGCCGTCAGCATCGAACGCAGGCTGGAGGCCATGCGGCGGTTTTACGAGGCGGGCGTTCAGACGACCTGCTTCGTTTCCCCGATCTTTCCCGGCATCACCGACGCGATCGAAATCATCGAACGCGTCAAAGGGCAGTGCAATCTGGTCTGGCTGGAAAACCTGAACCTGCGCGGGGAGTACAGGAAGCGCATCCTCGGCTGGATCCACGAGCGCCGTCCGGAGCTGGACGCGCTGTATCATGAGATCTATACCGGGAAAAGCCGCGCCTACTGGACGGCGCTGGATCAGGAAATCGGCAGCTATGCGGCAAAGGCGAAAATGCGGTATATCCGCGACGACGACCGGCACCGCGCGCCGTTCGGCGAGCCGCCGGTCCTGTGTAACTACTTCTATCACGAAGAGATCACGAAGTCGGCAAAGAAGGAGAAGCAGCATGCGGTACGAATGCAAAATCACGGTTCTTGAGAAAAAATGCTTTGCGGAGTATCAGCAAAAATATCTGGCCGATCCCAAGTCGGGCCCCTGCCCGTTCTTCAATGTGGGCGACGAGTTCGTGCTGAAACGCACGCCCCGGCAGGACGATTTCTATCACCTGATGAACGGAAGGTTCTGCGGCGAGGCCTGGGACGCCGTCAGCCGGTACGTCTATACGGCCCTGCAGGGCGGCTCGATCATGAAGGGCTGGACGAACGACGACAGGATCATGATCGCCTGCTGCAACGACGGCACGCGGCCGGTCATCTTCAAAATCGAGCGCATCGATATCCCGGAGAGCGGCGAAGAGCGGGAGTGGCTGGCGAAGCAGGATTTCTCCCGTTCGGCGGAGGACGCCTATACGGGCTGAAAAGGACGGAACGACCCGGAATGCCGCTGCGGGCTCCGCGCGGTTTCCGGAAAGAACGGAGGAGTGGCACAGGATGATTACCGACGGATTTGCCTATGTGGCCGTGCTGCTGTTCATGGCGGGCGTGCTGGTGACGCTGGAAAAGAAGGCCGGGGGTGCGCTGAAGAAGTTCTTCAAATACGTTCCCTCCATGGTGCTGTGCTACCTGATCGCGATGCTCCTGTGCACGCTGAAGGTTTGGGATCTGGGGGAGACGAAGGCGGCTTACGGCGCGCTGAAGAACAACCTGACCTACGCGATGGTCTTTGCGATGCTGCTGCGCTGCGACATTCGCAAGGTTCTTCGCCTGGGGCCGAGGATGCTGCTGGGCTTCTTCTCCGCGACGCTGACCATCATGATCGGCTTCGTCGCTGCCTTTCTGATCATGAAGCCCGTCATCGGCGGGAACGCGTGGATGGGCCTCGGCGCGCTGTGCGGCTCGTGGATCGGCGGCAGCGGCAACATGGTGGCCGTGCAGGCGGCGCTGAACATCTCTGAGGCGGACATGGGCTACGCGCTGGTGATCGATTCCATCGACTATTCGCTCTGGGTGATGTTCCTGCTGTGGGCCATTCAGCTGGCGCCGCGCTTCAACCGGTGGACGCGCGCCGACACGTCGCGGCTGGACGAGGTCTCCCTCCGCCTGGAGGACGAGACCCGGCAGAACGCGCAGCCGCCCACGCTCCAGAGCCTGCTGCTGCTGATCGGATGCGCGTTTCTGGTCAGCGCCGCCGCCGGAAACGCCGGCGCGAAGCTCTATGAATGGACGGGCTTCTCCGACAAGGCGACCTGGACGGTGCTGTTCGTAACCGCTGCGGCGCTCGTTTGCGCGATGACGCCGCTGGGCCGGACCGCCGGCGCAGGCGAGGTTTCCAATCTGCTGCTCTACGCGGTGATCGGCCTGCTGGCCTCCCGCGCGAGCCTGCTGGAGCTGGGCGACGCGCCGGCCTGGATTCTCACCGGGTTTATCGTGCTGATCACCCACACGGTGCTGCTGCTGCTGCTGTGCAGGCTGCTGCGGCTCGATCTGTTCACCGCCGGCGTCGCCTCGCTGGCCAACATCGGGGGCACTGCCTCCGCGCCGGTGCTGGCCGGCTCCTACGCCGGCTCGCTGGTGCCCGTGGGCATCCTGATGGCGCTGATGGGTTACGTCGTGGGCACGCCGCTCGCCACCCTTTGCGCCAATCTCATGAAGCTGCTGGCCTGAAGGGCGCGGGAGGCGATTCGCCCCCGCGGGGCCCTGCGCATCGGCACGGCGGGCGATTATCAGCCCATGTCCTTCCTGGCCCCCGGAACGGGCGAATATGCGGGCTTTGACGCGGTGCCGGCGGAAAAGTACATCTGCGGAGACAGGGAAGACGGGCTGGAAGCCGCGGCATGAGCCGGGGCCGGAAGCCCTTCGGCGCCGGGCAGTCTGAGCAGGAGACGCGCGGATTCCGCCGAAATACCGGGAACGGCGCCGGCGGCGCCGCGGAAAGGATACGGGAGGCTGAAAATGATTCGAAATATCATGCGCGATCCGCTGTTTCTGGCGCAGAAGTCGGCGCCGGCCGCGGAATCGGACGGGCAGATCATCGCCGATCTGCTGGACACCCTTCGGGCGAACCTGGACCGCTGCGTCGGCATGGCGGCGAACATGATCGGGGAGAAGAAGCGCATCATCGCGTTCTGCAGCGGCCCCATGCAAATGGTGATGGTCAATCCTGAGATCACCGCCGGGGCAGGGGAATACGAGGCGGAGGAGGGCTGTCTCTGCCTGGCCGGCGTTCGAAAGGCAAAGCGGTACCGGAAAATCACGGTACGCTATCAGGACCAGCGGTTCAGGCGGCGGGAAGGAACGTTCGAGGGCTATACCGCACAGATCATCCAGCATGAAATCG
>JAFWEY010000047.1 GCA_017512675.1 Clostridia bacterium | reverse complement strand
GCTTTGGCTGGCTTTTTCTCGCTGGCTTGTTTCGGTTTCTCACTTTTAACTGGTTTCTTGCCTCTATCTTCCCTTTTCTTCCAAATTGAAGGGGGCTGCCTCTCTTGACTACTCTGTAATCATTTTGAGACAGCCCCTTTTATGCCTTTTCGGCATTGGGCTGCTTCTCCCGTGAACACGAAGGATGTTCACAGTGCCGGCGAAAGAGGAACCCCGGTGTAGTATTCGATGCGGGTGAAATACAGTGAGAACCGCTTGCTGTTTCCCATCGTTTCGATGTGCCTTTTGATAACAACATGATCGAACGTGATTTGCGGAAATGCAAATAATCGCCAGAAGACGTCCGGTGCTTTGGCCTGGCGAACGGCAGGGATCTGTAATGCCGCGTCCTCAGCTTTGCCGAATTCTGTAAATGCAAGCACGGAATGTGTTGGAAGCATTCTGTTTCGCCTTCTCAAAGCCAGTCCTTTGCGGATGGTGAATGGGTACAGCCGTGAGTGTGAAAATTAAATTAGGCCCCGGGAACCCCTTGACAGCGCGTGTTTTATCTGGTATAATTGCTGAGTCGCAAGGGGTTATAGCTCAGTTGGTTAGAGCGTCACGTTGACATCGTGAAGGTCATAGGTTCGAGCCCTACTAACCCCACCACATCACAGCTCCGCGCCGATATTCCCGGCGCGGAGCTGCTTTTTTCCGTCAAAAGTCCCTGTTAAAGAATCCGCCGCGATCGGAGCCTCAGCCGGCTGCTCCATCGGCGGCGCGGAGGCGATGATGAAAGCGCCGCCATCGCACGAATGCCGGTCGACAGAGACATCGGAAAACACATCGTTTTCAGGGGCCTGCTGGATCGGGGTGACAGGATCTGAGCCTGCGGCTTTTGGGCCCGGGGGATCAGGCCGGGACGCCTTTTTTCGTGACGCCTTCCCCGAAGACAGTCAGCCAATCGTTCTTCATCGAAATCGGGATCCAGCCGTTTTCCGCGCAGAAATCGTAGACATTCTGC
Source organism: Clostridia bacterium (assembly GCA_017512675.1). Lineage (GTDB taxonomy): Bacteria > Bacillota > Clostridia > Christensenellales > Aristaeellaceae > RGIG5678. Next base: position 41,426 of record JAFWEY010000047.1, on the reverse strand, counting down.
GCCTTTTCCGGACTTCCGTTCTCCCTGATTCCATCATCGCAGCAAACGAAGAACGCCGCGGTTTTGTACTGCTCATTGCCCATGACATAGTTGGTCATGCTGATGTCTCCGGCGCTGTTTCAGAATGAAAGGACGGGACGTTGGCCGATCTGCTGGGCGATCATTGATACCTTCGTCATTTTCAGGTTCTTTGCCGCGATCTTTCCGCTCAAAACAAGCTCGTCCTCGTTGCTGAAAACATAGTCCGAACCGGCCCTGTCGCCCTGGTTTTTCGCCGATATCAGCTCTTCCGTCCCGATGACGTACCTTGCGGCCAGGATCAGGCCGTCCTCGACAATCCCCCGCACGACCAGCCGGTCACTGCCGCTGCAGACATAGACGGTAAACCCGTTGTCCTGCAGGTAGTCTATCACCTGGACCATGGGCTGGTAGAAAGCTTCGCCGACGTTCATGCCGATGTAACCCGGCGCCGGTCTTTCGGCAAAATCCCTGACATAGTGCGCAAAATCCCTGACGCTCATGCCGGCGAAGGCCTGGGCAATACAGTTGCCGATCTCGACCTCGAAACCGGCCGGAACGGCGCCTGTGTCTATAACGGACTGCACGGTGCCGGCGATCTTCTTCTCGTATTCCGTCGCCCTGTCCCTGTATGCGGGATCTTCCAGAACCCGGTACTTGTACATCATAAAATCGAACCACGTCGGATCCGACTCGCAAAACAGGGTGCCGTCAAGGTCGAACACCGCGATGCGGTTGTTTGGCGGGATATAGTCCGGGCCGTCTTTGTCTGTCACGGCGTCGACATAATCGACCAACGCCTTCTTTGAAGCCGCGTCCCTGACTCAGAGTGAAAGCTGGTTTGCTTTTTTGTTGGCCCTTTTCTTCTTTTCTGCGGCCATCATACGCAAATAACGGATGCCAAGATCGAACATCAGGTCGTCGGCATTGATGCTTTCGTCGATCGGTTCGTCCAGGGCTTCGCTGATCTTTCTCCTCAGTACCTCGTCAAATCTTCTTTCCCGTTTCATGATTGCGCCCTCATTTCTGTTTTGTGGGATGCCGCATTTCATGCCCGGCCGCCGCCATCGGCTTTTTCTGCGGCGCCGCCGTTGCGCGCAGGAGTGCCCTCTGGCCGATTACCGCGCTTCGTCCGCAGCGTAGACGATGCCCCAGCCCTTGCGGACGGTTTCGATGATCTGCGCGATGGTCCGGCTCTCCGCGCGGGTAAAATCGGCGCACTCCAGTGCGCCGGCCCGCAGCGCGTCCTGAACCGCCATGATTTCGAACTGAAAGCCCGTCGCCGCAAAAGGCGATTCAAAACGCTCTTCGGTGCCGTCCGCCCGCAGCACGGCCGCGGAAGGATTCCAGAATTCCGGTCCGAACTCAATGCTGCCCCGCGTGCCCACGATTCGGGCGACGTGGTCGCTGACCTGGTTGAAGGCGCCGCCGGCAAAGGCCGTCCGGCCGTTGCCGTAATCCAGCAGCAGGCGGCAGACGTCGTCAACCTCGCCGTTTGAATGCATGGCCGAATACACGTTTCGCGGCGCACCCGGGAAGGCCAGGCTGGCCACGCCCAGCGAATAGATGCCCACGTCTCTCAGCGCGCCGCCGGTGTGGGCGATGCCCGCCTTCCAGGTCTGCCAGTCGTCATAGTCGGGACGAATGTCGAAGCTGACGTTCACCGTCAGCACATCGCCGATGCGGCCGCCGCGGATCCACTCCCGAACCTTGCGCACGGCAGGGAAGCACCGCGTCCACATTCCCTCCATCAGGAACAGACCCTTTTTTTCGGCCTTCGCAAAGACCTCGTCCATCTGTGCCACGGTATCCACCATCGGCTTTTCACAGAGCACGTTCGCGCCGCTGTCGAGCGCCTGATGGATATAGCCATAGTGCAGATCGTTCGGGATTCCCAGATACACCACGTCCGGTTTTGCCAGCCGGAGCATCTCAGCAAAGTCGGTGAACACCGCTTCCGCGGCGAACGCGTCGGCGAAGGCCTGTCCTGTTTCCGCCCGGCGGGAAACCACCGCCGCAAGCTGCGCGTCCTCTACCTGGCACATGCCGGCGGCGAACCGGTTCGCGATATAGCCTGTGCCCACGATTGCCCATCTGATCTTCTGCATATCGGCGCCCTCCTGCAAATTGTGTCCTTTGCCCGCGATTTCGGCCTGTAAGGGCACACGCAGAACCCCTTCACAGGCCTTTCCGCTTCCTGCTGTCAATATCATAATCAATTACAGGCTGTCTGTCAACGAATCGCACGCACAAAAGGCGGCAGGATACGTCCTTTTTCTGCTGTACCCGATCGACGGGCGCTTGGTTCTCGTATATAAATACTGATGTCTGTAACGATTAACCAAAGGATTGTCTTGGACCGGCACGAGTATCACGGGATCGGATGTCTGCTTTCGAGGGCAGACCTTTTCATCCGTCGAAATCATTCACGCATCGAACAGGCAGGCTGAAACAATCCCGATGAAATGTGCCGGGGCGAATGACTCACAATCAGCAGCTTCTCCCGCAGAGGAAACACAGCAGCGCCCCCGCGGCGGCGGGGGCGCTGCTCGGCATTCCTGTAAGACGGATCACTGCTCCGGGTCCACGAGAATGACGCCTTTGACCTTGGGCTCTTTTGATTCCAGCATGAAGCGGATGCCCGCCTCCGCATCGGCGAGGGAGAAGGTGTGGGTGATGATCGGGGCCAGGTTTACCTGCCCGGAGGCGAGAAGCCTGAAGACGTTGTCCCACACCAGCGGCGCCAGCCAGGAGAACTTCAGCGTCTTTTCGCTCTTCAGCGTGGCGAGGACCGGCACCTGCAGGATGTCTTTTTCGCCGGCCTGCCCGAAATATACGATGGTGGAGCAGGGAGCGGACACGTTCAGCGCGTCCTGCAGCGCCGACATATTGCCGGTGGCCAGGATCACCCGGTCCGCAAGGCGGCCGGCATTGATTTCACGGATGCGGGCCGCAACGTCCTGCGCGTAATCGGGGGAATTCACATCGCTGTTGTTGATGACATGGGTCGCGCCGCATTCCCTGGCCTTGCCCAGGCCAAAATCCTTGCGCGCGACGACGATGACCTTGCCCGCGCCGGCCGCCCGCACCAGCTGCGTCATCATCAGGCCGATTCCGCCGACGCCGTATACCACGACCGTCTGACCCAGCTGAACATCCAGCCGCTGCACCGCGTGCGTGGCGCAGGCCAGAGGTTCCGCCAGCGCGGCGTACCGGAACGGGATCTCGTCCGGGATTTTGTGGACGTGGGTGTATTTGGCTTTCACGTACTCTGCCATCGCGCCGTCGACCATGGTGCCGACGACCTCGAGATGGGAGCACTCGTTGAATTCGCCCCGCATGCAGGCCGGGCAGGCGTTGCACTGTTGAACGGGGTTTACCGCCACGCGGTCGCCGGGAGCGAACAGCCCCATTTTTCGGGCAGTCGCGCCGACTTCGGCGACTACGCCGGAAAACTCGTGCCCGAGGATCAGCGGCCCTTTGCCGTCCGGCGTATCGAGCGGGCTTTTGCCGTTGTAGTATACCAGATCAGAGCCGCAAATGCCGCAGGCCTTGACGCGGATCAGGATGTCGTTATCCTCGATCTGCGGAATATCCTCCTGCTGATATTGCATTTTGTACGGTTCCATGAAGCGACTGACCATCATTTTTCCGACCATGCCGGCACCTCCCGTATTCCGATTCTCCCGCGCCGACCGTTGCGGGCCGCGCAAACCTTTCTGCTGACAGTATAAACGAAACACAATCGAATTGCAAGAGGGAAATTCGCGCCGCGGCTTCGCCCCCGGACGGAAATGGGCAGGGAAAGCGGCGGCGGGCTATTCAGAAAGAGGGCTGTCTCGCGTGAGACAGCCCTCCGGGAAACTCCGGTTTCATCCGGTTCCGCAGGATCCGGACCGGAAACCGATGCGCCGTTATTTGACCAGCTTCTCCAGCAGCGCCGGGGCGTTCTCGGGGGTGCAGACTTCGCCGCCGACAACGATCCAATCCTCGACGTCGCCGCCGTCCAGCCAGGTCTTTACGGCCTTGACGGCTTCGGAGCCCTGGCCCGGCAGATCCTGGTTCAGGGAAGCGGTGATCTGACCGTCCAGAACGGCCTGCAGGCCTTCGGGAGTGCCGTCGAAGCCGGAGATCAGCATTTCGTCGACGCGGTTGGCTGCGACGATCGCGTTGTAGGCGCCGATCGCCATTTCGTCGTTCAGGGCGATGACCAGGTCGATATCGTCATACTTGACGAGGAAGTTCTCCATGATTTCCTGCGCCTGGGCGCGGGAGAACTTGGCTTCCTGGCAGTCCAGCAGGGTCACGCGGTCGTCTTCGGCGATGGCGCGCTCGATGCCGGCGATGCGGTCCAGGGTGGTCTGGCCGGTGCGGTTGCCGTCAACGATGATCAGGTTGATCGGCTCGCCCTCCGGGAACTGGGAGAACATATACTTCGCGATGTCGTAGCCGCCCTGCTCGTTGCCGACGCCGACGAAGGTCACGATATCGTCTTCGTTGTTCACAAAAGCGCGGGTGTTGGTGGTGAATACCGGAATGCCGGCTTCCACGGCCTTTTCGATCGCGGGAACGATGCCTGCGGAGTCGACCGGCGCGATGATGATCGCGTCGACTTCCTTTTCAATGGCGTCCAGAACCGCGTTGTACTGCTGGTCCGCGTCCTGGGTTTCCAGCGGGGAATTCTCGGTTACCTTCACGCCGATCTCGTCGCCTGTCGCGATCGCGGCAGCCGCAAGATAGCGCCAGCCGGCGGAAGTGTTGTCCTTCAGGATCAGAGTCACTTCGTAGTCTTCCGCCACCGCGGCGACACACGCCAGAGCGAGCATTGCGACGAGCAGCATGCACAAGAGTTTCTTCATGGTTCTTTCCTCCTTTTATTTTCCCTGTGCCGGATTGGCCGGCACAGAAAGAATCAAACCTTCTTTTTGGCGGTATTCCTGTCGATCAGGACCGCCAGAATGATGATGACGCCCGTCGCACCGACCTGCCAGTCGGAATCGATGCCCAGCAGCGTCATGCCGTTGGTGATCAGCGTGAGCATCAGCGCGCCGATGATGATGCCGAATACGTTGCCGTGTCCGCCCTTGAACGAGATGCCGCCGATCGCTGCCGCGGCGATGGCCTGCTGCGCGAATTCGGCGCCGATGGTCGGCTCCGCGCAGTTGAGGCGCGAGGTGTAGACGATGCCCGCGAACCCGGCGATCAGGCCGGAGAGGATGTAGGACATCATCAGCGTGCCGGTGACGTTGATGCCGGAATAGCGCGCGGATTCCCGGTTGGAGCCGACCGCGTAGATTCTCCGGCCAAGGGTGGTCTTGTTCAGCAGGAAGCCCACGATGATCAGCAGAATCGCCGCGAAGATGATCGGCGTGTGGATGCCCAGAATGCTGCCGCCGCCGATGAACTTGAACTGTTCGGTGAAGCCGGAATAGACCAGCCCGTTGGTGAGCAGGTACGCGAGCCCGCGCACAATCTGCTGAATGCCGTATGTCGCCAGAAACGGCGGCAGGCTCAGTTTGGCGACGCAGAACCCGTTGGCGGCGCCGATGACGGCGCTGACGGCCAGAATGCCCGCGATGCCGAACACCATTTCTCCGGTGCTGTGACCCATCTGGAAATACCGGCCGAACAGGATTGAGGTCAGCGCGATGGTCGCGCCCGGCGACAGATCGATACCGCTGACGAGCATGCACAGCGCGATGCCGGTGGCGATGATCAGCGTCAGCGACGAAACGCGCAGCACGTTCAGAATGTTGGTCAGCGTGCCGAAGGACGGCGATACCAGCACCAGCAGCACGAACATCACGATCAGAACCGCCAGCCTGGAAAGCGTATCCAGGTGCTTTTTGATTGCGCTCATGTCACCGCCTCCTGTTCTTCGCCACGTCCACTGCGACCACGATGATGAGCACGGCGCCGATGGCGATCATCTGCAGCGAGTTTGCCATGCCGACCATGCTGAAGCCGTTGCGCAGCACCGAAATGATCAGCGCGCCGATCAGCGTTCTCCAGGGCGTGCTCCGCCCGCCCGTCATGGCAGCGCCGCCGACGACCGCCGCGGCGATGCCGTCGAATTCCAGCCCCAGGCCGTTGGCCGCACTGGCTGCGGTCAGGCGGGAGGTCAGGATGATGCCGGTCACCGCGGCGATGACGCCGCCCAGCAGAAAGACGGTGAACCGGGTTTTTGTGGTGTTGACGCCCGACATTTCGGTCGCCTCGTAGTTGCCGCCGATCGCGTAAACATAGGTGCCGAAGCGGGTGCGTTTCATGATGATCGAGAACAGCAGATACAGCAGCACCATCACCAGCGCGCTGACCGGAAGAATCCCGATCATGCGGGTGGACGTGCGCGCGCCCTGCTGAACCGTCTGACTTACGCTCATCAGCGATCCGCCGCCGATGAATTCGAACTGCGGCATATTGCTGATGCGCACGGTGGACCCTCCGGCCAGCACGCGGGACAGCGTTTCGCAGATCTTGAAGTTTCCCAGCGTGATGATGAAGGAGGGGATGTTGGTCCGGCTCAGGATGACGCCGTTCAGGCTGCCCATCAGCGCGCCGACGGCGAGCGAGGCGAGGATCGCGATTGCCAGCAGCAGCCCGGGAGCGCTTGTGCGCAGCCCGGCGAGGGTTCCGGTTTCCGCTGTCAGGATGCGCGCCGTCACCATGCCGGCCAGCGAGACGATGCCGCCCAGCGAAAGATCCACGCCGGTCGAGCAGATCGCCAGAAACGAAGCCAGCGCCACGATGCCCACGCCGGAGGAGCACTGGCTGATGACGTTCATGATGTTTGAAAGCTTCAGGTACTTCGCCGGTCCGACCAGCGCGGAGAAGACGATGACCATTCCGGCCAGCAGCAGCAGCGTCATCGGAACAACCCGGGTCAGGCGGCGCACGCCCGATTTCAATTCATTCATTGCTCCGCGCCTCCTGTCGCATAGGCTATGATTTCTTCCTGCGTCGTTTCAGAGGTGACCTGCTCGATTTCGTGAACGATCCGGCCTTCCCGCATGACGTAGATGCGGTCGGACAGGGTCAGAATCTCCGGCAGGTCGGAAGAGATCATCAGGATGCCGACGCCGTTTACGGCCAGATCCCGAATCAGGTTGTGGATTTCTTCCTTTGCGCCCACGTCGATGCCGCGGGTCGGCTCGTCGAACACCAGAAACGCCGAATCCGTCGACAGCCATTTCGCCAGCACGACCTTTTGCTGATTGCCGCCGGAAAGGTTTACCACGTTGCGTTCCACGTCCGGCGTGACGATGCGCAGCTTTGCGCGATAGTCCTCCGCCAGCTTTCTCTCCCGGCGAACGTCCACGATCCCGCCGGGGAAAATGGATTTCAGGCCGGCGTGGGTGACGTTTACCCGAATCGGCAGGTTCAGCGCCAGGCCGCACTCCTTACGGTCTTCGGAGATGAACCCCATGCGGCGCTGGATGCACTTGATGGGCGTCGGGTTCTGTATGGGTTCGCCGCAGATGCTGATATCGCCGGAATCCCGGCGGGTGATGCCGTAGACGGCCTGTGCCAGTTCCGTTCGGCCGGATCCGACCAGGCCCGCCAGCCCAACGATTTCGCCCCGCTGCACCCGGATGGAGACGTCCTTGAGTTTATTGCCCTGGGACAGGTGGCTGACCTCCAGCGCTGTCTCTTCCCGCGCCGTGTTCTCGGTGCGCGTGCGCACCTTGCTGATTTCACGGCCGACCATCATGCGGATCAGTTCATCCAGCGTGACCTCGCTGGCTTCGCAGGTGCCCACCGTCTGCCCGTCCCGCAGTACCGTGATGCGGTTGCCGATCACCTTTAATTCCTGCATGCGGTGCGATATGTAGATGATCGATACGCCCCGCTTCTGCAGGTTCCGAATCGTGTCGAACAGCGCCGATATTTCGTTTTCCGAGAGCGTCGCCGTGGGCTCGTCCATGATCAGGATTTCCGAATCGATGGACAGCGCCTTGGCCACCTCGACCAGCTGCTGATGTGCCACGCCCAGGGTTTCCACCTTCGCGTTGGGGTCGATCTTCACCTTCAGGAAATCCAGGATCTCCTGCGCGTCCCGGACCATTTTGGCCCGGTCGATCAGCCCGCTGCGCGCTTTCGGCTCGCGGCCCAGGAAGATGTTCTGCGCCACCGTCAGGTTCGGCGCCAGGTTGAACTCCTGAAAGATGATCGCGATTCGCGCCAGCTGAGCGTCCCTCGGCGTCTGGAACGACACCTTGTTCCCGTGCAGAACGATTTCGCCGGAATTGGGGTGGTAAACGCCGGTCAGAACCTTCATCAGCGTGGATTTTCCCGCGCCGTTTTCGCCGAGCAGCACGTGCACTTCGCCTTTGCGCAAATCGAAGGAAACGTTGTCCAGCGCCTTTACGCCGGGAAACTCCTTGCATATGTTGCGCAGCTCCAGAATCACGTCACTCATGCGCATCCCTCCCGCTTGTGCAATAACCGGGTGCTCCGCCTGTCATTTTACTTCGAGGATCCCGGGGCGGCGATACACGCGCCCGTTGATCTCTTCCTCGATGGCGGGGAACAGCACCGGATAGGTTACGAAGATCGGGCCGTCCTCGGTTACGACGAACGCGTCCTCCGTCTTCGTACCGGTGATGGAGGGGTTGTACCCGTACACCATGCCTTCGCGGATGATGCCGTGGGAGTGCTCGGTGGTCAGGTAGAAGCCGTTGGTGTAGCTCTGCGGCCCGCCCTGGTGATGCACCTTCCACATTTCCGGGCAGCCCGCTTCGGCATACAGCTTTTTGGACAGCTCCAGCATTTCCAGGTCGTCCACGCCGGGCTTCGACGCGTCCGCCAGCACGTTTTCGATGTGCGCGGTTTTCGCGTACTGCGCCTTCAGTCCTTCCGGCAGCTCTCCAAAGTACGCCATGCGGGTGATTTTGGTGATCAGGCCCTTGTAGCGGGCGTTGCAGGAGATCATCAGGAAGTTCTTCAGCTTGTTGTCTGTGGGGATCGCGTGGCGGTAATCGTAAATGCGGTGATCCGCCGCCACCAGGAACAGCACGCCTTCAAGACCGGCTTTCCACATCGCGCTGCTGAGCTTTCCGCAGATTTCGATTTCCGTTTCGCCGGGCTTCACGCCGGCGATTACGGTTTCGATCACTTCGGAGAAGATTTTGCCCATTTTCAGATAGCGGGCAATTTCCTCGTCGCACAGCGTTTTTTCCCGTTCCAGAAGCAGCGGGTTGGCGTCCTTCGCGCCGGGAAGCGGGATGTCCGCCGCCAGCGTTCCGTTCCCGATCAGATCATGGATGAATTCCATGGTTTTGTCTTCGTACCAGTAGCAGCTTCTCTCCTCAAAACCCAGCAGATCCAGCTGTTCTTCGACGTGCATCCTCTTGGTTTCGATGTTGTTGCAGAGGAAGTACTGGCTGTCCTTCGTCACCAGGATGGCGCAGATGCCGCCCTCGCTGTAGCGGGTAACGATGTTGCAGCCGCCGGCGGTGATCCACGCGAAATGCTCGGATTTCGAAATGTAGACCGCGTCCAGCTGCTCCTTCTGCATGTCTTCCCGGACGAGCGCGAGCTTGCGCCCGATTTCGCCCCGGCGGCTTTCAATGCTCAGATCTTCGATGTATTCCTTCATTTTGCGTTCCCTCCGTCAAATCGTTTTCAGCGCGGCCAGGGTCTGCGCGGCAATCGCGTCGCTGGACGCGGAGGGCTCGAATTCGAACCCGACGATGCCCTGATAGCCGGTTTCCTTCAGCGCCTTCAGGATGTTCATGTAATTCATTTCGCCGGTTCCCGGTTCGTGCCTGCCGGGAACGTCCGCCAGGTGGAAATGGCCGAAGTACTGCCAGTTGTTCCGGATCGTGTCGATGATGTTGCCTTCCATGATCTGCATGTGATACGCGTCGTACAGCACCCGCACGGCAGGGCTGTTGACCTCCTGAACGATCCTGACGCCTTCGGCAGTGCTGTTGAGCGAGTACCCCTTGTGGTCGACCAGCGTGTTGAGCGGCTCGATGACCAGCGTGATTCCGGCCTCCTCGGCAAAGGGCGCCAGCTCTTTGAGCGCGGCGACGGTGTTGTCGTGCATTTCCTGCGGCGGGATTTCATACGGGCGCGGCACGACGGAGCGATCCTCGCCGAGAATGTCCGACATGCAGAAGATCGCCTTCGCGCCGAGGCGCTTCGCCAGCGCGATCGATTTCTTCAGGTCCTCGACGTAGATTTCCCGGTCCTTTTTGTCCACCATGACGCCCCGGATGCTGCCCTGGAACGTGGCAAGACCGATGCCGGCTTCTTTCAGCTTGCGTTCGATCGCGTCGATGTCCTTGTTGTCCCAGTTCCAGAATTCCACGTAATCAAAGCCTGCGTCCTTCGCCTTCTGAATGCGCTCCAGGAACGGGTATTCGGTGTAGATCATTTCGATGCAGCAGGAGAATTTCATCGCATAAACCCCTTTCGTTAAAGTGTTTGAATCAGGTCAGTGCGGCTTCCGGATCGACGCAGAGATGATCCTTCGCCAGGTATTCCGGGAAGTATCCGCTTTTCAGCGGGGGCATGCGCTCGAAGGTGGATTTCAGCTCGTAGCATCCGCCGGTCCTGTCGCTCCGGGCGATTCCGTGCAAAACCTCCAGCGCGTGGTATGCCATTTCCTTGTTCGCGCGGCCCTTCCTGCCCGCCGCCATCGACCACGCCATTTCGGCGACGCCCAGGCCGCGGGAGTTCTCGGTGTACCCGAACGCGTCGGGCAGGGCGATCCGCTCGTTGCTGCCCTTGGCGCGGTAATACACGGTGCCGCCGAAATTGTTGGGATCCGCCATGTACAGTACGCCCTCGGTGCCGCACAGCATCACGACGGGCTGTTCCGGGAAGATGCATTCGGAGTTGAACTGCACCGAGCCGATCACGCCGCTGTCAAACTGCAGCGTGCCCGCGAGAATGGTTTCGGATTCGACTTTGTACTGCTGCGCGAACCTGGGGCTGTTCGGCTGGTCGTAGGTGCGCAGTTCGGTCGGGTACTTCAGAAAGCCGCTGACCTTTCTGACCGGGCCCAGAATCGAAACCAGCGCGGTGATGTAATAGATGCCCACGTCGAAGCCGATGCCGCCGCCCTGCTGCGGAATAAACGGCACCAGCTGCCCCATCATGTTGTAGTCGCGGCCGTTCTGCGCGACGCAGGAGGTCACTTTGCCGATCATGCCGCGATCCACCGCCAGCCTGGCGGTTTGAATCGCGCCGCCCAGGAAGGTATCCGGCGCGGCGCCCAGGTATAGGCCTTTGGCGTCCGCGAGCCGAACCAGCTCTTCCGCCTGTTCCAGCTCGATCGAAAGAACCTTTTCGGTGTACACGTTCTTTCCGCCTTCGAGCAGCTGCCGGATGACCGCATAGTGCGCTTTCGGATTCGTCAGGTTTACCACCAGCCGGATGGATTCATCCGCCAGAATGTCCGCGACGCTCATGGCTGCGATTCCGTACTTCTGCGCGGCAGCGCGGCAGCGCTGCTCGTCCAGATCGCAGCAGCCCGCAAGATCGATGATGGAGAACCGGTTTTTCAGGTTTTGCAGGTAAATGTCGCTGATCGCTCCGCACCCGACCACAGCGGTTTTGACCTTGTCCATCGACGTTCCCTCCTGTTCAGCGTTGTTTCCGCAGTAACCTTGCCTTCAAATTGTGTACGATTTCTGAACTTGTATACACCATGATTTTATGATAGCATTTGTAACCAGATTTGTCAATGAATTTCCTGTGCGATTATGGCTTTTACCGGATTTGTGGCAGCTGCCCGGCTGCGGCTTTACACCGGGGAACCCTCTGCCCCGATGCGAAGCCCGGGGCCGGCAAGAGCGGTCAAGCCGGGTCCGGGCTCTGAAATTTCGGCGGAAGCATTGACGCTGTCCCGAATCGTATATTATAATAATCGCACGGAACCGCGCGGAAGGAGCGTTTGACGTGCAGAACCAGAACCTGAATGAAAGCGTATACCAGTATTTGCTGGATCAGATTCTTTCGATGCGCTTCAAATCCGGCGACAAAATCTCCGAAGCGAAAATCGCCTCGGAATGCGGAACCAGCCGTACGCCGATCCGCGAGGCGCTTCGGAAGCTTGCGGATGACGGCATCATCAAAATCTATCCGAACCGGATGGCGGAGGTAGCCAGCTGGGATGACGAAACCATGCGCCAGATCGGGCTTTTGCGCATCCATTTGGATGTCCTTGCCGCGAAGCTGGCGGTTTACCATGCCAGCAATTCCGATTTCGACGAGATGTTCAAGCATGCCGATCTGTGCCTGGAGGCCGGGCGCAGGGGCGACATCGCCCGGCGCATCCGGGAAGACTGCGCGTTTCATCGCGATCTGAGCCGGATCAGCAAAAACGCGCAGCTGAACGAGTTTTCGCAGAACATCGCGCTCAAGGTGGAATTCATCCAGTCCTGCCTAGGACGGGTCTGCCTGGATTCTCCGGAGGAGCAATACCGCCAGCATCAGGAGATTTATCAGGCGCTTTTGATCCGCGACGCCGCCGCCGCGATTGACAGCATCGTGAAATACCATACGCGCTTTCACCGAATGGAAAACTACTATCCGGTCGCGTGGATCAAAGCAGTCGGCTGCGCCGGCGAATCTGACGGGAAAGAATAGGAACGGCTGGCGAAAATCCATTCGCCAGCCGGCTGTTCCGTTTGCGCGGTGCCGCCCAAACATGTTTTGGGAAGGAAGAACAGCGAGGAAAGCGCGCCAGGAAGCTGCGCGGCGCCTCAGCGGCCGGTCAGCCACTCGATGGCGCCGCCGATCAGTTCGGACAGCGGGTTGCCGTCGTCCGGACGCACGCCGCGAAGCAGCATTTCCGCGGCCTTCCGCGTTTCGGAACTGGCCGCACGGTACAGATCCAGAACCCGCTTCTCGGCCGCCGTCAGTTTTACGCCGGTGCCGGAGGCGGTCCTGCGTGCCGTGGCGGCCGGCTTTTTTGCGGCGGCCGCGGGTTTCTTTGCGGCGGCGGCTGTCTTTTTCGCTGCGGTGGTTTTGCCGGCCGCGGTGGTCGACTTTTGGGAAGCGGCTGTCTTTTTCACCGGGGCGGTTTTCTTTGCCGGCGCCGCGGTTTTCCGCGCGGAGGAGAGGCTCCCGGACGAGGAAATGCCTTTTGCCGCGTCCAGAAGCGATTTCTGGGTGACGCCCGTAGCCCGGGCAATCTCCTTCAGCGCCGCCTGGGTCAGTTCCTTTTCGCCGCGTTCGGCTTTTCCGATGTCCGCCGCAGAGGTGTTTTTCACCTTGCGCGCCAATTGCTCCTGGGTCATTCCCGCTTCCGTGCGCGCGGCTTTGATCAGATCTCCGACTTTCTTGCCTGCCATGTTTGCGCCTCCTCTGTTTTTTCTCTATCATAGCACCGGACCTGTTGGAACGCAACAGTTTTTTTCCCTTTTGCGGTGAAACGCGGCGGGAACTCTTGATTCCGGCCCGCGGTTTCGCTATAATGGGCAGGACCGGAACGGTTGAATCCATCGTTGCGAGGAGATATGAGATTATGAATGTGGTGGAACGCTTCTTGAAGCTCGTCGAAACCGATTCCACTTCCCGGGAAGGGACAGACGCTGTGCCTTCCAGCGAAGGGCAGTGGGCTGTCGCGCGGGAAGCCGCCCGGCAGCTGACGGAAATCGGCATGCAGGACGTTCGCGTCGATCAGAACGCGTACGTTTACGCGTGTCTGCCCGCGAACGCGCAGGGCGACGGCATCGGCCTGATCGCCCACATCGACACCTCCGACGCGGCGCCCGGCGGGCCGATCCGCGCGGAAATCCGCAGGTATTCCGGCGGGGATCTCACGCTCGCGGGCGGGGACGTGCTGTCGCCTTCCGACTATCCGTTTTTGAACGGGCTCGCCGGGCAGGATCTGATCGTGACGGACGGCAGCACGCTGCTCGGGGCGGATGACAAAGCCGGCGTTGCCGAAATCATCGCCGCCTGCGCGTATCTGACCGCGCATCCGGAAATCCCGCACGGCAAAGTGGCGGTCTGCTTTACGCCGGACGAGGAGATCGGCCACGGCGCGGCGCTTCTCGATCCCGCCGCGTTCGGAGTGGATTACGCGTACACGGTGGACGGAGGCGCGCTGGGCGAAATCGAATGCGAGAACTTCAACGCCGCGGCTGCGGACGTGAAGATCCGCGGCGTGGCGGCGCATCCGGGCGACGCGAAGGACAAAATGAAGAACGCGGCGCTGATCGCCGCGCAGTTCGCGTGCCTGCTGCCGGAGAGCGAGACCCCGCAGCACACCGAAAAGCGGGAAGGGTTCTATCACCTGACCGGCATCGAAGGCGGAGGAGAGGCTGCGGCGCTCCATTATATTCTGCGCGATCACGACGCCGGAAAGCTCGCCGCGAAAAAGGACATGATGCGCCGGCTCGCGGATCTGATCAACGCGCGCTACGGCGACGGCACTGCCACGGTTTCGATTCGCGACAGCTACCGGAACATGTTCGAGATCGTCAGGGACCATATGGATATCGTAAGACGCGCGGAGCGCGCCTTTGAAAGAATCGGCGTCCGGAGCACGATGCAGCCGATCCGCGGCGGCACCGACGGAGCGCAGCTGACCTTCCGGGGCCTGATCTGCCCGAATCTGTCCACCGGCGGTTACAATTTCCACTCCCGAAGGGAAATGATTCCGGTGGATGCGCTGGAGAAAATGGCCTGCATGCTGGTGGAGCTGGTCAGGCAGGACGCGGAGAACGGCTGATCTGCCGGAAAACCAAGGCACAAAAACGGCCAGGCTCCTGTCCGAAGGGGCCTGGCCTGTTACGGAAGCGGAACGGAAAACTCTTCAGATCTGCTTCCGGATGATGATATTCTGCCCGTCCAGGCAGCATTCCTCCGGGTTCATCAGATTGCACACCACTTTCGCCACCTCTTCCGGCTGCATGATCGACGAGGGATCCTCGTCCGGCGCCAGACGGGTTCGCAGCTTCGTGGCGCACCGTCCCGGGGATACGCAGTACACCTTGATGCCATATTCGGCAAGTTCCGCCGTCAGGGTTTCGGACATCGCGATGACGGCCGCCTTGGAGGATGCGTAGCTCAGCCAGCCGGGTCTCGGGGTCATGCCCGCGGTGGAGGCGACGTTCAGGATTTTCCCGCCGGTGCTCCGCATGTATTTCGTGCACTCCCGCATCAGGACAAACGGGGAATACACGTTCACCCTGTAGGTAAGCTCGAAGCTTTCGAGGGAGGTGGTGAGCAGCGGCTGCGGATCCGTGTACCCGGCAATGTTGAGCAGCGCCCGGATTTCGCCGTTTTCCCGGTCGACCGCGCGGATGATGTCCCCGATTTTTTCCGGCTCCGAAAGATCCACCGGATAATACGACAGGTGATCCGCGCCGTTTTCCGCCATGATTCGCATCGTATCCCGGATCGCATCCGTGTTTCGTCCGAGCAGCGCATAGCGATCGTAATAGCTTCTGCGGCTCATTTCGATGGCCACCGCGCGCCCGATTCCGGACCCGATCCCGGTCATCACGCATGTGCTCATACTATTTTCTCCTTCTGAAAACCTCATCGTATATGATTTCGCCGGTCAGCATATCCATGCGCGTGGTAATTTTGATGTTGTAATCCTTGCCGGGAATGATTCTGATCGGCACCTCCGGATGATAATGGAACAGAAGGCCGGCGTCCTCGGTGAACTCTGCCCCTTCCGCTTCGGCTTTCAGATGGGCGTCCAGAATGAGCTTCGTATCGTACTTGTGGGGAAGCTGCACGTTGACCAGCTCCGACCGGTTCAGGATTCCTTCCACGGTTTCGTGCCCTTTGAGGACCGTGAACGGGATGCTCATGCCGATCATCGCGTTTTCGGAAGGCTCGCGGATCAGTTCCAGATAGTCCTCCACGGTAACGAAGGGCCTGGCGGCTTCGTGGATGATGACGTTCGGGGATTCGGTCCGCTTCAGCCCCGATAGCACGGACGCCTGCCGGCTCGCGCCGGCGGGCGCGAATTCGGCGGGCTTGGTGATGCCGTACTGTTCCAGCATCAGGGCGATCGGGGAGCGGTATTCGTCCGCGCAGACGATCACGATTTTTTCCACGTCCTCCAGCTGATCCGCCTTTTCCAGCACGTGCATGATCATCGGCTTGCCTGCCAGCAGCATATACTGCTTCGGAATGCTGTTGCGCATCCGGCTTCCGGTGCCGCCCGAAAGCAGCACAAATGTGTATTTCATAGGCATCCCCTTTTCGCATTCTGTGCGGACGCCCCGGATTTCCCGGTTTGCCGCATCCTGTCAGCGCGCCGCGGCCGGCCCGGCGCGAATGCCGCCCGGTTTTCAGGGCTCGATATGGCCCTTTTCCCGGATTACATCGATCACCCGGTCCACGTACTTTTCGCAGTTCTCGTTTGAGCCGGCTTCCACCATCACCCGAATGACAGGCTCCGTGCCCGATTCCCTTACGAGAATCCGCCCTTCGTCGCCGAGCTCCTTTTCCACGCTGCGCACGGTTGCCTGCACATCGGGATCGTTCTGGGCTTCCGGCTTCGATTTGACGTGCACGTTTTTCAGCACCTGCGGATAGAACACCACCGGCGCGGCAAGCTCGCTCAGCCTTTTGCCCTTTGCCAGCATGACCTCCATCAGCTTCAGGCTGGTCAGGATGCCGTCGCCGGTGGTCGCGTATTTCGAGAAGATGATGTGACCGCTCTGCTCGCCGCCGATGCGGTGACCGCCCTCGACCATGCGCTCGTATACGTATTTGTCGCCAACCTTGGTTTTCTCGTACCGGATGCCGGCCTTGTCGAACGCTTTGTACAGGCCGAAATTGCTCATCACGGTGGTGACGACCGTATTGTTGAGCAGTTTGCCGCGCTCTTTCATGTACAGCCCGTAGATGTAGAGAATGTGGTCGCCCGTGATGACGTTTCCGTTTTCATCCACCGCCAGGCAGCGGTCCGCGTCGCCGTCGTAGGCAAAGCCCACATCCAGCCCGTTTTCCCTGACGAAATCCTGCAGGTGGCCGATGTGGGTGCTCCCGCAGTCGGCGTTGATGTTGAACCCGTCCGGTTCCGCGCTGATTACATACGTCTTCGCGCCGAGCGCATCGAACACGCCCTTCGCGATGGACCATGCGGCGCCGTTGGCCGCATCAAGCCCTACCTTGATGCCTTTGAAGCTGAACTTCGAATGGGAAATCAGATATCCGATGTAGCGGTTGCGACCGGCCACATAGTCCACCGTCTTGCCGATTTCCGCGCGCTGTGCCACCGGCAGCACGATTTTGCCGTCCAGATAGGCTTCGATTTTCAGCAGCACGTCCTCTTCCATCTTTTCTCCGTTGCAGTTGAGAACCTTGATGCCGTTGTCGTAGTACGGGTTGTGGGAAGCGGAAATCATGATGCCGCAGTCGAAATCGTCAACCCGGGTGATGTACGCCACGGATGGCGTCGTGGTAACGTGCATGATGTACGCGTCCGCGCCGGAGGCCATCAGGCCGGTGCACAGCGCGTATTCGAACATATAGGAGGACCGACGGGTATCCTTGCCGATCACGACCTTGGCCTTCTTTTTCTGGTTTTCGCCAAAGTACCAGCCGAGGAAGCGCCCGATTTTGATCGCGTGTTCGAACGTCAGATCGATGTTGGCCTCGCCGCGGAAGCCGTCTGTTCCGAAATACTTGCCCATGCGTTAGCGCCTCTTTTCAATGATGATTCCGCTGTTTTTGAAAATGCTGTTCTCCGGGATCACGCCGCGCACACAGGAGGTGGGGTAGACGCTGCTGTTGCGCCCCACGACGGTGCCGGGATTCAATACCGCGTTGCAGCCGATTTCCACGTGGTCGCCCAGCATCGCGCCGAACTTTTTGATTCCCGTTTCAATCTGCTCGCTGCCGTCGTGCACCACCACCAGGCACTTGTCGGATTTCACGTTGCTGGTGACGGAACCCGCGCCCATATGGCTGGAATAGCCCAGAATGCTGTCGCCCACGTAATTGTAGTGGGGCGTCTGCACGCGGTCGAAGAGGATCACGTTTTTCAGCTCCACCGAATTGCCCACCACGCAGTTCGCGCCGACCAGCGCGGACCCGCGGATGAACGCGCAGTGGCGCACCTCGGTTTCCGGACCGATGATGCAGGGCGCTCCCAGAAACGCGGAGGGGAAGACCCTGGCCGTTTTGTGGACCCATACGCCCGGCTCCCGTTCCTCGTAGCCGTCCTTAAGCGTCGCCCCGAGCGCCAGAATGAAATCCCTGATGCCCTTCAGCGCTTCCCAGGGATAGCGGAAGCCGGAAAGGTAATCCTTCGCCAGCGTGTGATCGAGATCGTACAAATCTTTGATGGTATACATATTACAGCCTCTCGCCCTTCTCGATGTCGAGGAAGTACTTGTATGTGTCCACGGTCAGTTCGCCGCACGCGTCTTCGTCGCAGGCGATGATGGCGGCCGGGTGCAGCTGCAGCGCGGAGCAGGTCCACTTCTGGCTGATGCCGCCTTCGACGGAAGCAGCCAGCGCGCGGGCTTTGCTGTGTCCGCTGATCAGGATCAGCACCTCTTTGGAATCGGTCACGGTGCCGATGCCCACGGAAAGCGCCCTGGCCGGCACCTTTTCCGGATCGTTGCCGAAGAAACGGCTGTTCACGATGCGGGTGTCGCCGGTCAGCACGCGCACGCCGGTGCGGGAGGTCAGCGAGGTGAACGGCTCGTTGAAGGCCAGGTGGCCGTCGACGCCGATGCCGCCCATGAACAGGTCGATGCCGCCATAGGAAGCGATTCTGGCTTCATAGGCAGCGCACTCCGCTTCGGGATCCTCGCACATCCCGTTCAGGATGTTCACGTTTTCCTTCGGAATGTCGATATGGTCGAAGAAGTTGGACCACATGAAATACCAGTAGCTCTGATCGTGCTCGCGGGGCAGGCCCAGATACTCGTCCATATTGAAGGTCACCACGTTTTTGAAGGAAACCTCCCCGGCTTTGTTCATCCTCGCCAGTTCGGCGTAAACGCCCAGCGGCGAAGAGCCCGTGGGCAGACCCAGCACGAACGGCCTGTCCTGGGAATGGGCGTTGATTCTGTCCGCGATGTATTTCGCGGCCCACGCGCACATTTTCTGATAATTATCCTGAATGACGACTCTCATTTCTGTACTCCTCCTGTTCCGGCGCCTTCTGCCGGTTTTCCTGGGATGAACGGTTTCGGCAAAACCGGATCCGCGCACGCGAGGACTTCCTCGGCGATCTCCGCGATGGAGCGCATCCCGTCGCCCTTCGCGCATTCGATCGTCTTCCAGTGCAGTTTTTCCGCACAGTAATCCGCCGCGGCGCGGCTGTGTTCCAGATAGGCGAGGTTGCTTTCGTGGATGTCCCGCCTGCCGTCGTTGCCGTGATACCTTTCGTGCATCAGCTTTTGCGATACCTCGGGCGCTACCCGAAGGTAGACCACAAGGTCGGGCGACGGAATCCCCAGCAGGCCGTATTCGAAATGAAACAGCCAATCGAGGAAACCATCCCATTCCTCCGCCGGGAGCTTGGAACACTGATGCACCGCGTTGGATGTGGTGTAGCGGTCGGCGATCACGATGCCTCCCTGCCGGTAAAAGGCCCCCCAATCGGTCTTGAAGCCGGCAAAACGGTCCACCGCAAAGAAGCTGGATGCCGCGTAGGCGTTTACGTCCGAGGGATCGCTGCCGAACTGCCCGGCAAGGTACATTTTCACCAGGGCGGAAGAATCGCTTTGGTAATTCGGAAAGCTCACTTCCCGAACGCGCATGCCCTGTTCCGCGAGCCGGCCCGCAAGCAGGTTTGCCTGCGTCGCTTTGCCGGAACCGTCAAGCCCTTCAATGACGATCAGCCGGCCCGCGCCGTTTATCGTTGTCAAATCGTTTTCCTCTCTTTCCGTCGCAAAAGACCATTCGCCGGAATGGTTCAATGCATTTTATCACATCATATCCCCTTGCGCAAGGAATATCTTGCCGAATTTTCGTTTAGCAACAGCGCACAATTCGCGCGCAGCGACCTGGCTTCGCGCTTTGGGCGGCTTCCGGCCCGCGCCTTCCCCTTCGGGCGCGCCTGTCTCCGCGGCCGGCTGCGGGGCACCGCACTGGAAGCGGAACCATTGGGGCGCGGTTGCGTCTATAAAAGAAAGCGCGGGCCTGAATCGGGCTGCGCGGTTTTCGTGAGGAAGGGGAGAGATGCGGTGAAAAAGCTTGCGGCGGCCGTACTGGCGGTGCTGTTGGCGGTCATGTCCGTGAACGCGCTGTGCGGAGAAGCGGAAAGCGGAATTTTCGAGGGGCGGTGGCAGGACCCCGCCTGGGGACGGGCAATGCTGAAAATCATGCGGTGCGATGTGATGGACGTGCCGGAGGAAGAGATCTGGTACGACGTGGAGCTGAAATGGGCGGATTCAGCCAGCGCCGAAATGGTGTGGTACATGTCCGCGATGCTTGACCCGGAAACCGGCGCGCTGACATATACGGACGGCGTGAAGACGTATGTGACCTACGGGGCAGGCGGAGAAATCGCCGAAGAAGAAAACCAGTGGGACGATGCCGAAGGCACGATTTCGCTGTCGGAGGGCAGGCTGCTGTGGAACGACTCGCGGGACGGGGAGCTGTCCGCCGGATTCCGTTTTGAACGGGTGCCGCAAAGCGCGCCCGAAACAGAGGAAATCCTCGAAAATTACCTTCTGCCGGCGGCCAACGCCGAAACGGGTTCCGCGGGGGCAAGCCTCAAGCAGGCGATCCTGGCCCGGGACATATTGCGCTTCGCCTGCGATTACACGCTTTGGGACGCGGACGAGGAAGCGCTGCGCAGGAACATGCAGGCCGCCTGGGAGCAGCTGAGCGAAGAGGAGCGAAGCCGCTTCCGCGAAAACCTGACGGAGAGCATCGTTCCGCTGCTCGAGGACGCGTACGGGGACTACAGCACTGTGGAGGACCTGTTCGAAGACGCCGGCATCGCGCAGGACATGGGCTTCCTCGCGCAGGACGACGAGGCCTGGGAATCCTGGCAGAGGCTGCTTGGGCATACTCCGGCGCTTGGCGGCGGAGAAGGGTGACCGGGACAGCCGGGGCCGGGCAAAACAGCCCGGAGTATGAAAGCGCGATCGGGGAGGAGACCACGATGAAGAAATCCGTTCTGACCCTGTGCGTCCTTGCGCTCTGCATGACGCCGCTCGCGCCGGCGGCTTCTGCGGCTTCAAAGTTTCAGGTTTCCCCGGAAATAGGAATCTACAGGATCGGCGATGAGTCCGCCGTTCGCTATACCGGAAGCACGACATTCAATCTTTCCGAACTGGAAGACGGGGAATATGCGGCATTTACGTTCCATGTGAAAAACAATTCCAAAAAGCGGGCGGCGATGGAATCCGTGTACGCGCGCATCGACGGCGGGGAAAAGCTGGCATGGTCCGACGGCGCGCTGGAGCCCGGAACCGGCGCGTACTATCACATATTCTATTCCAACATGCGCGGCGTAAGCGCGGGAAAGCACACGGTCAAATTCTACGCGAACGGCAGGAAGCTCGCGGGCAAAACCTTCACGCTCAAATCCGGCGCGTCTTCGTCCGTAAAAGCGGACCCGCCGCGAAACGACGATTTCGTTCCGACCGGGCGCTCGCCGTACATCGTATGCCGTCCCGTCTTTCCCGACACCGGCGGCTACACCGAATACGCTGTCGATTTCCGTGTGGACCGGCAGCCGACGGGCACCTACCTGTGCCTTTGCAATTGGGATATGGATCTGAGCAGCCTGCGCAGGCGGTACTCCTCCGTATACCGGGAATACAGCGGAGTGGCGGCTTATGCCGGCTTCCAGGTCATCGACGACGGGACGAAGCTGGCGATCATGTCCGTCTGGGATACCTATTGCAAGGATTCGAGCGGCAGGGTGACCACGATCCATCCGCAGGTGGTGTATCCCGCAAATCCGCTCAAAAACCAGCCCTTCGGCGGAGAGGGGAACGGCAGGCAGTGTATGGTAAAATACAACTGGAAGGCCGGACGGGATTACAGGGTGCTGATTCAGCAGAGCGTGGCCGAGGGCAGCGGGAATTGCCTGATCGCGATGTGGGTGTGCGATCTGGGAACCATGTCCTGGGAGAAGCTGATCGAATACGATCTCGGGATTCCGGACACCTGGATGACCGGCGCCTGCACATTCCTGGAGAACTACATCGTCAGCACCGCCGCGGAGTACCGGGACGCGAGATTCTTCAATTTCCGCGCGAAAAACAACCGGACAGGGAAATGGGTCGCGGCAGCCAGCGCCACGATGGAGCAGAACTACGATCACCCGGGCAGCTACACCTACGGCTCGGATGACGACAGCTTCTTCTGCATCACGACGGGCCTGCCGGGCATCTGGCCGGCGCCGAAGAACGGGGCGAAATTCACGGTAAAACACGCGGAGAAGGGGTCTCCCTACTGATCCGCGGAAGTCCTCTGCGCTGCGGGACAGACACCGGAACGCAGCAAGCCGCTGCCGCCGCGCGATGACGTCCACGGGCCTTCCGATTGGCAGCGTCGGTTTGCAGCGTGGCAGCTCTGCGGAAAAGGGCGATGAAGCCGGGCGCAGGGACAGAAAGAATCCCCGCCCGGAGAAAAAGCGAATGAAAGCAAAGGAGTAAGGCCATATGAAGATCAGGCATTCGACGGAACAGGACTTTGGGCGGATGATGGAAATCTACGGTTTTGCCAGAAAGTTCATGGCAGAGCACGGGAACCCGAATCAATGGGGCCCGACAAACTGGCCGCCGGAGGCACTGATCCACAGGGATATCAGCGCCGGGAACAGCTATGTCTGTGTCAATGACCAGGGAAAGGTCATCGGGACGTTCTTCTATATCTGCGGGAAGGACATTGAGCCTGCCTATCGGGTGATCACGGACGGCGCGTGGCTCGACGACAGCCCCTACGGCGTCGTTCACAGAATCGCCGGGGACGGATCCGAAAAGGGAATCGGGGCGTTCTGCATCAACTGGGCGTTTGAGCAATGCGGGCACCTGCGCATCGATACCCACGGCGACAACGCCGTCATGCAGAATCTCGTCAGGAAGCTGGGATTTGTCCGCTGCGGCACGATCTATGTGGAGGAGGATAATTACCCGCGTCTGGCGTACGAAAAAACCGCGAAGGAAACCCGGTGAAAGGGCACAGGGACAGGAGACGGCCGCTGCCGGCGGCGGGGCGGAGGAACCCGGGAAACGCCTGACGCGGCCCGCAGGACAGCAAAAGTATGAAAGCAAAGTTTTTTTCTGAACTGACGACCCGGGAGCTTTACGAGATCCTGAAGGCACGGGCAGAAATCTTCGTCGTTGAACAGAACTGTGCGTATCAGGATCCGGACGGCAGAGATTATCAGAGCCTTCACGTTTTCTTTGAAGAAAACGGCACGGTGACGGCATACCTCAGAGCCTTTGCAAAAGACGAAAACACGGTGCAGATCGGCCGGGTGCTCACGCTGAGGCACGGAACCGGGCTTGGCGGCGAATTGCTGAGGGCGGGCATCGCGCAGGTTCGGGAAAAGTTCAGCCCTGAACGGGTTTACATAGAAGCCCAGTGCCATGCGGCCGGTTACTATGAACGGGAGGGCTTTCGCGTGTGCACCGGGGAGTTTCTCGAGGACGGAATTCCGCATGTGGGAATGGAGCTGAAATTTCATGGGCATTGAGCTGATCAGCTTTCAGAGCCTGCTGTGCTGCCTGGCGTTCTTTTGCGCGGGAGTGGTCGATTCCATCACCGGCGGAGGAGGGCTTATCACGATACCGGTGATGCTTGCGGTTGGCATTCCGGTACATTACATTACCGGAACGAACCAGTGTTCGGCATGGCTCGGAACAGGCGCCGCGGCATACAAATACGTGAAAAGCGGAAATATCCATCTGAAATCCGCCGTGCTTACGCTTCCCTTTGCCGTACTCGGCTCGTATATCGGGGCAAGGCTGAACCTGATGGTTCCGGACCGCAGCCTGAAGATTTTTATGCTGGCGATGGTGCCTGTCATTGCCGCCTTCGTCCTTGCAAACAGGAAGCTGGGCGAGGAAGACCGCGCTGACGGGAAGACGATGAAATCCGTCGTGCTGTGTTCAGCCGTCATCGGATTGGTGCTCGGCGGATATCAGGGGTTTTACGGGCCGGGTTCGGGGCTGTTCTTCATGCTGGCTTACGCGGCGCTGTTAAAGCTGAATCTGGTGCGGGCCACCGGCAACACGCGGTTCGTAATCGCGATTGCCTCGATCACATCGGTGTTCACCTATGCGGCTTCGGGCGCGGTGCTCTGGAAGCTCGCCATTGCCGCCACCGCCTTTAACGTCGCTGGTTCCTGCCTGGGCGCGGCGCTTGCGATAAAGAACGGGGCAAAAATCATCCGGCCGATTATGCTCTGCGTGGTGGCACTGCTGATTGTAAAGCTGATCGCAGATGTTTTCTGAAACGGCGCCGGCCGGCCCGGCAGCGCCTTCGGAGGCCGGGCTGCCGCCTGAACGCGGGCGAGACCCGGAGCCCCCGCGTCCTCGCAGCTCGTGCGAAGAGGCCGGGTCAAGGCGCCTGCGTCGGGAAACCGGACGGACCGGTGGGCACCTGCGCGGAGGAATCCTGATCCGGTGCGATCTCCCGGGCCGGATTCCAACGGATGCGCCGGGAAAAGAAGGGCTGGCCCGGCACAAGCCGAGCCAGCATCCCCGAAAGCATTGCGATTGAAACAGATACGGGCTTTTCAGTCGATGGGCTTCATCGTCGGGAACAGCAGTACGTCCCGGATGGAAGCGGAATCGGTCAGCAGCATCACGAGCCGGTCCACGCCGAAGCCGAGACCGCCGGTGGGAGGCATGCCGTATTCCAGCGCGTTGATGAAATCGTAATCCACCTGGGCGCGGCAGCCCGGTTCCAGAGCCTTGCGCTCCGCCACCTGGCGCTCGAAGCGGCCGCGCTGGTCGATCGGATCGTTGAGCTCCGAGAACGCGTTGCCGAATTCGGTGGCGTTGATGAAGTATTCGAACCGCTCGGTGAACGCCGGATTGTCCGGCTTGCGCTTGGCCAGCGGGCTGATTTCCACCGGATAGTCGTAAATGAATGTGGGCTGGATCAGCTTTTCCTCGACGAACGCGTCGAAGAACGCAGCCAGGATCGCGCCCTTTGTCGGGACCTCGGGAAGCTCCACATGGTGTTCCTTGGCGCAGGCGACGGCGTCCTCGTCGGTCTTCCAGTCGCAGAAATCCACGCCGCTGTACTTTTTGACCGCATCGATCATCGTCAGCTTTTCCCAATGCCCCAGATCGATTTCCCGGCCCTGGTACGGCACGACCAGCGAGCCGGTGACCTTCTGCGCCGCGGTCTTCATCATGGATTCGACCAGTTCCATCATGCCGTTGAAATCGGTATACGCCTGATACACCTCGATGGAGGTGAATTCCGGATTGTGCCTGGTGTCCATGCCTTCGTTGCGGAAGATGCGGCCGACCTCATACACCCGCTCCATGCCGCCCACGATAAGCCGCTTGAGGTACAATTCGGTTTCGATGCGCAGCACCATGTCGATATCCAGCGTGTTGTGGTGGGTATAGAACGGACGCGCCGTGGCGCCGATTTCAAAGGGAGTGAGGATCGGGGTATCCACCTCCAGAAAACCGCGGCCGTCCAGGAACGCGCGCAGTTCGCGCAGGATGACGCTTCGGCGCACAAAGGTATCCTTCACGTCCGGATTGACGATCAGATCCAGATAGCGCTGGCGATAGCGCACGTCGGTATCCTGCAGGCCGTGGAATTTCTCCGGCAGCGGATGCAGGCACTTGGTCAGAAGGGTGACCTTCTGCGCGTGCACCGAAATCTCCCCGGTTTTCGTTTTGAATACAAAGCCTTCCACGCCCAGCAGATCGCCGATGTCGTCGTCCTTGAACTGCCTGTAGGCCTCTTCGCCCACGTCGTCGCGGCGCACGTACACCTGGATTTCACCGTCCCGATCCAGCAGATGGGCGAAGCTGGCTTTGCCCATCACGCGGCGGGAGAGCATGCGCCCGGCGATCCTGACGGTCTTTCCCTCCAGCGTTTCGAACGCTGCCAGGATTTCGGCGGAATGGTGTGTCTGGTCGTAGGAAACGATCCGGCAGGGGTCCGCTCCTGCCTGCCGGAGCGCGTTCAGCTTATCAAGCCGTATGGCGCTCTGCTCGGAGAGTTCCCGGCGTTCCTCGGCGCTGCGGGTAATGTCTTCTGGCATGGATCCAACGCTCCTTTTGCTTTACTTGTGATACACTTCCAGGATCTGCATTTTCACAGGTCCGCCGGGGGTGATCGCTTCGACTTCTTCGCCGACATGGCGGTTCAGAAGCGCCATGCCGATCGGCGATTCGGTGGAGACGAACAGCTTGGACGGATCGGCTTCGGTCGCGCCGACGACGGTGTAGATGTCCTCTTCATTGTACTCCAGATCCATCACCCGGACCCGGCGCCCGACGGTGACGACGTCGCTTTCCGTCTGGCTGTCGTCCATCACGACGGCGTTGTTCAGCATCGCTTCCAGCGTGCTGATGCGCCCTTCGATGCGTCCCTGCTCGTTCTTCGCCTCGTCGTATTCGGCGTTCTCGCTCAGATCGCCCTGGCGGCGCGCTTCGTCAATTTCCCTGGCGATTTCCGCGCGTTTGACGGTCTTCAGCTCGTACAGTTCGTCTTCCAGCTTTTTCTTGCCTTCCGGGGTCAAAACCACCCGTTCGGACATATCGTTTTCTGCCATGGGGGAACCTCCTTAAACAGCTATAGAAGGAACACTGCGCTCCGAAAGCGCAGTGTTCCCCCTGCTTTCAAACAAGACAGAGTATAGCACAGCTTTATTGACTTGTCAAGCGATTCATTGCGCTTCGCTGTTTTCCGCGCTTTCTTCCTGCGTTTCCTGCGCCTGCTGCGTCTCCTGGGCGGGTTTTGCCGTTCTGGTAAAGGCCTGCGGCCCCTGGGTCAGAATCGTATAGCCGCCGAACGCCAGGATGCAGATCAGCATCGCGACCATCAGAAACTTGCGCCCGCGGTCAAAATCCCGTTCCAGACGGTTGGTGATGATGCGCGGCACGATCAGCGCGAGAACCAGCGCCAGAACCAGATTGAGGGAAAGGAACCCTTCGTTGCTCTTCATCAGGAACAGGCAGGCGGCCGACCCGACGCCCAGCGCGCTTCCAAGCACGGCCTGCACCTTGTCCCACGCCGGGTTGTCCAGCGACCGCAGTTTTTCTCCCAGCGAAAACAGCATATCAGGTTTATCGTTCTGTGCCATGCCCGTCACCGTCTCTTTCGAATGAATGTGTTATGCCACGTCCACGCCGTAGCTGCGGCAGAGCGCCTCCAGGCCGCCCTGGTAGCCCGC
Source organism: Clostridia bacterium (assembly GCA_017512675.1). GTDB lineage: Bacteria > Bacillota > Clostridia > Christensenellales > Aristaeellaceae > RGIG5678. Next base: position 14,131 of record JAFWEY010000047.1, on the reverse strand, counting down.
GCCCACTGCGTTGAATTTCCACTGGTCGCCGTTCCGGTAGATTTCGCACACCACGAGCGCGGTTTCAATGGAGAAATCCTCGCCCAGGTCGAAGCGGAGCACTTCGGTGCCGATCATGTCCTCGGCGTTTTCCATGCGCGCGAGGCGGACATAGGCGTTGGAAACCTGACCGAAGTTCTGATGCCGTACCGGCGCGTCGTAAATCGTCACCGTGATCGCGATTTTCTGCACGTCGGCAGGCACCTTCGCCAGATTCAGCAGAATGACTTCGTCGTCGCCCTCGCTCGCGCCGTCCCGGTTGTCGCCGGTATGCGTCACGCTGCCGTCCCTGCTTTTCAGGTTGCCGTAGAAAATGAAGTCCTCATCCCGGCGAACCTTGCCGTTTGCTCCCAGCATAAACGCCGACGCGTCCAGGTCAAAATCGTATCCGCCGTCGTACTGGTTCGTATCCCAGCCCAGACCGACCAGCGCGTAGGTCATTCCCTTGTCCAGGCTGACCCGCTGCCCTTTTGCCAAACTGACTGCCATATTTCACGCCTCCCGCATTCAATGTTCATGGATGGCAGGGACTCCCCTGCGCGTTACTGATACCGCTTCGCCAGCGCGCTGATGGAACCGTCCGTGGTTGCCTGGCCGATGGCGTTGAATTTCCAGCTGCCGTTTCTGCGGTAAACCTCGCCGCAAACCATGGCCGTCATGCCGTCGTAGTTTTCGGAGAGATTGTAGCGGCACAGCTCCTGGTTGTTGTCGCCGTCGCAGACGCGGATGAACGCGTTGCGGATCATTCCGAAATGCTGTTTCTTCTCGGCAGCGCGGTAGATATTGACCACAAACACCAGCCGGTCGTAGGTTTCGGGCAGCTTGTTCAGCTCCACCAGGATCTGTTCGTCGTCGCCTTCGCCCGCGCCGGTCAGATTGTCGCCCATGTGGCGCACCGCGCCGGATTTGTGCGCCAGGTTGTTGTAATAGACGATATCGGAGCTGTCCCTGAGCTTCCCGTCGGTCAGAAGAAACACAGTCGCGTCACAGTCGATGGTCTGCGGCTTCGGCGCGAAGAAACCGCGCTTCCGTTCCGCTTCATCCCAGCCGAGGCCGACCATTACGAAGCGCAGGGCGTTGCCGTCCGATTTGCGCAAATCCACTTTCTGGCCTTTCTGCAGATTGACAGACATCGTAATTCCTCCTTTTCCGTTATACGTTTACGCCGAAGTTGCGGCAGAGCGCTTCCAGGCCGCCCTGGAAGCCGTTGCCGATGGCGCTGAACTTCCATTCGCCGTTGTTCCGGTAGAGCTCGCCCACCACGACCGCGGTTTCGATGGAGAAATCCTCGCCCAGATCGAAGTGGATCAGTTCCCTGCCGCTGACTTCGTCGACGATGCGAATGAAAGCGTTCTCCACCTGGCCGAAATTCTGCCGGCGCACGTCCGCGTCGTAGATGGTTACGGTGAAATCGATTTTCGAAATGGACGCCGGCACCTTGCTCAGATCCACCAGCATCTGCTCGTCGTCGCCTTCTCCTTCGCCGGTGCGGTTGTCGCCGGTGTGCCTGACCGCGCCGGACGCGTGCTCCGGAGCGCCGTAGAATACGAAGTCTTCATCCGAAGTGACTTTTCCGGACGCGCCCAGAAGGAACGCCTCGGAATCCAGATCGAATTCCGCACCGCCGTCATAGCGGTTGATATCCCAGCCCAGGCCGACCAGAAGCTTTGTCAGGCCCGGATTGCCCTTGGTCAGGTCCACCTTTTGTCCTTTTACGAGATTCACTGCCATGGTGATTCCTCCATTCTGATCGTTGATGTCGGTGTGTTGAATTATTGCGGCTTGTGCAGGATCATCTTGCGAACCATATCGATCGGGATGATCAGGAATGCCAGCACGACGGAAACCAGCCAGCCCTGCGCGGTCAGCGGGGTGACGCTCAGCGCTTCGCCGCCGAAGGTGACGAAGATGAACTGCATCAGGAAGATCGCCAGCATGACCAGCAGGAAGTTGCGGTTGCGGCCGATGCCTTCAAACGGATTCAGGTGCTCCGTGCGCGCGTTGAAGCCGTTGAACGTGATCGCCATCATGAAGGTGGCGAACAGCGCCGATTTCAGATACACGGTATCCGCGGTGCGGTACAGATTGCGGATCGGCGGGACAAACAGGATGCCCAGGCAGATGAAGGTGATGTACGCCGCGCTGATCAGGATTTCGATCAGCATGTCCTTCGAAACGATGCTCGCGCTGCGCGGAATCGGCTTTTCGCGCATGTACTCCTTCAATGCGGGCTCGCTGCCGAACGCGATGGCCGCCAGGGTATCCATAGCCAGGTTGATCAGCAGCAGCTGAATGACCGTCATGACCACGTTTTCGCCCAGAAGCGGACCGATGAAGCAGGTCAGCACCGCGGCGACGTTGACCGTCAGCTGGAAGATCAGGAACTTGCGGATGCTCTTGAACATCGTGCGGCCGTACAGGATCGCCTTTTCGATGGAGGAGAAGTTGTCGTCCAGGATCGTGATGTCGCCGGCTTCCTTGGCGACCTCGGTGCCGCTGCCCATCGCAAAGCCGACGTCCGCCTTCTTGAGCGCCGGCGAGTCGTTGACGCCGTCGCCGGTCATGCCGACCACCAGATCCAGCTCCTGCGCGATTCGCACCAGCCGGCTCTTGTCGGTCGGCAGCGCGCGGGACACGACGCGCAGATGCGGAATCATCTCTTTCAGTTCTTCGTCGGTCTTTTCCGCCATTTCGGCAGAGGTCACCGCGATGTCTTCCGGATTCGTCAGCAAACCGGCTTCCCTGGCGATGGCCACCGCGGTTTCCTTTCGGTCGCCGGTTACCATAACCACCTGAATGCCGGCGTTGCACACTTCGCGGATGGCGTCCACCGCTTTCTTGCGCACGTTGTCGCGGATGCTGATCACGCAGATCAGGGTCAGTTCGCCTTCGTCGGTCTCCGAATACGCCTTGGCGACCGCGAGGATCCGCATCGAACGGCCGGCCTGCCGGTCGATGTACTGCGTCAGGTAGTTCTTTTCGGTGAGGGGCTTTTCTTCTCCCTCTTCATCGATGTATTTCGTGCAGCGGTCCAGAATCCTCTCCGGCGCGCCTTTGATGTAGGTGACCGCTTTTCCGTCCCGGGTGATCGTGACGGAGGAGCACTTCTTGTTGGAGTCAAACGCGCTGAAGGAGCGGACGTCTTCCCCGGCCATCGCGTTGGTGGCGTCGGATTCCATCAGGAAAGCCATCATCGCGCGGTCCGTCGAGTTGCCGCCGATGATCTGCCCGCCGCTGACCGTGGCGCTGTTGTTGACGCCGATGCCGGTGACCACGTCCACCGACAGTACCGGCGGCATTTTGCTCAGCGCGTCGTAGACCCGCACGTTGCCCGTCGCCATTTCCACCACGGAAAGGCGGCCCTCGGTGATGGTGCCGGTTTTGTCGCTGAACAGAATCGAAAGGCTGCCGGCGGTTTCAAGACCGTTGATTTTGCGGACCAGAACGTTATCCTTTGCCATGCGCAGGCTCTGGAACGAAAGCAGGATGCTGGTCAGCATCGGCAGTCCCTCCGGCACCGCGCAAACGATGATCGTGACCGCGACGGTAACCGCGTCCATGATCAGGCGGATCCACTCGTAGATCCCGGCGGGGATGCTGCCGGTCGCCAGCGTCTTGATCAGGATTCCCAGCACGATCGCGATGGCGCCGATGTAGCCGAAGGTGGAAATCTGATTGGCCAGCTTGGAGAGCTTCACCTGCAGCGGCGTCTGGCGGGTATCCTCCTGAACCTCAAGCGCCAGCTCCCCGAACAGCGTGCGGTCGCCGACGACCTTGACTTCAAGGTATCCCTCGCCGCCGCAGACCACGGTGCCGCGGTACGCGTAATGGCGGTTCAGCAGGTCCTTGATTTCATAGGTATCGCCCGCCTCGCAGGGGACCTTTTCCGCCTCCTCGGTTTCGCCGTTGAGCGCGGCCTGATCCACGCGTATGGACCCGTCCACGATTTCGCCGTCCGCGGAGATCTTGTCGCCCGCCTGCAGAAAGACGATGTCGCCCACGACGACTTCGCTGACATGGATTTCATGCAGCTCGCCGTCGCGAATGACCTTTGCAGTTTCCTTGGCTTCTTCCTCCGCCTTCAGAACCGAGGCCTTTCCTTCCTGTCTGCTTTCGCTGATGGAGGATACGCCGTTGGCGATCAGGATCGCGATCAGGATGCCGACCGGCTCGAACCATTCCGCCTGATGCAGGAAGAACAGCACGACCTGCACCACCAATGCCACCAGAAGGATCATGATCATCGGATCCTTGAACCCTTCCAGGATCTTTTTCCACAGCGGATCCGGCGGGATCTGCGTCAGCGTGTTCGCGCCGTATTGCCTGCGGCTGTCTTCTACCTGCTGTTTGGTCAATCCGTTCAGTTTCATTGCGTTCTCCTTTTGCCCGCTTGCGGGCCGTATCCGTGACATGCATTCGGGGATCCGTTTTTACACATGTGGAATTGTAGCATTGACCGGGTGGTTTGTCAATTTCCGCTGCTTCAATAATGCGTTTATTTGCCTGAAAACAGCGTATGGGCGCTGTTTTTGGCGGACGGCACCCGGTCGCGTGAACGTGCCGCGGCGCGGCAGGCGCTGACAGCGCCGCCGCGCCGGATCGCTTGCCTGCTCAGGAGCAGGAGATTCCCCAGATTTCCTTCGCGTACTCGCGGATGGTGCGGTCGGAGGAGAATTTTCCGGCGCCTGCGATGTTGCGCAGGCACTTTTCCGAGAACGCGGCGGTGTCGCGGTAATCGCGGTTCGCGCGCAGTTTTGCTTCCAGATAGCTGGCGAAATCCCGGAGCACGAAATAGTGATCCGGCCTGTGCCAGGACGCGCCCTTGAGAAGGCTGTCGTACAGCTCCCGAAGCGACCCGTCGGGATCCGGGAAGGTTCCGTCGATCATCTGATCCAGCGCGCCGCGGAGGATTTCGTTCGAATCGTAGATCTCCGTCGGGTCGTAGGTGTCCCGGATTTCGTTCAGCTCTTCCACCCGCGCGCCGAACACGTAGTTGTTTTCCGCTCCGGCTTCCTGCACGATTTCGATGTTCGCGCCGTCCCAGGTGCCCAGCGTCACCGCGCCGTTCAGCATCAGCTTCATGTTGCCCGTGCCGCTGGCTTCGGTGCCGGCGGGGGAGATCTGTTCGGAAACGTCCGCCGCGGGCAGAATGATTTCGGCTTTTGAGCAGTTGTAATCGTGCAGGAACGCCACGCGCAGCCTGTCGCGGGTGTCGGGATCGGCGTTCACCTTCCGCGCGATCTGATTGATGAAGCGGATGACCGCTTTGGCCCGCACGTACCCCGGCGCAGCTTTGGCGCCGAAGATGAAGGCGGTGGGCGTGAAATCCGTCAGTTCGCCGCTTTTCAGCATCCGGTGAATCGCGAGAATCGAAAGGGCGTTCATCAGCTGCCGCTTGTACTCGTGCAGCCGCTTGACCTGTATGTCGAACAGGAAATCCGCCGGGATCTCAATGCCCTCCTGCTGATTGATGAACGCGCTCAGCTGGCCTTTTTTGAGCTGCTTGATCTGATGGAACCGCATCGCCAGGCCGCTGTCGATCCGTTCGCTGAGCCGGCCGATCCGGCTCAGATCGCCGACGAAGCCGCTCCCGATCGTCTCTTCCAGAAGCTCCGTCAGCTCCGGATTGCACAGCGCCAGCCACCGGCGGGGCGTAATGCCGTTGGTCTTGTTGTCAAAACGCTCCGGCCAGTGGGCGTGCCAGCGGCGGAAAACGCTGTCCTTCAGGATGCCGGAATGGATCATGGCGACGCCGTTCGTTCTGTGGGTGCAGTACACGGCCAGCTGCGCCATGTGCACCCGCCGGCCCTCGGTGACGCAGAAGTCGCCGGAGACCTCCTCGTTCAGCGCTTTCGCCGTATTGCGGAAATGCCGGTCGATTTCGAGGATCACTTCCGCCATATCTGGCGCGACGGCGCGAAGCAGGGAAAGATCCCACTTTTCGAGCGCTTCCTGCATGACGGTGTGATTGGTATAGGAAAACACCCGCTGCGCGATGCCGAACGCCTCTTCGAACGGCATTCCCTCGTTTTTCAGCAGCCGGATCAGCTCCGGAATCGCCATCACCGGATGCGTATCGTTGAGCTGAACGGCCCAGAATTCCGGAAGCCTGCGGTAATCGTCGCCGAAGGTTTCGCGGAAGCTGCGCAGAATGTCCTGAACCGTCGCCGAGGACAGCACGTACTGCTGCTTGATGCGCATCAGCTTTCCGGCCCGCAGCGTGTCGTTGGGGTAGAGGAATTTGACGATGTCCTCGCCGTAGTTTTTCCCGGCGCAGGCTTTCCGGTAGAGTTGGCTGTTGAAAAGCTCAAAATCGATTTCAGAAAGGCTCTCGGTTTGCCACAGCCTGAGCGTGCCGATGGATTTGCCCTGCCAGCCGATGATCGGAACGTCGTAGGGAACGGCCCGCACGTCGCCGGTCTTCATCGGAACGATGACCGCCAGATCATCCCGCCGCACGCTCCACGGATCGCCGAAGCGGGCCCAGTCGTCCGGCTCTTCCGCCTGGCTTCCGTCCGCGGCGAACGACTGCCGGAACAGGCCGTAGCGGTAGCGCAGGCCGTATCCGCGAAGCGGGACGTCCAGCGCGGCCGCGCTGTCCAGGAAACACGCCGCCAGACGGCCGAGTCCGCCGTTTCCGAAAGCGTCGTCCTCAATTTCTTCGAACCGCGCGATGTCGAAGCCGCATGCGCCCAGCGCGTCGCGCACCTGGCCCAGGATTCCCAGGCACAGCAAATTGTTGCCGACCAGCCGGCCCATCAGGTATTCGCAGGAAATGTAGGCGGCCTGTTTGCCGTTTGCGCGGCGGTCCTCGCAGGCCTTCCATTCGGGAGTGACTTCCATCAGCACGGCTTCGCCCAGCGCGTTGTGTACCTGATGCGCGTCGGCCTCCGCCAGCGTCCTGCGGCAGTTTTTGAGAAGAATGGTCTGTACGGTTTCAATCAGGTGTGATACGTTCATGTTGTGCGATTCCCTCTCTTGCTTTGTTCATTCAGCTTCCGGAGCTTTTTGGACAGCTTTTTCGTGGCTTCGCCGGGGCGCATACGCCACAGCCAGTTGCCGCCGACGGTTCCCGGACGGTTCATGCGCGCTTCCGCGCCGAGCCCCAGGATATCCTGCATCGGAACGATTACGCGGTTTGCCCTGCTTTCAAACAGCGCGGTGAGAAACGCGTCCTGCATTTCCTGGTCGCTGTTGATTTTCAGAACCTTTTTTACCAGCCTGCGCTCGCTGTCCGACGCGCTGATATACCAGGCGGCAAGGGTGTCGTTGTCGTGGGTGCCGGTGTAGGCCACGCAGTTTTTCGGGTAGTTTTCGGGCAGGTTGCCGTTCGTTTCGTCGGTGCCGAAGCCGAAGGTCATGATCTTCATGCCCGGATAGCCGGTAAAATCCAGCAGCTTGGCAACCCGCTTGCTTACGACGCCCAGATCCTCGGCCACGATCTGCAAATCCGGCAGCTGTTTCCGGATGCGCTTGAACAGGTCCTTGCCGGGGCCTTTTTCCCATTTGCCGATGCGGGCGTTGGGGAGCCCCGCGTCCACCGCGTAATAATTGCCGAAGCCGATGAAATGGTCGATGCGCACGAGATCGTACATCGTGCCCGCCTTGCGAAGCCGGTCGATCCACCAGGCGTACTTCTTCTTGCGCATCCGCTTCCAGTTGTAGATCGGATTACCCCACAGCTGGCCGTCCTCGCAGAAGTAATCCGGCGGCACGCCCGCCACCTTGGTGGGATGCAGCTCGCTGTCCAGCAGGAACAGCTCGGGCGCGGCCCAGACGTCGCAGGAATCCTCCGCGGCGTAGATCGGCATGTCTCCCATCAGCGAGATGCCGCGGCCGTTGGCATAGGCCTTCAGGGCCTTCCATTGGCGGTCGAACAGATACTGCTGAAAGATCTGATAGCCGATTTCGTCCGCGAGGACGTTCTGATACAGTTCAATGTCCTCTTTGTTCCGCTTTTTGATGCCCTCCGCAGGCCATTTGGTGAACATTCCGCCGCCGAAATGCCCTTTGACTGCCATAAACAGCGCGTAATCGGGCAGCCATTTCTTTTCCGCTTTGGTGAATGCGTCCATTTCGCCGCGCAGGTCGTCTTTCGCGCGGCCGTAAGCCAGGCGCAGCGCCCGGTCCTTCTCCCGGCGCACGGCGTCGAAATCCACCTGCGCGGGATCGTCCGTTTCGCCGGGAAGCTCTTCCGGCTTCAGATAGCCGGCTTCGGCGAGCTCCTCCAGATCGATCAGCATGGGGTTGCCGGCAAAGGACGAGGTGCTCTGATACGGGGATTCCCCGTATCCGGTCGGACCGACGGGAAGCACCTGCCAGATGTTCATGCCGGAAGATTTCAGGAAATCACAGAAATCCCTCGCTTCCCTGCCCAGCGTGCCGATGCCGCCGGGAGAAGGAAGCGAGGTGATATGCAAAAGAATGCCGCTTTCGCGCATAATGTCGCCTCCAGGGTGATGTCAGCAATCTGTCGGGATGTATGCCCGCAGCGATTGGACGGAAACCGCCGGCTTTCGTTGCGTTACCATTTGCCGCCGGCGCCGCCGCCGCGGGATCTGCCGCCGCCAAACCCTCCGCTGCGGGAAGAGCGGGAAGAGGAGGAACGGCTGGAGCCGCCGCCGAAGAGACCGCCGCGGCCCGAAGAAGAGGAAGACCGGCCGGAACTGCCGCCGAACAGGCTTCCGCGGGAGGAGGAACGCGAAGAGGAGGAAGAAGACGGCCGGGACGCGGAAGAGGACCGGGGTGCGTCGAACAGGCTTCCGCGGGAAGGCCGGGTCTGCGAGGGGGAACGGGGCGGCGGGACGTTGTACCCGCCGTAAGGCCGGTACGGAGGCGGCTGGGGAGTCCTGCGGGGAGAATTCGAACTCCGGCCCATGCCGAAGCCCAGCAGGAAGCTCAGGCAGCCGCCGTTGCCGCGGCGGTTGGACAGGACCGCCAGAACGACGATCACGATCACAGCCAGCAGGAGAATGCCTCCCCACGGGATGCCGTCCTCCTCCTGCTGAACGGGCGCCGTTCTCCCGCCTGTCGTACCGGTGTTTCTGCCCTGGCGCTGTACCGGCGCAGGGGTTTCCACCGCCTGAAGAACCGGCTTTACGCCGTAGATCAGGGATACCTTGTCGAACAGCGCGTCAAACAATTCCTCGCAGGCGCCGCTGTAATCGCCTCTGCGAAAGTTCGCGGGGAAGATGCTGTCCATCATTTCGCCCAGGTCTCCGCTGGACAGGTTGCGCTCGATGCCGGTTCCCTGCGCGGCGTAGTATTCCCGGTCGTCGACCGCGATGACCACCAGCACGCCGTTGTTTTTCTCATTGGAACCGACGCCCAGCTCGTTGAACAGCTTATAGGTATAATCGGCAATGCTGGTGCTGCCGGTGGATTTCAGCGTTTTGAACACGATCTGCGCGCCGCAGGCGTCGTACAGGCTGTCGTTGTTGATGTTGATGTATTCTTCGCAGGAATCGGACAGAACATTCGCGTCGTCCAGAACGTAATTCGGCCTTTTGGCTGCCATGGCGCCGACGGCACTGCCCAGCAGCACCGCGAACAGGAAGATGGCGCAAAGCCTGCGTATTGTCTGCCTCATATGTCTCGATTCCTTTCCTGTGTTCAGTCAATCGGGCCGGCGGCCGGTTGTCGCGGCTGTGAAAAGTGCTCCGCAGGCCGTTTGCGGCCGGCGCCCGTTTCCGAAGCGGGCCGGCGGCGGAATCCGCGAAATCCGGCGCCCGCGGAGAAGGGCGCCCGGCGCGCGGGGGAGAGCCTGATGACAGGCATGGGTCCCGGTGAAGGCGCGTCGCGGAACAGAAGGGCGAAATAACGGGAACGCGCGGGCGCTGCCCCTTCGGCGGCCGGCGCGGAGGAAGGCCCGCTTTTTGCGGAAGCCGCGGCGGCAAACCGGCGAAAACACCGCGCTTCACGCGCTCCGGAAAGACGCTTTTTCGAAAAGAACGTTTTCCGTCCGCGGTCAGGCGAACAGATCCAGCGCCTTCACGCCGCAGAGGCGGGCGACAAAGGATGCCGGGAAACCGGACAGTGTATCGTTGAACTCGCGCGCCCGCTCGTTGTAGGGATCCAGCGAAATCGTGTGCGCGCGGGAATTGAATTCGTTGTATTGCTTGGTGACGTACGTCATGTCGCTTTCGGAGATGCCGGCGCTCGACAGAGCGTTGTACAGCTGCTCCACCGATTGGGTCAGATTTGCGTTTGCTTCGTATTTGTCCGAAATGGTTTCGGCTTCGCTGAGCGCCTGCGCGTCGGAGGAGACCGCGCCGATCAGCTCCTGGCGAACGGACCTGGCGGACTGGGCGGTGCTGACCATATTGGCGGCCGATTCCGCGCGCACCGTCAGGTCGCGGTTGATGCACAGGCCGTCTCCGGCGGCGCCGTTGTAGAAAATTTTCTCCGTCGCGCCGGACAGATCGCGCAGGGCGCTGCCGCCGGATACGCAGATTGAAAAGACGATGATCACCGCAAAGACGATCCAGGCAATCAAGCGGTTTTCAGAAAAACGCATGGTTCCATTCCTCCACACTGGTTATTCCGGTGGCGCGCAGTCACGCGCCCGCCGGGGGCCGGATTCCGGCCCCCGGGGTATTTTCGGATGACAGGATCAGTTGATCTCCAGCAGCTTCGCGCGCAGCTGGCCTTCGATCTGCGCCAGTTCCTTTTCGGCGTTCTTGCGGGCTTCGCGGCCTTCCTGCTGAATTCTGAGAACCTCGTCCATCGTGTTGATGAGCTTCTCGTTGGTTTCGCGCAGCGTTTCGATATCCACGATGCCGCGCTCGCTTTCCTTTGCCGTCGCGATGGTCGCCTGGTTGAGCTTCTCCGCGTTGCGCTTGAGCAGCTCGTTGGTGACGTCGGTGACGGCCCGCTGGGCTTCCATCGCATCCTGCGAATGCTGCACGCCCAGCGCCAGAACCATCTGGCTCTTCCACAGCGGGATGGTGTTGACCAGCGAGGACTGGATCTTTTCCGCCATCAGCTGATTGCTGTTCTGCAAAAGCCGGATCTGCGGCGCCATCTGCAGCGAAACGTTGCGGGTCAGCTCCAGATCGTACAGCTTCTTCTCGAACCGGTCGATCTTGGCGGCCAGGTCATTGGCGGCCTGGGCGTCCTCGGGCAGCCCGGAGACCTCCGCCTTCCTCTTGGCCTGGGCCAGGTCAGTGGCGCGCACCTGCTCCACGCGGCGCTTGCCGGCTTCGATGTACATGGACAGCTCCTTGAAGTAGCGCAGGTTTTCCTCGTAAAGCTGATCCAGCGTCGCGATGTCCTTGAGCAGCTGCACCTGATGCTGCTGCAGGCTGTCGACGATTTTGTTGATGTTGGTCTCGGCGTGCTGGTATTTGTTCTTCATGGTGGTCAGCTTGTCCACCTGCTTCTTGAACAGACCCAGGAAGCCGCCCCTGTCCTCGTCGTCGATCGTGAAGGAGCGCAGCTCGGTCACCAGGCCGCTGATCATGTCGCCGACCTCGCCCAGATCCTTGGCCTGCACGTTCTTCAGCGCGTTATCCGAGAAACTGGCGATCTGCTGCTGGGTTCCCGCGCCGTATGAGAACACCAGGTTCGCGTCCGTGACGTCGATCTTCCTGGAGAATTCGTCGATCATGCGGTCTTCTTCCGGGGAAAAGGTGGGCCGCACTTCTTCGGGCTTGACGACCGGCTTCTCTTCGATCGCCTGCGCAAAGGCCGCGACGGCCGCCGCGCCGGGGGCGGTTACGTTCAGCGTCAGGTTGATGTCGCTGAATTCGGTCTTCATTGCCTGCGCCGCCGCGCTTTCCGCCGTCACGGCTGCTTTGGCTTCTGCCACCGCCTGAACGGCTTCCTCGGCCGCTTTGTCGGCATCGCCCATCACGGAATCCAGCGTCAATTTGATCTCATCAGACATTTCCTTGTTCCTCCTTCAATACTTTGGCTATTCCCTCGGTCGTCAGACCGTCCGAAGCCATCATGGTTTCGAGCACCTGCACGTCGGTTCGCATGTCCATCGATTCGCCCTGATAGAGGTTGTCCAGCTGCTTGTCGAACGCCTTGGCGATCAGGTCCAGGCTGTTTTCCACGCTCTGCATCGCCGTCGTCACATGCTGGCCGCTCGAATTGGTGTCCTGCAGGGTTCTGTACTGCTCCAGCAGCTTGGCGGTGGTCGGCAGATAATACTTCATGAACTTGCGCACCTGGTCAAACCGCTCGGGCTTGTCCACGACGGCTTTGAGGATTTTGCCGCCCGCCGTCTCCAGCCGGTCGATCTTTTCGGTGATTGCCCTGGAGGGGATGCCCGCGTTGGCCTCGCGAAGCTTCGCCAGGTCGTCGGCGCAGCTATTCAGCTCCCGGTCGATTTCCCCGTTGCCGGTCTTCATTTCCTCCTCCACTTCCACCGTGCGCCCGGGGAAGAATTTGGAGCCGGCAAAATAGGCGACCACGGACAGCACCGCCGCGAACAGGATATGCTGCCATTTGTATATCGGCAGAACCATGCCGTAAACCAGCCAGACTGCGGCTGCGATGTAAATCGGCCAGGCTGATTTGATGACCCGCGTTTTCATTTGCGCACACCTCTTCACATTATACTGTGCCTATTTTACCGCGTTTTGGCTCTGTAATCAAGATGTAAATCCCGAAAACCGAAGATTTTTTCCGAAATAACCGCTGCAGGGTGCAAATATACTCTGTACATTTGCGTGCAAAATGTGGTATGATAAGGCAGACAAATCAAATGTGGGAGGTCTGCGTATGAAACGGAGAATCGGACTTTTGACCGCCGGCGGGGACTGCCCGGGGCTGAACGCCTGCATCCGCGGCGTCGCGCGCGCGTCCTACGAGCTGTTTGACGCGGAGATCGTCGGGATCGCCGACGGCTACAGCGGCTTGATTCAGGGCGATTTTCAGGAACTGTCCCGGCGGGATTTCTCCGGAATCCTGACCCGCGGCGGAACCATTCTGGGCACCCGCCGCACGCCGTTCCGCGATATGCGCGTGATCGGGGACGACAAGGTCAACAAGGTCGCGCAAATGAAGGACACGTACAGGGAGCTGCGGCTGGACTGCCTGGTCTGCCTGGGCGGCAACGGCACCCACAAGACGGCCAACCTGCTCAGCGAGGAAGGGCTCAACATCATCGGCCTTCCGAAGACGATCGACAACGACATCTGGGGAACGGACGTGACGTTCGGCTTCCACACGGCCTGCAACATCGCCACCGACGTGATCGACCGCATCCATTCCACCGCGGAAAGCCACGGACGGGTCATGGTGGTGGAGCTGATGGGCAACAAAGCCGGCTGGCTGACGCTGCAGAGCGGCATCGCCGGCGGCGCCGACGTGGTGCTGCTGCCGGAAATTCCCTACGACGTCGAAAAGGTCGCCGCCGCATGCGAGGCGCGGCTGCGCAGCAAGAAGAGCTTTACCATCATCGCGGTGGCGGAGGGTGCGCTCTCCAAAGAAGAGGCTGCGATGAAGAAGAAGGAGCGCGTCAACGAGAACCCGTACCGCACGGTCGCGTACCGGGTGGCGGAGGGAATCCAGAAGCTGACCGGCATGGAGACCCGCGCGGTGATCCCCGGGCACATCCAGCGGGGCGGCTCCCCCTGCCCGTACGACCGCGTTCTGTCCACGCGCCTGGGCGTGATGGCGGCGGAGCTGATCAAGGAGGGCAAATACGGCGTGTCGGTGGCCCTGAAAGGCGACACAGTGGTCGCCAATCCGCTGGCGGAGGTGGCCGGAAAAACCAAGATGGTGCCGCCGGATCACGAATTGGTCCGCACGGCCCGCGAAATCGGCATCACGTTCGGAGACTGAAAACCGCAGACAAACGAATCCGCCGCCCCTCGGGGCGGCGGACCGTTTTTTGGCGTTCGCGGGACGCGCCGGTTTCATCGCGGTTCGGCGCCCGCGCGTCCGATTACTTCGCCGCGGCGTTCCTGCCGGCGATGCGCCCGAAAACGAAGCAGTCGGCGATGGCGTTGCCGCCCAGGCGGTTGCCTGCGTGCACGCCGCCGGTGACTTCGCCCGCCGCGTAAAGGCCGGGAATCGGCTGATCGCTCCCGTCCAGCACCTCGGCGTTGGGGTTGATCGCGACGCCGCCCATCGTGTGGTG